>NZ_JAMBPS010000002.1:0-430719 GCF_024206515.1 Paraburkholderia sp. CNPSo 3281 | reverse complement strand
GGGGAGGTCGAACTGGTTGTTCGCAGGATCTCTGCGTGCCGGAAAACGAGCGGCCGCGATCATGACTTTAATCCGCTCTGCACAACTGAACGGACACGATCCGTTGGCTTACCTGAAGGACGTGTTGACGCGATTGCCGACACACCGTGCCGCCGACATAGCGCAACTGCTTCCTCATCGCTGGACGCCGGCCGCTGCTTGAGCGCTTGAGCGATTGCCTCCGTCAAGATGACTTCCCCGGGTGCTTACCGCGGTGATTACTCAGGGGCTAGATGACTGCACCTGTTCCAATCCACCGCCAAGCGTTCAGATCGCGACGCTTGGTATGTCGACGTACTGTTCCGCGTGCAAACAGGAAGGCTACATTGCCCCACGCGGGCCGCGCTGGCCGGGCACTGCATCAAACGGAAAGCAATGGGCACTTAGCGGCGATATCAACATATGTGGTTGCGAACCGTCGCCCGTGTTTTACGCGGAGCGCGGAATGAGCATGACGTTCACCGGGGAACAGGCGGTGGCACTGACTGGTAAAGGTTTGGTCAGCCCATCGAGCGCCGCCACGTCGACATTGGACTACGACGAACAGGTGCGCGGCGTTATGGCTCGCGCCTCGCTTTCCGGTTATCCCTACTACATCGAAACGGACTCCGGCGGCGTCTACAGCGGCCGTGTTGATTCGAGCGGGCTTCTTCCCCGCATCGCTACAAGGGAAGCAGAGCGATACACGGTCTATTGGGGCGACGAAGCGCTGGCGAAACAGGCGGATCTGGATAGGTGGTAGCGGGTGTCTGCTTCACACCTACGCCGACAGCAACACGATTCCTTGAAGCAGTGAAGCCATGAGCCACGAGGATGGAAGTAATGCCGAATAAGAAAACACAAGTTCAGACGAATTCGAAGCCCGGATCGATAAAAGAGGTCCAGCTAAGGGCCATCTCATTCCAGGAGCTATGGTCAGCGTATCCGGACGAGGAAGATCCATTCCGCGATTCAAAGACCGGTGAGGTGCCGCCATATGCCGACAATCAATGTGCGATTCGACTAAGCATTGCGTTGCACAATGTAGGTGTTGAGATGAAGTCCTTCCGCGGCGAAGGACAGATCCGCATCGATGGCAAGCGTACGGCGCTACGTGCTAACGAAATGGCGCACTGGCTAAACCTGAAACCCTTCGCCGGTCTTCCGACGCCGGAGGACATCACGGGGAGCGACTGGCAAGAAAAAATTCGGGGCCGTACGGGGATTGTATTTTTTTCGGGATATTGGGCGCGTAAAACCGACAAGAATGGTCAAACAACCGGAGATCATATTGATCTATGGAACGGGAAAAAGCTGACGTCGCCAGGTATGGAGGGTCGTGTGAATTCGTTCATGCGCTTTACCTTGTGGGTATCTTCCGCGTGGTATGCAGACTTGGGAAAGGCTAAGAAAATTCTCTTTTGGGAAATCAAGTGAAGCGTGTCGCCCTATCGATCGTTTACCTGTCTGTCGGACTTCTATTGTCATGGCAGTCAGCGTTGTGGTTCAGTAAATTGTCGCGGAAACTATCACTGCCACTAGTTAGTACCAGTTGGCACGAGTGTTGGGATATCGAGCACTGCAACGTGTCGTCTTGGGGCTACATAGCTATTGCCGCGTTCGTTGTTGGGCCTGGTTTTCTATGGGCTATCGCTGGATTCAAAGAAGCTAATGCCGTTGCATCCTCACGCCTCATCTCGATAGCCCTGCTCGCCACTTTCACGGTCCTTTATTACTTTGGCTTTTACGCCGCAGTGTGGCCTTGACAATGACACAGATCGTCAGTTGATCATGGCTTGGAAGCAAAAGATATCTTCTTTTGGGGGAGATAATTGACAAGGTGTCTCGTTAGCCTTCTGGGGTTCTTCTCTGGATTCGCCCTAACGTGGGTGTGTCTGCACGTCTTGAAGTATTTCCATTGGACTATGCACCCGAATGCTGTGGCTGGCGGTTGCCACGAACTCGGAAAATGCGCTGTCCCTTGGTGGACCTTGCCCTTTCTCATCACGTATCTACTGGGACCAGCAATTTGTCTCGCCATTCTTAATGCAGTAGCGTGGAAGAAATGGTCCGCACGCAAATGGGCGGGTGGGGTCTGCAGTGTGATGGCGATGACGATCACACTGTATGCGTTAGATTTCGTCGCATAACCGCGTCTCTGGTTTTGACCGCTGCGCTTCAAGAGAGCTGCCATGTAGAGGAGAACTGTTCAGTAACGTTGCAGTAACGGGAACCATACTCACAGTGTGCTTTCATTCAAGAGCGGATCTTCGGTCTGTCGCACATCATCGATCTGTCTTGAGTCAAATAAACACAAAAAGAAAATTCAGATAAGAGAAATCCAGTACTTCGTACTCCGATTCTCTATAGAATGACCTAACCAATCATCCTTGTATATTCGGCGTTGGCTAGCACGCTCTTCCGCGAGGCCCGAACATGAAAGATGAACAATTCTTCCGCGAGCTTGGGGAGCGCATCGTCAGCGCGCGCAAATCGCACGGTCTGACTCAGCAGCAATTGGGCGAAGCACTCGGTATCGCCCAACAGACGCTTGCTCACTATGAAGGCGGGCGCTCACGCGTTCCGGCGTCCATGTTGCCCATGATAGCGGAGCTGTTGATGCTCACTGTCGATGAGTTGTTGGGCAAGCCGCTCGGCATGCCGGTTGCAGGCTACAGATCAATGTCCCGCCTACAACGTCAGATCGCAGCAATCGAACAACTCCCCAAGCCCAAGCAGCAGTTCGTCTCACAACTGTTGGACACCGTGCTCGCCCAAGCACAGAAGTAGTAGAAGTCTCAATGCAGTAAACGAAGCGCGGGCCATGAGTGTTACCAGCACTCACGGCCCGCTAACCAAAACCAACTCAACACAGGAGTTGACCATGGCTGACGCCAATCTTAATGCATTGCACGCACATCCCGAGCGCCGCGTAACCATCCGGCAGTCTTGGCGGTACCGCAAGTCCAGTTCACGGGCAAGAAATGACCCACCGCTTTACCCCTGGCTAAAGCTCTCCGGCCGATGGCTCGAAGTCGCAGGCTTTGAACCAGGCCAGCGTGTCCGAATCACGGTAGAAAACAAAAGGCTTGTGATCACCCCAGACTGATCCGCCCGCCAGACCAAAGCCAGCACCAAACAAAGAAGGCCACGAACCCACAGGGTTCGTGGCCTTCACGCCTTCCGCAGGCCCATCATCAAATCTTTTTTGAAAGACTGGATCCACAAATCCACTTGGAGTAATCTGCCCCAACGACTCAGCAACCGCAATGGCATCCTCCCGCACCGCACAAAACGGATCAAGCGCACAAAAATGCCTGCTACCAACGTCCGCAGCACAGCCGGTCTGGCCTTAACCGCCGAGGAGGAGGCCTACCGCTTCCTGCTGGAAGCCATCATCGAAGGCCGCTACGCCGCAGGCCAGCGCATCGTCGCCGAAACGGTTGCCGAAGAACTCTCAATGAGCCGCATGCCGGTGCGGGCGGCGCTAAAAAGACTGCACACAGAAGGCCTGATCATCCAGCGCCCCAACCGAGGCGCAATCGTCCGCGGCCTGACCGTGGAAGAAGTCCAGGACATCTTCGACATGCGCATCGCGCTCGAGTGCCTGGCCATGCGCGTCGCCGCCCCCCGCTGCACCGAAGCGCATCTCACGAAGCTCCAACGCCTGCTGGAAGACATGGACGCCTGCGTAGGCGACACGGACACCTGGGTCCAACGCCACTGCGCGTTCCACGAATACCTATGCGAAATCAGCGGCCGCACGCGTCTCTACCAGCAGATTCACTCGCTCTACACGCTGATCGAAGGCCCCATGCGCCTGTGGATCGAGCAGGCCACCTTCAGACGCAAACGCGCACGCGACGCCCACCAGATCCTCATCGACGCGCTGCGCACCCGCGACCCCGCGCAAGCCGAGCAGGCGCTGCGCGAGCACCTCGAATCAACCGTTCCCCAGATCATCAAGTTCCTCGAATCGCCCGCGTCACGAGCGTAACGCGTCGGCGTCCTAACTGTCGTCGTACCTCACGCAGCTCACATTCAGCCAGGAGCCTCTCGATGTCAGCAAATCAGTTCAAGCGTCTTCGTCTCGCCGCCTGCGCAAGCTTCGCGCTCCTCGCGCAGGTTGCCGGCGCCTCCGTGGCGCAGGCCGCCGATCTGGGTCTCGTGAAAGGCGGCACGCTCACTTACTGTTCGAGCATGGATGCGCCACCGCTCGCGTCCTACGACGAGAATCAGCAGCCGCGCGGCTTCTCCGTCGACGTGGCGCATGACGTCGCGAAGCAGCTCGGCAATCTCAAGGTCGAGTGGAGGGTCATGTCGTTCAGCGGGCAGATTCCGGCGCTGCAGGCGAAGCAATGCGATCTCGTGATCGGCCAGCTCTTCGACAAACCCGAGCGCCGCCAGATTATCGACATCGTCGACTACATGTATTCGAGCCAGTCGATCATGGTGCCGCGCGGTAACCCGCGCCACGTGCGCTCGCTCGACGACCTTTCGGGCATGAAGGTCGCTGTGCTCAACGGCACGACCATCGGCACGCTGCTCGACAAGGAGAACGAGAAGCTCAAGGCTGCGGGCAAACCGCCCATGAACATCGTTGTCTATAGTTCGGATGCCGATGCATTTCAGGCCTTCCGTCTGAATCAGGTCGATGCCTACGGCACCACCTCGGAAAGCGCCGCGCACTTTCAGCAGGTCTCGGGCGACATGTTCGAGGAGGCGGTGCCCGGTTTCAATCGAATCGCGACCGGCATTGGCGCGCGCAAGGGCGAGCCGCTTTCGCCGGCCGTCGCGAAGGCCGTGGCCGATCTCGTGAAGAGCGATCGCTACGGCAAGATGCTCGCCACCTGGAAGCTCGAAAACGATCGCCTGTGAGCGCGGGGTGACGCCATGAATTTCAGTTGGGAAATCTTCCGGAAATTCCTGCTGGACCCGAGCCCGGCGTATCTGCACGGTTTGTGGCTCACGTTCTCGATCAGCGCCTGCGCAATCGCGTTCGGCGCCTCGCTCGGCCTGATCGTCGCGCTCATGCGGCTTTCGTCGAGTCTGCCCGTGCAGTGTCTCGCGCGCAGCTATATCTGGGTCATGCGCGGCACGCCGTTGCTCATGCAGATCGTGTTCCTGTACACCGCGTTTGCCGCGGCGAACATCTTTCACTTTCACGATCTCGACTTCGGCATCATCTCGCTGCCCGGCAATATTCAGGCGGCCGTGCTTGCGCTCGGCATGAATTCGGCGGCCTATCAGGCGGAGATCATTCGCGCGGGTTTGAGTTCGGTGGACAGAGGCCAGTACGAAGCGTCGCGCTCGCTTGGCATGTCTTCGGTGCTGCTCATGCGCCGTGTCGTGCTGCCGCAAGCGTTCCGCGTGATCGTGCCGCCGCTCGGCAACGAGTTCAACGTCATGCTCAAGAACACCACGCTCGTGAGCGTGATCGGCGTGCCGGAACTGCTGCTCAGCACGCAGATGATTACCTCGGTGAACTTCCGCGTGTTCGAGTTGTATCTCGTGCTCGGCATCTACTTCCTCGCGCTCACCACGCTCTGGGGTTTCGTGCAGCGGCGGCTCGAAGCGCACTTCGGCCGCGGCGAGGCGAAGCCGGCTGCGAATACGCGTCTGTTCGGCGCGCAAACGATGAAACTGCTGCGGGGGCGTTGACATGAACGAAGCACGCGAAATCGTCATCGAGGCGTCGGACATTCACAAGTCGTTCGGCCCGACCAAGGTGCTCAACGGCATTTCATTGAGCGTCGCGAAGGGGGAGGTGGTGGTGCTGATCGGCTCGTCGGGCTCGGGCAAGACCACGTTCATCCGCTGCCTCAATCTGCTCGAGTCGTACGACAGCGGGCGGGTGCGCGTAAACGGCCATCTGCTCGGGTTTGTCGAGCGCCCGAACGGTACGCTGGTGCGCGATTCCGCGCGCCAGCTCGCACGGCAGCGCCGCGATATCGGCATGGTGTTCCAGCGCTTCAATCTGTTTCCGCACATGACAGCGCTGGAGAACGTGATCGAGGCGCCTATCCACGTGCTGAAGATGCCGCGCGAAGAGGCGATCAAGCAGGCAAAGGCGCTGATCGCCCGCGTGGGTCTTGCCGATCGCGCCGATCACTATCCGTCGCAGCTTTCCGGCGGCCAGCAGCAACGCATCGCCATCGCCCGCGCACTTGCCATGCAGCCGAAGGTGCTGCTCTTCGACGAGCCCACCAGCGCGCTCGATCCGGAAACCGTCGGCGAAGTGCTGCAGGTGATGAAGGAGCTTGCGGAAGACGGCATGACGATGGTCGTCGTCACGCACGAAATGGGCTTTGCGCGCGAGGTGGCCGATCGCGTGGTCGTGCTCGACCAGGGCGAGTTGATCGAAGAGGGCCCGCCCGAGCGTATCTTCACCGCGCCTTCGCATCCGCGTACGCAGACGTTCTTGAAGCGTACGTTGCGAACTGCCATGCCTGCATCTGCGTAGGCATGAGCCGCAATGCTGCGTCACGTGAAATAACACATCGTCAGGACACCAAAGAGGAGAACGCTTCGATGCGTAACTTCGAAACGCCGGGCCGCTCGCTCGTCATGGCTCGAAACGGCATGGCTGCGACTTCGCACCCGAGCGCGACGCTGGCCGCCGTCCAGATTCTCGCCGCCGGCGGCAACGCCATGGATGCCGCGATTGCCGCGTGCGCGGTGCAGTGCGTGGTCGAACCGGGCTCGACGGGCATAGGCGGCGACTGTTTCGCGCTCTATTCGCGCGGCGGCGCGGATGACGTGATCGCCTACGACGGCTCCGGCTGGGCCCCCGCCGCAGCGAGCGCCGAGCGTCTGCGCGCCATGGGTGTGGAAACCATTGCGCGTCATTCGCCGCACGCCGTCACGGTGCCGGGCGCGGTGGATGCATGGACCACGCTCCATCGCGATCACGGCCATTTGCCGCTGCGCGACGTACTGGCTCCGGCCATCCGTCTCGCCGAAGAAGGCTACGCCGTCGCGCCGCGCACCGCGCGCGACTGGGCGGCAGAAGTGGAAACGCTCTCGCGCGACGCCGTAGCGCGCACCACCATGCTCGTGGATGGCGCTGCGCCGCGCGCCGGCTCGACGCACCGTCAACCGCGCCTCGCGAATACGCTGCGCGCCATCGCCGAAACGGGCCGCGATGCGTTCTACCGCGGCGCCGTTGCGGCCGATCTCGTCGCGCAGCTTCAGGCGCACGGCGGCTTGCACACGCTGGAAGATTTCGCAGAATTCCGCGGCGAATACGTCACGCCGATTCGCGCGAAATTCCGCGGCTACGACGTGATCGAATGCCCGCCGGCAGGGCAGGGCGTCATCGCGCTGCTGTTGCTGCGTCTGCTCGACAAATACGACGCCGAAGGCAGCCCGCTCGACCCCGACCGTCTGCATCGCGAGATCGAGGCGGCGAAGCTCGCCTACGCAGTACGCGACGCCGTGCTAGGCGACCCGCGCCATGGCGGCGTCGATGTCGATCGCCTGCTTTCCGACGACTATGTGGACAGCCTGCGCAGCCGCATCGACCTCGAAAGCGTTCTGGACCCGGCCGCCGCGCTCACCCAGGTCGAGCACCGCGACACGGTCTACATCACCGTCGTCGATCGCGACCGCAACTGCGTGAGCTTCATCAATTCGTTGTTCTATCCATTCGGCAGCGGGCTGATGGGCAAGGAATCCGGCGTGATGCTGCACAACCGTGGCATGAGCTTCTCGGTCGAGCTAGGACACCCCAACGCGATTGCGCCGCACAAGCGTCCGCTGCACACCATCATTCCCGGGATGGTCGCGCGCGATGGTCGCGTGCAGATGAGCTTCGGCGTGATGGGCGGCCACTATCAGGCCATGGGGCACGCGCACTTCCTTTCGAAGGTGCTGCATTACGGCCTCGACATGCAGGCTTCGATGGATCTGCCGCGTGTCTTTCCGCGCCCTGGGACGGGCACTGTGGAAATCGAATCGACCTTGCCCGCCAACGCGCGCGCGGTGCTCGCGGATCGCGGCTTCAGGCTCGTGCCCGCTGCCGGACCGATTGGCGGTTCGCAGGCGATCCGCATCGACTGGGAGCGGGGTGTGTTGACCGGCGCGTCCGATCATCGCAAGGACGGCTGCGCACTCGGGTATTGAAGCGGCATGCGGTCGAAAAGAAGGGGCGCGAGCGCCCCTTTTTCTTTACTGCTTGATCTCGGCTTCGACGAGCTTCGCGAGCAACGCCAGCGACTCCTGCCAGCCCAGATAACACGCCTCGACCGGAATGATCTCCGGTATGCCTTCCTGCACGACGGTCATTTCCGCGCCGAAAAACACCGCGCGCAGTTCCACCGTCGTCTGCATGGTGCCGGGCAGGTGCTGATCCTCGAACACACCGGTGTACCGCAAACGCTCGTTCGGCACGAGTTCGAGATATTCGCCGCCGAACGAATGACCGTGGCCGGCCGTGAAATTCTTGAACGACATCCGGTAGTGGCCGCCGACTTTCGCGTCGAGTTCATGAACCGTGCAGGTGAAGCCGTTGGGCGGCAGCCATTTCACGACTGCGCTCGCGTCGAGAAAGGCGCGATAGATGCGCTCGGGCGGCGCGCGCAGCACACGATGCAGGCGGACGGTGTTCGATGCCATGTGTAAGCTCCCAGGGTGGTGGATCGCCCTGCAATAGTAGGCCACCCGCCCGGGACCCATCGCCTAAACTTCCCAATACCGAATCAATACCGAACACCTGGCCGCATACCCATCGGCCGGATAGCCCGCAGCCGCTAACCCCGCGGCACCCGGAGGTCACCATGAGCGCTCAACCGCTTGCGATGCATCAGGTCGACTACGAAGGCTTCGAGATTCACGTTAGCGCTACGCCTGCCGACGAAGGCGCGAACCGCTACACCTATACGGCCTACGTTTGCCATCCCGGCGCGAATCCCTCGAAGCCGGGCCACACGGTCACGTATCACGCGGACGGCGACGAAACCTGGCGCAGCGAGCAGGACGCCACCGAAGAGGCGGTGCATGTGGGCCGCAGCATCATCGACGGCACGCACCCCGATCTTTCCGTGCTCTCGCTCGTCACCCACGGCTTTTAGGCCCTGCGAGCGCGCCGCCTGCGCGCGCGGCCCGCGCTAAAAAGCGGGCCGCATGCGTCGCGAGAGGGAAGCAGGAAAAAGGCCCGGACCGCAGTCCGGGCAAAGCCACCGGATTTCCGGCGGCGGAGGTTTTCGTGGGCGTACCGCTTATTTCTGCCGCGCGCGTTGCACGCGCGGCGCAGAAATGAAAGGCGGGCCCGCTCTCTCCCAATCGGGAGAGCGGGCCCGCCAGGCGTTGCTCGCGTAGTGCGCCGGCACTACGTGTGAGCCGCGATTACTGGCCGAAGTAGGTCGGCTTGATGTTCGGTGCGCGGGTGCCGGCTTGCGCGCTGCCGTTCGTCGATGCGCCATAGGCCGTGGCTTCTGCTGCGCCGTTCTGCTGGGCGACGCGTGCCTGGGCAGCCTGCAGGTCTTCCGGATAGTACGGGCTCGACAGATTCGGGCGGTAGCCGGCCTTTTCCAGCTGAACCAGTTCGGCGCGAACTTGAGCGCGCGTCACGGGCGCTTGCTCGGCTTGTGCGAACGACAGGGCCGGAGCGGCGAGGACGGTAGCGGCGAGTGCAGCAGCAATCAGATTCTTCATGGTAACAACCTCCGAAAATTATGTTGTCGATCCGTAACAATCGTGTTGTTCGAACCGTTGATGACACTTTATTGCAGTGCACTTCAAAGAAAAATACCGCAATCCAGCAAACATACTTACCGCGATTGCAATAATTCCGTCCATCTTCGGTGCTTTGGCCGGACCGGGACGTGGCCCGGTGAGGCAAAATAGGGCGCCGAAGGCCGCGCGTTGCGACGGCTGCGTATCCCGATCGCTTACTGCGAAACCCATTTCGAAGTTCAAGGAGAAACGCCATGAAGAACTCTCTCGGCCGCCAGGCGCTGATCGCCGCCGCGCTCGCGGGTCTTGCGACGGCCGGCGCGGGCGTGGCCCAGGCGGACGACACCGTGAATTGCTACGGCGTCGCCAAGGCCGGCCAGAACGACTGTTCGAGCAAGACCGGCGTGCACGACTGCGCGGGCCAGGCCAAGGTCGATCACGACAAGGGCGACTTCAAGACCATGCCGAAGGGCACGTGCGAGAAGCTTGGCGGCATGCCGGAAAAATGAGCCTCGCGGCTGAGGCGGCGCGTAACGCGGGGGGCGCAAGATGAGCGCGCCAGATGCACTGAGTGGCGTGGGCATTGGCCTGCGTCACGCGCACTACGAGGCCTTCATGGCAGGGCCGCCTGCGGTCGACTGGATCGAAGTCCACAGCGAGAACTACTTCGGCGAAGGCGGTTACGACCTGCACGTGCTCGAAACCGTGCGCCGCGATTTGCCGGTGAGCCTGCACGGCGTGGGGCTCGGGCTCGGCTCGGCTGCGCCGCTCGATACGGCGCATCTCGCGAGGCTCGCGCGGCTGGTGGCGCGCATCGACCCGGCTGTCGTCTCCGAGCATCTATGCTGGGGTGCGAGCGCGCAAGGCGCGCTGCACGATCTGCTGCCGATGCCCCTCACGCAAGCCTCGCTCGATCACTTGAGCGCGCGCGTCTCGCAGATGCAGGACGCGCTGCACCGTACCGTGCTGATCGAAAATGTTTCGACCTACGTACGATTTCGCAACGATAGCTACAGCGAGGCCGAATTCCTCGCCGCGCTCGCGCAGCGCACGGGCTGCGGCGTGCTTCTCGACGTGAACAATCTTTACGTGAATCAATGCAACCACGGTGAGGATGCACTGGCGGCCATGGCCATGCTGCCGCCGCAGATCGTCGGCGAGATCCATCTGGCGGGGCATCGCGCGACGCCCGCGGCCGTGATCGACGATCACGGTTCGCGGGTCGCGCCGGCGGTCTGGTCGCTGTACGAGGCCGCGCTCGAGCGCTTTGGCGCGACGCCCACGCTCATCGAGTGGGACACGGCGGTGCCGGCGCTCGAAGTGCTGCTCGACGAGGCGCGTCTCGCGCGCGAACGCTTCGCGAAGTACACGCGTCACGTAACGGAGCTGCGCTCATGACGGTGCGCAAGACGCTGGAAGCGACGCAACAAGCCTTCGCCGCCGCACTGGACGATCCGGGCGTCGATGCGGCGCTCACCCGCGAGCTGCTTCCCGCCGATGCCGCGCTGCTGCACGAGCGCATGGGCCTGTATCGCGGCAACGTGCGCGCGGCGCGGCGGCTTGCACTCGCGAACGCGTATCCGGTGCTCGCGGCCCTGACCGGCGAGACCTGGTTCGACGCGCTCGCGCTAGCCTATGCGCGCGCGCTTCCGTCGCGCGATGCCGATCTGAACCGCTTCGGCGCGCAACTGCCCGAATTCATCGAGCGTTACGAGACCGACGCACGTTATGCGTATTTCGGCGATGTCGCGCGACTCGAATGGGCGCTGCACGTAGCCAGCTACGCAGCGAACGCCACGCCTATCAACGCGCAGCAATGGCAAGCGCTCGGCGCAGAGCGCCTTGCGCAAGCGCGTCTCGCGGTGCACCCCGCCTGCGCCGCGCTCGCTTTACGCTTCGATGCCGTGGCGATCTGGCGAGCACACCAGCCGGGCGGCGTCTGGCCTGCGCGTGTGGATGTGCCGTCGTGGGCGCTCGTGGTCCGACCGCAATGGCGGCCCACGGCGCTCGTGCACACGCACGCCGCGCACGCGGCGTTTGTGGCGCTGCGCGACGGCGCCACGCTCGACAACGCGCTTGCGCAAGCGTTCGACATCGACCCGGCTTTCGACTTCGGCGGCCAGTGGCGAGCGTGGATCGAGGCGCGCGCCATCGTTGGCGTGCGCGACAACTGACCACGCCGCATGACAAGCGCATACGCAGACTCGCCATAAAGCAGAGGAATCCAGACTAACAAAACGCACGCCTCTCGAAACGCACTTTATTCAGGAGAATAGGGCGAAAAATCGAGCCGCGCCCCAAACGCCACCCTCGACCGGACTTGCCCGCATAGCCACGCCTGATGCGGCATGCGAGGATGAATGCATACGCACAACATGCGCCCGCCGGCCGTCGTACACTCGATTGCATCCCGGCGCGCGCGGCGTCGGGCATCGTCCACGGTCGGGCGCAGGCAAGCGCCCGGCAACCGGCGCCACTGCAAGGCCAGCCCCCGAAGGCCCGAGATGATGATCCGCCGACCGAACGCCGTGCTTGCCATCGGCATCGCGCTGGCCGCAGCGCTGACGCTGATCGCCGCATGGGTCATGGCGCAGATGCGGCACGACGCGCTCGCGAGCGCCCGCGCTTCCGCCTCCAATATGGCGCTGCTTTTCGAGCGCGACACGGCGCGCAATTTCGACGTCTACGACCTTTCGCTGCAGGCCGTCATCGACGCCATCGACGATCCGCGGCTCGCCTCGCTGCCCGCCGACATCCGCCAGAACCTGCTGTTCGACCGCTCGGCCACGGCGAAGAATCTCGGCGCGATCTTCGTCACCAACGCGGCGGGCGACGTGGTGTTCGATTCGCGCTCGGTGCCGCCGCGCGCGCTCAACGTGGCCGACCGCGACTATTTCATCGCGCAGCGCGACTCGGCGCACGTGGGCCTCTTTCTGAGCCACCCGTTCATTCCGCGCGACGGGCCGGCCAACGCGACCATCGGATTGAGCCGACGTCTCTCGAACCCCGACGGCTCGTTCGCGGGCGTGGTGGTCGGCACGATGCGGCTCGATTATTTCCGGCAGTTGTTCAGCGGCGTGGACATCGGCACGAACGGCACGGTGGCGCTCATGCTCGCCGACGGCACGCTGCTCATGCGCCGCCCATACGATCCGGCGCTGATCGGCAAAAGCGTCGCAGAAACCGCGCTGTTCCAGCGTTTCCAGCGATCGCAGGCTAACGGGTTCTTCTCGCTGGGCCCGATCGACAGCGTGCGGCGCTGGTTTGCGCTGCGGCGCGTGGAGCGCTATCCGCTCGTGTTCAGCGTCGCCGTCGCGGCGGACGACATCTACCGCGAATGGCGCGTGCGCGCCTGGATCATCGGCACGCTCACGTCGGTGCTCGACATCTCGCTGATCGCGCTCGCGTTGATGTTCACGCGTCAGTTGCGCCGGCGTGGCGCGGTGGAGGCGGAGTTGCGCGTGCAGGCGGGCACCGACGCGCTCACGTCGCTCGCGAACCGGCGCGCGTTCGAAACCCGCGCGGACCACGAATGGGCGCGCGCACGCCGCTCGGGCAGCCCGCTCGCGCTCGTGCTGCTCGACGTGGACCGCTTCAAGCTCTACAACGACCGCTACGGCCACCTCGCGGGCGACGACGCGCTCGCGGCCGTCGCGCACGCGTTCGGCGCACACGCACGCCGCGCGGCGGACTGTGCGGCGCGCTATGGCGGCGAGGAGTTCGTGCTGCTGCTGCCCGAAACGGGCGAGGCCCAGGCGCTCGCGCTGGCCGAAAAGGTGCGCGCCGCCATCGAGGCGCTGGCGGTGCCGCACGCCGGCAGCCCGAACGGCGTGCTCACGGTGAGCGTGGGCGTGGCGTGCACAACCCAAAGCGCGTTTGCCGACTGGCGCGCGCTGACCGACGCCGCCGACGCGGCGCTCTACACGGCCAAGCGCTCGGGCCGCAACCGCGTGGCGGCGTGGCTGCCCGCCACGACCGACGACACGCGCGGCGCGGATGTTGAAGGCCGCTCCGGCTGACCGCAATCAAATTTCACCCGGATGATATTGCGCAATGTAATTTACCCGGATAATATTCGCTCATCATTGGGTATCAAGAAGGAGAACACCATGGTGGTGGCGAACGGCTGTACGGCATTTGCGGGCACGCGCCTGATCGCGCGCGGCGCGCCGCTTCAGGTGGCGCTGGCGGTCAAGGCGGCACTCGAGCGCGAAGTGAATGAAAACGGGAACGAAAACGGCGCGCCGGTGCTGGTCTTCGACGACCGCGACGCGCGCCCGGTCGAATTCGATTTGCGCGGCACGGAACAGGACATCGAGGCGCGCATCGTCGCGCAGGCGAGCCGTGCGGAAAGTGCAGCCGCGCCGAACGTCGTCGACGAAGCAGCCCCGGACGACGCACCGCGCGGCCGCGGCCGCCCGAAGCTTGGCGTGGTGGCGCGCGAGGTGACACTGTTGCCGCGCCACTGGGACTGGCTCGGCGCGCAGCCTGGCGGGGCCTCGGTGGTGCTGCGCCGACTCGTGGACGCCGCGCGCCATGCGAGTGAGGCACGCGAACGCGTGCGCGCGGCCCAGGAAGCCGCGCACCGCTTCATGACTGCACTGGCGGGCAATCTTCCGGATTACGAGGAGGCGCTGCGCGCGCTTTACGCGGGCGAGCGTAGCCGCTTCGAAGCGGCTAGCGCGCCCTGGCCGGAAGACGTGCGCGACTATGCGCGGGAACTGGCGGAAGCCGCATTCGCCTGAACGGGCGAAGGGCTCAAATTGCGCGGGCAAAAAAAACCGCTCCAGCGGGGGGCAGGAGCGGGGAAGTCGGAGAGTTTACAACTTACAAACTCTGCATGAACTCTCGTGGGGGTCACGCAGCAAGGCCAGTCTAAATCCGGCATCCCACCCTCCATATAGGAGGAATCTGAAACTCCATTCGATGTTGACTTCATAACTCACGTCGACGGCTGCCGCGGTGGTTTCGGACGCCCGACATCCGGCTTGCCACGCCGATTGCGGCTCCGTACACTCCCGCCTGACCTGCATCAAGGGCGGCCGTTGCATCGATGCGTGCGCGCCAACGATCAAAACCAGAACCAAAACCGCAAATCACGCCGACAAGAGGAACCCATGTCCGACTCCTATTTCCCCCGCTGGCGCGCGCAGACGGGTGACGCCCGCAGCGTCGTGGCCCCCGACGAGCGGCTGGCCTGGCCGCAGATGTTCGCCATGGGCGTGCAGCACGTCGTCGCCATGTTCGGCTCGACCGTGCTCGCGCCGCTGCTCATGGGCTTCGACCCGAACCTGTGCATTTTCATGTCGGGTGTCGGCACGCTGCTGTTCTTCGTGGTGGTGGGCGGGCGCGTACCGAGCTATCTCGGTTCGAGCTTCGCGTTCATCGGTCTCGTGATTGCCGTGACGGGCTACGGCGGGCAGGGCCCCAATCCCAACATTCCGGTCGCGCTCGGCGGCATCATCGCGTGCGGCGTGGCGTATACGCTGATCGGTCTGCTCGTCTCGGCCGTCGGCACCAAGTGGATCGAAACGCTCATGCCGCCGGTCGTGACCGGCGCGATCGTCTGCGTGATCGGACTGAATCTCGCGCCCATCGCGGTGAAGGGCGTGAGCGGCTCGACCTTCGACTCGTGGATGGCCATCGTCACCGTGCTCTGCGTGGGCGGCGTGGCGGTCTTCACGCGCGGCACGCTGCAGCGTTTGCTGATTCTCGTCGGCCTGTTGATCGCCTATGTGATCTACGCGATCGTCACGAACGGCATGGGCCTCGGCAAGCCGATCGACTTCTCGATCGTCGGGAACGCCGCCTGGTTCGGCATGCCGAAGTTCACCGCGCCTGTGTTCGACCCGCACGCCATGACGCTGCTCGTGCCGATCGCCGTGATTCTGGTGGCGGAGAACCTCGGCCACATCAAGGCTGTCTCCGCGATGACGGGCTACAACCTCGACCGCTACGTGGGCCGCGCGTTCATCGGCGACGGGCTCGCCACGATTGTCTCGGGCTTCGCGGGCGGCACGGGTGTCACGACCTACGCGGAAAACATCGGCGTGATGGCCGTGACGAAAATCTATTCGACGCTCGTGTTTGTGATCGCCGCGGTCATCGCGCTCGTGCTCGGTTTCTCGCCGAAGTTCGGCGCCGTCATTCAGACGATTCCGGGCCCGGTGCTGGGCGGCGTCTCGATCGTCGTGTTCGGTCTGATCGCCGTGACGGGCGCGCGTATCTGGGTCGTCAACAAGGTGGACTTCTCGGACAACCGCAATCTGATCGTCGCTGCGGTCACGCTCGTGCTCGGCGCGGGCGACTTCTCGCTCAAGCTCGGCGGCTTCGGACTGGGCGGCATCGGCACCGCCACGTTCGGCGCGATCATTCTCTACGCGCTGCTGCGCCGCAAACCGGCGCAGGAAGCGGCGGTTTAAGCCTCACCGCCTTAGCGCGATATGCGGCGCCGGTCCTCGGCGCCGCGTTTTCTTTCTCCCGTTTTTCTACTCTGCGCGAGGCGCGCGCTCAGTTGCGATTGCGCCCGCGCGTCGTCATCGCGGTTTCCGAAAGATCGACTTCGCGCATCAGCTTCGCCAGCGTTTCGTCGTTGATCTGCATCAGGTTGCGCAGCTTGAGCAGCGTCGCGCGTTCGGCGCGCACGCCGGCGAGGCGCATTTCCAGTTCCAGCGCGTCAGCGCGGCGCGCGTTCGCGCTGCGGTCGCGGTCGGCGTCGAGCGAGGCGAGGCGCCGGCGGTAGGTGTCCATCACGCGCGCGGTCGTGTCGGCGGCGTAGGCGGCCTGCGATTCGTCGAGATCCTCGCTCACCTTTTCGTGCACCGCATCCACGGCGCGGATTCCCGCTTGCGCCGCCTGGATGCGCGCCGCGCGCTCCTCGGCCGCGTGCGGTCCCTGCGCGCCGCGCCGCACGCCGCGCAGCAAGAGCGGCAGGCCCACGATCGCCACCAGCAGAGACGCGAGAATCACACCTGTCGCAATGAAAATGGCGCTGTCGCGCCCCGGCAGCGGGCTGCCGTTGGCGAGCGCCACAGGCAGCGAGAGCACGCCCGCGAGCGTCACCGCGCCCCGCACGCCCGCCACCGTCGTGATCGCCACGGTGCGCAGACCCGGTACCGCGTTCGTCACGCCGTGACGCGCGGCGCGGCGGCTCGCCACCCAGCGCAGCAGCCACACCCAGCCGAAGCGCATGGCGTAGAGCGCTGCGAGCACGGCGGCGATATAGCCGATGAGGCGCAGCATTTGCACGTTGCTCGTGTGGTGCGCGTCGAGCAGCGCCTTGCCGAGAATGCCCGGGAACTGCAGGCCGAGCAGCGTGAACACCATGCCGTTGAAGACGAACTCGATCATCGACCAGGTGCTCGTTGCGCGCACGCGTGTCGACACCGGTCCTTTGTGCGCGATGCTCGTGTAGTTCATCGTCATGCCGGCGGAAACGGCCGCGAGCACGCCGGACACGTCGAGGTGCTCGGCGAACAGATACGCCGCGAACGGAATCAGCAAGGTGAGCACGACGCCGGGCGCGGGGTCGCCGTCTTCGTTCACGTTGAGAAAGCGCTCCGAAACAAAGCTGAAGAGCCAGCCGATCGCCGCCCCCAGCGCGAGACCGCCCGCCGCGATCAGGACGAAGCTGAGCGCCGCCGCGCGCAGCGAAAAATAGCCGGTGAGCGCGGCCGCCACGGCGAACTTGAGCGCGACGAGGCCCGAGGCGTCGTTCATCAGCGCTTCGCCTTCGAGGATGTGCATGAGCTGCGCGGGAATGCGGTCCTTGCCCGCGATGCCCGAGAGCGCGACGGCGTCGGTGGGCGAGAGCACGGCGGCGAGCGCGAATGCCACGGGCAGCGAGATCTGCGGCACGAGCCAGTGCACGAAATAGCCCACGGCGACGACCGTCAGCAGCACGAGGCCGAGCGCGAGCATGAGGATCGCGCGGCGCTGCATGAAGAACTCGCGTTTGGGCATGCGCCAGCCATCCGCGAACAGCAGCGGTGGAATGAACAGCGCCATGAAGATGTCGGGATCGAACGTGACGTGCGGATTCACGAGCGGAAACGTGAGAAGCGCGCCAATGCCGATCTGCACGAGCGGCAACGGCAGCTTGAGGGGCACGGTGCGCGTGATGACGCCGGACACGGCGACAGCAAGCAGCAGAATGAGAACGGTGAAGAGGATGTCCATCGAAAAACGTAGCGGGGGCCAAACGGAACAGGCGGGGAAGCGCTGAAGAGGGGACGGACGCCTCTTTTCACGCGCGGTGCGGCACTGCGTTCTGGCGCGCATTAGAGAGGGGCGCGCCGGTCGAGGGACAGTTTAGCCCGACGCGTCTGTAAGCCGTCGCGAAGCGCGCACGGCGAATGCGTGGCAAGCCCGATATTTGCCGAAAATGCGGCAATTTGTCCGCCTTGTGTGCGCCACGATTAAAGCAAAGGCGCGTGGAAAGGCGCACGATATCGGTGCGCCGTGCGATGTCTCGCGTGGTGCATGGCGTGCCCAATCGCTGCGCACGCGATGGGCGCGAACGCATTTCCCGATGCGTGCCAGATCGCAGTGCGAGCGAGCACGGACCTTGCTTGATCCCTCCTGTGACGCAACGAAAATCAGGCTATGGAGGAAAGCGCAGGCCGTGCAGAGGCTGTGCGGACTGCAGCGTCCTTCCTACGCGCTAGAGGATGGCATGATCACAGAGCAACAGGACAAAACAGCCGTGGCCCCCCACGGCTTCGATCTCAGCGTCACTTCGGGGCTGCAGCGCTACAGCGCACACCATGGCGACCTCACGCTCACGAGCGTGTTCCAGCCGGTGTTCAGCCTCTCGCACATGCGTGCGGTGGGCTACGAAGGGCTGCTGCGCGCGCACGATCCACTCGACCGCCCGGTCTCGCCGCTCGACGTGTTCGGCGACGCCGCGCGCGTGGGCGAAGCGCTGTTGGTGGACCGGCTCGCCCAGGGGCTGCATCTGGAGAACTTCGCGCTGCTCGGCGCGGAGCGCGAGTGGCTCTTTCTCAACGTGCATCCGGGCACGCTGATCGAGGCGTATCACTCGGCGGCGCTGCTCGCGAACCTGCGGCGGCTGAACATCGCGCCGCGGCGCGTCGTGCTGGAGGTGCTGGAGGACGAGGCGACGGACCTCGACGCCCTCGCGCAGGCCGTGGCGACGTTTCGCGAGCGTGGCTTTCTCGTGGCGCTCGACGACTTCGGCGCGGGCAACGTCGATATTGGCCGCGTGTGGCAGCTCAATCCCGACATCGTGAAGCTCGACCGCATCATGCTCATGCACGCGCAGCATCGCGCCGACATGGCCGCAACGCTGCCCGCGCTCGTCGCGCTCCTGCACGACGCGGGCAAGCTCGTGCTGATCGAGGGCGTGGAGACGGAACACGAGGCGCAGCTCGCGCTCGCGTGCAACGCGGACTTCGTGCAGGGCTTCTTCTTCGCGCGGCCAGCGCCCGGACTCGCCGACGCCGCCCAGGCGCAAGGTGTGATCGCCGAGGCGACGGAGCGTTTTCGTCAGCAGACCGAAACGCGCGAACGCGGCGAGACGAATCGCCTGGCGCCTTATCAGCGTGCGTTCGAGCGCGCGGCCGAACGGCTCTCGGCTGGCGAACCGCTGGAGGAGGTGTGCTGGAACTTCCTCGCGCTCGATCATGCGGCGCGCTGCTATCTGCTCGATTCGAACGGCAGGCAGGCGGGCCGCAACGTGGTGCTGCGCGTCGATCGCGCGGAGCGCGATGCGCGCTTTTTGCCGCTGGAGGACGCGCAAGGCGCGAGCTGGCTGCGCAGGCCGTATTTCCGCTCGGCGCTCGTGACGCCGGGGCGCGTGCACGTGACCGGACCGTATCTGTCGATCAACGAGGCGCTGCCGTGCTTGACGCTTTCGATGGCGGTGCAGGTGGGCGAGCGCCTGTGCGTATTGTGCGGCGATATCGACTGGTTCGAGTAGGCGTGCATCTGCGATCATGTCGTGTTCTTCACGACATGGCGCGCAAACATGCAACATGAACGGGTTCTGCTGGAAGTCATCGCGACCACTGTCGCCGATGCGCAAGCCGCTGAGCGCGGCGGCGCGGATCGTCTCGAACTCGTTACCGCGATGGGCGAGGGCGGCCTCACGCCGAGCATCGGCATGATCGAAGCCGTGGTCGCGGCGGTGGCGATTCCCGTGAACGTGATCGTGCGGCCGCACAGCCGGTCATTTGTTTACGATTCGAACGATTACGAGGTCATGCTGCGCGACGTGCGCGCCGCGAAGCTCGCGGGCGCGCATGCGGTCGTGATCGGGATGCTCACGCCTTCGCATGAAGTGGATCGCGAAGGAATGCAGCGCGCGATCGACGCCGCCGACGGCATGCCGCTCACGTTTCATCGCGCGTTCGACGAAGCGCGCGATCTGCACGAAGCGTTCGACGTGCTGCTCGGTTTCGACGCCGTGACGAACGTCCTCACGTCGGGCGGCAAGCCTTCGGTGCTGGACGCGCAGGCGCAAATCGAAACGCTCGTGCAGCGTGCGGCGCACACGCATTGCACGGTGCTCGCGGGCGCGGGACTGAGGGTCGATCGCGTTGCGCAATTCGTGAGCGCGACGCGCTTGCGCGCGGTTCACTTTGGCTCGGGCGTGCGCGTTGACGGTAGAGGGCTCGCTCCCGTCGACGAAAGCCAGGTGCGGCGCGTGCGGAACTTGCTCGACGCCTGATTCATAAAAAAAGCGCGCGCCATTCAGATGAACGGCGCGCGCTTGCCAGCTTCACCTCAGCTTACTTCGCCACGACCACCGGAATGCCGCGCAACGCGCCCGCGCCCTTGAACGACGCGAGTGCCTCTTGTACTGCCGTGCTCGTCTTCACGTCGATGGCAAGGCGCGCCGCCAGTTCGCGCTCGCTGCGTTTCACCGCCGCGAGGTTCGCAAGCTTCACGTGCCCATAGCCACGCACACGTTGATGCAGATTGGCGAGCTTGGCAATGTCGTCTGCGTTTTCGGCGGTGAGGCTTGCGAACGCACCGCGCAGCGTCGCCTCGTAGTCGCCGGCGAGTGCGCGCTCCATGCGGCGCTCCAGCGTCTTGCCGAACGGATCGAGCCAGGTGCCGCGCACGCTGCGGCCCTTCTTCAGCAGCCCGAATGCGCTCCACAGCCACTGGCCGAACTGCATCTTGCGCGGAGGCTGGCCGTTCTTCTCGCGCGCGATGAGCGGCGGCGCGAGGTTGAACTTCACGGTGAAATCGCTGCCGGCCGTGCCTTCGAACTGTGCTTCGAGCGCGGCGCGGAACGCCGGGTCGGCGTGCAGGCGCGCGACTTCGTATTCGTCCTTCACGGCCAGCAGCCGATAGAACGTGGTCGCGACGGCGCGCGCGAGCGTTTTCTCAGCACGCTTGTCGGCGTTGCGTGCGGCGTCGACCAGCGCGCGATAACGCTTCACGTAGCTCGCGCCGCCATAAGCGAGCAGACGCGCTTCGCGGTCGGCGATCAGTTCGTCGAGCGTTTGCGTGAGCTTGCGCGCCGTGGCTTTCGCGGCTGCCGCACGTTGCGTGTCGAGCGCTTCGAGCGCGGCCGGGTCGGCGGCGGCCATGCGGCCGATGGAGAACGCGAACAGGTTCGCCTGCACGGCCACGTTGTTCAGTTCGATGGCACGCGTGAGCGCCGCGAACGAAACCGGCACGAGGCCAAGTTGCCACGCAAAGCCGAGCATCACGATGTTCGCGCCGATCGTGTCGCCGAGATAGCGCTGCGCGAGCGCCTGGGCGTCGCAAGCTGAGAGCGGATCTTGCGCCGACGTTGCGCCATTCGTCGCCGCGTGCCGCATCTTCGCGAGCAGCGCATCGGCGTGCAGGTTCGCTTCTGGGTTCTGCACGAACGACGCGTTCGGAATCTCATGCGTGTTCACGACGATGCGCGTGCGGTCGTGTCGCACCGTTTGCAGCGCGTCCGCGCTCGCGCCCACCACCATGTCGCAGGCGAGCAGCAGGTCGGCCTGCTGCGTGTCGATGCGCACCTGGTTGAGCAGCGCGTCGGTCGCCGCGAAGCGCACGAACGAGAGCACCGAGCCGCCCTTCTGCGCGAAGCCCATGAAGTCGAGCACCGAAGCGCTCTTGCCTTCCAGATGCGCGGCCATGCTGATGAGCGCGCCCACCGTTACGACACCGGTGCCGCCCACGCCCGTCACGAGGATGTCGTAGGGCGCGTTGTCGAGCTGCGTGGCCGGAATGGGCAGCGCATTCACGCGCGCGGCGAGCGCCTGCGGATCGAACGCGGCGCCTGCGGCCTTCTTGAGCTTGCCGCCCTCGATGGTCACGAAGCTCGGGCAGAAGCCGTTCACGCACGAATAGTCCTTGTTGCAGGACGACTGGTCGATGCGGCGCTTGCCGCCAAGCTCCGTTTCCACAGGTTCGACCGAAAGACAATTCGACTGCACGCCGCAATCGCCGCAGCCTTCGCACACTTCCTCGTTGATGAAGAGGCGCTTGTCCGGGTCGGGGAATTCGCCTTTCTTGCGGCGGCGGCGCTTTTCGGCGGCGCAGGTCTGGTCGTAGATCAGCACGGTCACGCCCGGCGTTTCGCGCAGTTCGCGCTGGACCGTATCGAGTTCGCTGCGGTGATGGAACGTCGTGCCCTTCGGGAACAGGCCGTGATGGCCGTCGTACTTCTCGGGCTCGTCGCTCACCACCACGAAGCGCGAGACGCCTTCGGCTTCCACCTGGCGTGCGATCTGCGGCACGGAAATGCTCCCGTCCACGGGCTGGCCGCCCGTCATCGCCACGGCGTCGTTGTAGAGGATCTTGTAGGTGATGTTGGTCTTCGTCGCCACTGCCTGGCGAATCGCAAGGATGCCTGAGTGAAAGTAGGTGCCGTCGCCGAGATTCTGGAACACGTGCGGCATCTTCGTGAACATCGAGTGCGCGGCCCAGTCCACGCCTTCGCCGCCCATCTGGATCAGGCCGGTGGTGTCGCGCTCCATCCACGAAGCCATGAAGTGGCAGCCAATGCCGGCCTGCGCGATCGAGCCTTCGGGCACTTTGGTCGAGGTGTTGTGCGGGCAGCCCGAGCAGAAGTAGGGCGTGCGGCGCACGGCGTCGGCGGCGTTCGAGAGGATTTGCGGCGCGACGAGATCGACCACGCGCTCGCGGCGGTCGAGCGCGGGCCGGTGCTTCGCGAGCCACGCGGCGAAGACGGGCAGGATGCGCGAGGGGCGCAGCTCGCCCAGCTCCGAGAGCAGCAGCGTGCCGTCTTCGGCGTGCTTGCCGATCACCGTGGGGCGTGCGCCTTCCTTGCGGTTGTAGAGGTAGTCCTTGATCTGTTGCTCGATCACCGGGCCTTTTTCTTCGATCACGAGCACGTCGGTGAGGCCCGAGACGAACGCGTCGATACGCGACATCTCCAGCGGGAACGACAGGCCCACCTTGTAGATGCGCACGCCCGCGCGATCCAGGTCCTCGATGGTGAGATCGAGGCGGCGCAGCGTTTCCATCAGGTCCAGGTGCGCCTTGCCGCAGGTGACGATGCCCACGTTCGCGTGCGGGCTCGGCGCGATCCACTTGTCGATGCTGTTCATGCGCGCGAAGTGGCGCACGGCGTCGAGCTTGGCGGCGAGGCGCTGCTCGATGGCGAGACTCGGCAGATCGGGCCAGCGGTTGTGCAGGCCGCCCGGCGGCGGCGTGAATCCCTCCGGCGCTTGCCAGTCGGTCTTGATGGCATCGAGATCGACGGTCGAGCCCGACTCCACCGTTTCCGAAATCGCCTTGTAGCCCACCCACGCGCCCGAGTAGCGCGAGAGCGCCCAGCCATACAGGCCGAATTCGAGCATGTCCGCAATGTTCGACGGATTCACGACAGGCATGTGCCAGGCCATCAGCGCGAAGTCGCTCTGATGCGGCATGGACGACGACACGCAGCCGTGGTCGTCGCCGGCCACCACGAGCACGCCGCCGTGCGGCGACGAGCCGTAGGCGTTGCCGTGCTTGAGCGCGTCGCCGGCGCGGTCGACGCCCGGGCCCTTGCCGTACCACATCGCGAACACGCCTTCGACGGTGCGCTCCGGGTCCGCTTCCACGCGCTGTGTGCCGAGCACGGCGGTGCCGCCTAGCTCCTCGTTGATGGCGGGCAGGAAGCGCACGTCGGCGGCTTCGAGCAGTTTCTTCGCCTTCCACGCCTGCTGATCGACCATGCCGAGCGGCGAGCCGCGATAGCCGCTGATAAAGCCCGCGGTGTTCAAGCCATGCGCGCGGTCGAGCGCGCGCTGCATGAGCGCGAGGCGGATCAGCGCCTGGGTGCCGGTCAGGAAGATGCGGCCGCGGGTGGCGGTGAGGTTGTCGGTGAGCTTGTATTCAGCGAGGGGCGGCGTATCAAGCGGCGAGGACGTGTCGCCAAACGCGGGGCGCGCGGTCATTGGGGGGAGTCTCCATTTGTCGAACGCAGTTAGCGCTTCAGCGCTGACTGCGATTCCGTGCATAGCTTTGTGGTCGCTCAAGCCCCACGGAGCAGGGCGGCGACAGAGACTCTATTTTTTCTCGCCAATGACGGAAATTTTTTGCTAACTCTCCGGCGCTGCCGCTTATTCGCGCGAGAGCCTGCCCGCGCAGGGCGAATTTGGAGAGAGATTTTCCCTGCCGCGCCGCAACCCCGTCTGGATCGGCCTTCGGGACAATCTGTCAGATCGTCCGAGGTGCGTAGGGCTTCGTCCGATCGAACGGCACGACATCGTGAAAGTGCGTGTAGTCCATCGTGCTCACGCCGTCCGCGTCGCTCATCAGGTCGACGTAGCGGTAGTCCCAGCGGATCTGGCGGTCCGACCAGCTAAAGCGCGCCTGCATGGTCTGCGCGGTCGATTCGTCGGAGCCCTCGATCACGACAAGCAGCGTGGCGTGCTGCTCGGCCAGCGTCTCGGGCGTGACGCCGTAGAGCGGGCTCGACTCGTCGATCACGTGCATGAGATTCCAGCCCAGCGTGAAGAGCGGATGCTGGTCGCGCACGAGCTTGAGGTCGTGGATGCGCCGCGCGCGAAAGCCGTCCGACGAAGTCTCGATCCGGATGAGCCGCAGCTTCGCGCCCGCTTCGGCGATCACGTTCTGGCGGGCGTTGGCGGCGCGCGCCATCAGCGTCATGCGGCCTTCGATGGGGTGCACCACCACCTGGCTCGCGAACATGATTTTCGCGCGCGGGCGCGAGAAGCGCGCGAACACGAGGCCGGTCGCCAACGCGATACCTGACATGCCGACGAAGATTTCCAGCGTGGCGACGATATGCGCATAGAGCGTTTGCGGATGCATGTCGCCGTAGCCGACGGTGGCGAGCGTTTCCACGCTGAAGAAGAACGCACCGAGGAAGCCCTTCGGGTACTGGTTGGCGATAGACGCGGTGCCGAGCTGGTAGAGGCACGCGAACACGCCGTTCATGAGCAGGAAGAGGGCCGCGAGCGACGCAAAGAAGGTGGGCCAGCGCATGGTGAGCGCCGTGTGATAGAAGTCGCCCCAGGACTGCGGCATGCCGTAGACGAGCACCTCGCGCGTGCCGATCATCACCTTGCGCGGCCTCCCGCGTCTGGCTTTTTGCCTGGGCCCCGCGGGCGTTTCGGCCTTGCAGGCGGCCATGTCCACGCCGGGCGAAGCCTCGGGTGCCGATTCGGCTTGCTGGGCCGCTTCCTGGTTTGCGAAGCGCTCCGGCGTCTCGGACGTCATGATGGTCCCTGCGGATCTGAAGTAAGGAGAAGAGCGTAGCAATGCTGCAGGGGCAGGACAAGCGGGCACGCGCCAACGGGCGCTGGCAGGGCGCAGGGCTGGCGCGACGAGAGCAGGAGTGAGACGCGGCAGGAACGGCGTCGAACGAGAGGCTTACGGAAACCCGTGCGGCTTCGGAATGCCTGCGCCGTGTTCGATATCCGCGATGGCCTGGCGGCGCGCGGCGTCCACGGCTTGCGTGGGCGCCTCGAAGCCCGCGTTGCCGCCGACCGTGACCCACGGCTGCACGGCCTTGTCGCGATGCGTGATCTGATACTCGGCGTCCCAGCGAGCGCCCTGCAGTTCGAGGGGATGCACGTGGATGGCGTAGACGCCGTATAGAAAGAGCTGTTCGGACATGGCTAACCTCCTGTCGACCAGAGTTGGCGCTTTAGCGCTTACTCTGGTCCCATGCAGAGCACCCCCGTCTCATGCAGCGCTGCCGGCAGTCCCCGAGCGGGCACTGGGCTCACCGCGGCGACTTACAGTTCGAGTTCGCCGAGAATGCGATGCGCCAGCGCCTTGGCTTCTTCGAGAGCCTCTTCCGGCGTGCCCGAGGCGGCTTCGACTTCATACACCGCGTTTTCGAGTTCCTCGCCGTCGTCGCGCGCCAGGGAGACCAGGCCCTGGTACTGGCCGGCGTTCATGGGCCGCACAGAGGCGACGGCCGTGTAGATCCCCTTGGTGTAGCTGACGTCTTCCATAACGTGCTCCTCGTGGAAGGAAACTCCCCTCGACGGGTCACGTGGACTGGGGCGCGCAAGCGTCGCGCCTGACCCGCAGCAAGAGGGAGATTCCATGCTAGCACGTTGCCCGCGCGGCTGCGGGACACGGATATGACGGCGGCGCGGCGCTTTCGTGTCAGCCCCGCGCGGTGTCCAGGCGGTGCGCCAGAATGCGCGCCGCGTGCGCCTTCAGTCGGCGAGCAGCGCGACGACTTCGTCGAGCGTCGGCGAATGCGCGCCGGGCCGGCGGCACGCGGCCGCGCCCGCGGCGAGCGCGAAGGCGAGATGCTGGCGCCAGTTGCGCTGCGGCGCGCTCATGAGGCTGAACAGCAGCCCGCCGATGGACGCGTCGCCGGCGCCCACCGTATCGGCCACTTCGACGCGCGGCGGCGCCGCCTCGATCACCTCGTCGCCCACATAGAGCGTGGCCGCCTGCGCGCCGCGCGTGACGAGCAGTGTGGCGGTCGGATTGAGCGCGCGCACGGCGTCGATGGCTTCGGCTTCGCTCTTGCCGGCGAACAGCATGCGCAGGTCTTCATCGGAGACCTTGATGAGATCGGCGAGCGCAGCCATGCGACGCAGGATCGGCTCGTAGCCGTGCGCCATGAGGTTGCGGTAGTTCGGATCGAAGCTGATCTTCACGCCGGCCGCGCGCAGCTCGGCGGCGAGCGTGGCGAGCGTTTCGCCGAGCGGCTGGCGCACGAGGCTGATGCAGCCGAAGTGCGCCCACTTCGCGTGCGCGCGCCAGCCTTCGGGCAGCTTCGCGGGATCGAAGGCGAGGTCGGCGCTGTGCTCGCCGATGAAGTAGTACGCAGGCGGATGCGTCTGATGCACGATCGCGAGCAGCGGCGCGCGCTCCACGCGCTGCATGAAGCGCATGTCGAGACCGGCGGCCACGCTCGCGTTCCAGAGTTCGTCCGAGAAGTTGTCGACGCCGAGCGCCCCCACGCTCGCCGTGGGCAGCCCGAGGCGCGCGACTGCGCGCGCGACGTTCCAGCCCGCGCCGCCAGGATGCGCGCGCCAGTGCGAGTCCATGCCCGGTGAGCCGGGCTGCGAGGCGTGCGGCGTGCCCTCGGGCGCGGGGGTGCGCACGAGATCGGTGAGGATGTCGCCGGCCGAGATGAAGGCCGGGAAGCCGGACGAAAAGTCCGGACCGGTGCTGCAGGTGCTCATCGTCGTGTTCCTCTGTCTAGTTCTGGCCGCTGGTGCCTGTCATGCCCGTCATGCCACCAGCGGCGGCGGTCGCTTCCTCGCGGCCCGCGACCGGCGCCATGCCGCGTCCCGGCAGCGCGTTCAGCGCTTCGTAGCACGCGCCCATGGTGTGATAGTCGGTCTTGCCGGCGGGGCTCTTCTCGTCACTGTACTTGCGGTTGTCGCAGGTGAGGATGCGGTACCACGCACCGTAACGATGATCGACGAAGTTCGCCCAGCTGTAGCGCCAGATTTCGTCGTACCAGTCCCAGAAGCGCTCGTTGCCGGTGCGCTTGCCAAGCAGCGCCGCCGTGGCGAAGGTTTCCGCCTGCACCCAGAAGTACTTGTCGTGATCGCACACGGTGCCGTCCGGGCCGAAGCCGTAGTAGAGGCCGCCGTGATCGTTGTCCCAGGCGTGCGCCATCGCGGCGTCGAACAGTTCGATTGCGCGCGGCAGCAGCCAGGGCAGCGGCCGGTGACGTTCGAGCAGCAGTAGCAGCTTCGCCCACTCCGTTTGGTGGCCCGGCTGGAAGCCCCACGGACGGAAGATGTTCGAGCTGTCTTCCTCGTTGTAGTGCCAGTCCACCGACCAGTCCGCGTGAAAGTGCTCCCACACGAGCCCTTGCGAGAGCTTCGCCTGGCGCAGCGTGATGTTCGAGGCCACCCGCTCGGCGCGGTCGAGATAGACGAGATGGCCCGTCGCCTCGTAGGCCGCGAGCAGCGCCTCGGTCGTGTGCATGTTGGCGTTCTGGCCGCGATAGCCCGAGACGATCCAGTCGGCGCTGGCCTCGTCGGCGTAGAGGCCCGCCGCGCCGTCCCAGAAGCGGTGTTCCATCAGATCGAAGGTCGCGCCGATCATCGGCCGCGCTTCCTCGATGCCGGCCATCGCCGCATGCGCGTAAGCGAGCAGCACGAACGCGAGGCCGTAGCAGTGGCGCGTGGCGTCGAGCACGCGCTTCTTGCCGTCGCGCCAGTCGATCTCCCAGTCGTAGCCCTGCAGATGCGGGTCCCAGTGGCCCTCGCGCAGGAACTGCAGGCCGTGGCGCGCGTATTCCAGGTGCTGCGCATCGCCAAACTCGCGATACGCCATCGCATAGTTGAAGACGTAGCGGCAGCTGCTCACGAGGTGCCGCGAGTGCGCGTTGTAGATCGAGCCGTCGTCGCGGAAGTAGTGGAAGAAGCCGCCCGACGGATCGAGCACGTTCGGCGCGTAGAAGCGCAGTGTGTCCTGCACGTGGCCGAGCAGGAAGCCGCGGTCGCGAAAGCTCGCGACGCCCGGTACGGCGACGGGTTGTGCGGTGGCGGAGGAGGCGGTGTCGGCGGTCATCGTCATGGCTTTCTGTTCTGTCCTGGACGTGGCTTCAGCGTATTTTCAATGTGTGTTCAGCGTGTTTCGACGGAGCGCCTCAGGCGCTCTGTGGCGTGCCTGCAGCGTGATGGACGGCGTGCGCGGCAACGAGGTTCGATGACGCCGCACCCAGCGTGCTCGCACGCGCGACGAGCTGCACCGGCAAACGGATTTCACTCGCGGCAGGCGTCTCTTCGAGCAGCAGCTCGACGCCGCGCCGCCCGAGTGCTTCCTTGTCGACGGCGATCGTCGAGAGCGGCGGCGTGGCGTGCGTGGCGCCCGCGATATCGTCGAAACCGATGATGGCGATGTCCTCGGGCACGCGCAGGCCATTGGCGAGGCACACGCGCATGGCCGCGAGCGCGGCGGCGTCGTTGTAGGCGAAGAGGGCGTCGGGCGGCGGGCGCGATGCGGCGCGCGCCGCGTCGATCAAACGCTGCATGGCGAGCGACGCACCCGTGTCGGGATCGAGCCCGCCGTCGATCGTCGTTTCGAGCGACGGGTCGAACAGCAGGCCCGCCTCGAAGAACGCGCGCCGGTAGCCGAGCGCGCGCTGCGCGATGCTGTAGTGCGCGAGCGAGCCGCCGATGAACGCAATGCGCCGCCGTCCCAGCTCGAACAGATGCTGCATGGCGAGCGCGGCGCCCGCCGCGTTGTCGATGTTCACCGAGCGCAGGCCCGGCGCCCACAGGTCGATCAGCACGAGCGGGCGTTGCAGCGCGACGAGCGCAGCGAGCATTTCCGGCTCGACGAAGCCCGCCACGGCGATGGCGTCGGGCGCGTGCAGGCGCAACTGCTGGACGGTGTCGTCGGCGGGGCCGGCGGTGAGCAGCGCGGGCACGATGCCGTGTTCGCGACAGGCGTCTTCCACGCCGTGCAGCACGTGCGAGAAGAACGGGCTAGCCGCGAAGTTGTTGTGCTGGCGGTGGAGCAGGAAGGTGAGCCGGCGAATGCGCGGACGCAGTTGCGCGCAGTCATAGCCGAGCGTGCGCGCGACTTCGACGATGCGCCCGCGCGTGGCCTCGGAGAGGCCCGGCTGGTTCTTCAACGCGCGCGACACCGTGCCGATCGACACGTTGGCGGCTTGCGCGACGTCACGAATGGTTGTCCCCATGATTCCTGGCTGGCGGTGGCGCGGTGAGCGTTCCGGGTGTGGTCAGGTGTGCGGCGATTGTATAGTAAAAACCTGTCCAAAAAACCCGAATCTACGTCTCGAATTCCAGGTAAATACCAGTAAACAATGAAATAAACGCAAACATTCATGTTTAGTAAAATTCACTAAACGGGCGCAGGCACGACGGTTGCGGAAAGCCGGACACCAACATTCGACTTACGGAGGCGTCATGCTCGGCACCCTGCTTCTGGTCATTCTGATCCTGCTGCTCATTGGCGCGTTCCCAGCGTGGCCGCATAGCCGTTCATGGGGCTACGCGCCTTCGGGCACGCTCGGCATCATCGTCGTCGTGGTCGTCGTGCTGGTCTTGATGGGGACGATCTAGCGACGGCGCAGCAGTCAAGCAACGCAAGCAAAACGGGCCGGCGCGCGGCACCCGCCGCGCGGCCGGCCCGTTCATGTTCTGGGCTGCCGCAGGGGAGGTTCAGGCCGCTATGACCAACCGGCTTCGCCTGGTGTCGAACTGAGCGTGGGCACGAGGTTGGCGCTCGCGCTGCCGTCGATCACGACGAGCCCGCTCGCTTCCTGCTTCGCGCGGCGCTTGGCGAGGGCCGCGAGCGAGGCGATGGCGTCGCTGCTGTGCTGCGCACCCTCGCCCGGGGCGATGTACACGCAGCCGATCGCCATCGTCACGAAGGTGAAGAAGGTGGCGTTGCCGTGGCGATCCTCGCCGTGAATGCCGCCCGCGAGGCGGTCGCCCGGTGCATAGAAGCGCTGCGCGCCTTCGTTGAACGTTCCGATCGCCTGGCGCGCGCGCTCGCGCCACGTCTCGCTCTGGAACAGGATCAGGAAGTCGTCGCCGCCCACGTGGCCGAGGAAGTCGCGCGTGGGGTCGCAGGCGTCGGCGAGCACCGTCGCCGCGAACTTCAGCACCTCGTCGCCTTGCCAATAGCCGTACTGATCGTTGAAGGGCTTGAACTGGTTCAGGTCGACGTAGCACGCGTGAAAGCCCGCGTCGTGCGACAGCAGACGCTCGATATGCGAGCTGATGGGGATATTGCCCGGCAGGAAGGTGAGCGGATTGGCGTAGCGCGCCGCCTGGATGCGCACCTCCGTCACGGCGCGCACGAGGCTCTCGCCAGTGCCGAGCCCGGCGTAGCGGCCGTTATCGGTGATGACGAAGCCATCGGCGAGATAGCGCTGGTCGTCGCTTACGAGGAGCGTCGCCATCTGCTCGACCGTCATCGACTGCTCGATCAGCACCGGCTGCGCGTTGGCGAATTGCAGGCAGGCCTTCTTGCCGAACAGCTCGCGGTGATACGGCAGCGCATAGCGGTCCATGAACGCGCGCCGGTTGATGAGCGCGACGGGGGCTTCGTCTTCCACCACGGCCACCGCGTGCAGCTCGGGTTGACCGTTGAACAGTTCGAGCACGTCGTTGTTGGTCGCCTGGCGCGGCAGCGCGGGCGCGCGCACGAGCATCTTGCTGGCCGGCGCGCCGCCGCCCGCGGGCTGCGTGGCGGCGCTGCGCGTGGCCTCGGGGAACACGGCGATATGGTCCGCGCGAATCGCCTCGCGCGCTTCGCGGGCCAGCACGCGCAGCGGCTCCACGTTGGGGCGGCCGAAGAAAAAGCCCTGGCCGCAGTCGATGCCCATGTCGCGCAGCACGATCAGGTCGGCAGCGTTCTCGATGCCCTCCGCCACGAGCCGTGTGCCGCTCGCCTGCGCGAAATGCTGCACGGCGCGCACGGCTTCGAACTTGAGCGCGTCGTTGGCGATGTCGTGGATGAAGAAGCGGTCGATCTTCACGACATCGGGCTGCAACTGCACCCAGAGGTTGAGGCTCGCGTTGGCCGTGCCGTAGTCGTCGAGCGCGAACTGGGCGCCGGCCGCGCGCAGCGTGTCGACGACGGGCGAAAAATTGCGCAAGTCGTGGATGGCGCTTTGCTCGGTGAGCTCGATCACGACGCGCGTGGGGTCGATCGGGCCGTCGAAGAGGGCGAGCGCGGCGTCGCCGTCGGCGGTGAGCTGGCGCAGCGCGTCGGCGCTGAAATTGAGGAACAGCTTGCCGGGGCAGTCGAGTCTCGCGAACGTTTCGATGCAGGTGCGGGCGGCCGCGCGTTCGAGCGCGGCGGTGCATTGTTCGTCGCCGGCGCGCGCGAAGAGGGCGGCGGGCGTTTCGAGCGGCGAGCCGGCCGGCCCGCGAATGAGGCCTTCGTAGCCGAGGATCGCGCCACCCTCGAAATCGACGATGGGCTGGAAGACTGCGCGCAGCTGGCGCTGGGCGATCAGCGCCCCGACGCCGGGCGCCGCGTGCAGGAGTGGCGCGGGAGCAGACATGGACAGGCCGGAACGGGCGAAGACGATGAACTTAACGGCATATGATCGGATGAATTAAATGAAATTTTGGTGACAGTGCCGCGATGTCCAATCTTTGGGCGTGCGGCGGATGCGTGCGTGACGCGGGGAGGGGCTGGCGGAGGAGGTTGAGACGCCGGGAGCAAGCCGCGGCGTTTGCTGCAGCAGGGCGGCGGTTTCTCGCCGCCCCGAGTGACGTACTGAACGCCGCTTAGCGGCGCGCGGCGGTGGCGGTGCGTTCGCTCGCGCCGGCGCGCGATTCGTCGCCCGCGCTGGCGGCGCGCTCGGCGCTCATGTCGCGGGCACCCCAGCGCTGGGCGAGCGCCGCGCACACCATCAACTGGATCTGGTGGAACAGCATGAGCGGCAGCACGACCGCGCCCACGGCGTTGGAGGCGAAGATGACCTTCGCCATCGGCACGCCGGCCGCGAGGCTTTTCTTCGAGCCACAGAAAATGATGGTGATCTGGTCGGCGCGCGAGAAGCCGAGCTTCTTGCTCGTGAACATCGTGATGCCGAGCGCGAGCGCGAGCAGCACCGCGTTCACCACGAGCAGGCCGCCGAGTGCGGTGAGCGGAATGTGATGCCAGAGCCCTTCGTTCACGGCCTCGGAAAACGCGCCGAACACCACCAGCAGGATCGACCCCTGATCGACGAACTTGAGCACGCCCTTGTTGCGCTCGATCCAGCGGCCGATCACCGGGCGCAGCAGCTGGCCCGCCACGAACGGCACAAGCAGTTGCAGCACGATGTTCCACACGGTGTGCCAGGCCGAGCCGCCGCTCGCGCTCTGGTTCGTGACGATCAGGCTCACGAGTGCGGGCGTGACGAAGATGCCGATCAGGCTCGACGCCGAAGCGCTGCAAACGGCGGCGGGCACGTTGCCGCGCGCAATCGAGGTGAACGCAATGGACGACTGCACCGTGGAGGGCAGCGTGCAGAGGAACAACACGCCCGCGTAGAGCGCCGGGGTGACGAGCGGCGAAAGCACGGGCTTGAGCGCGAGGCCCAGCGCCGGAAAGAGCACGAAGGTGCTGAGCAGGACGACGATGTGCAGCCGCCAGTGCGTCGCACCGGCGACGATCGCCTCGCGCGAGAGCTTGGCGCCGTGCAGGAAGAACAGCAGGCCGACGGCCACATTGGTCAGCCAGTTGAAACCGGTGGCGGCCTGGCCGTGCACCGGGAACAGGCTCGCAAGAATCACCGTGCCGACGAGGCAAAGGGTGAAGTTATCGGGCAGGAATTTCGGACGTGCCATCGGACAATCTCAAATGCGCGCCTGGGCGCCTGGCTGCGCGCAGATCGATGTGCGTGCAACGGGTGAATCGGGATGTCTATTGTCGGCGCAAGCCGATTGAAAAAGCAAATTCATTTGAAGCATCGATTCATGATGGATACGCATGTATCGCCGGCGTCGATGTCCCCTTTATGCCGGATTCCTCATCGACGGGCGAGGGTATTCCCGAGCCGCAAAAGTCGTCAGGAGTCCGCGCATTCTTCAGATGTTCAGGCTTGCTCAAACATAAAACGAACAGCGCTCACACCTGTTCGGAGAGCCTTGCCAGGCGGCCTTCCGAGGGCGCATCCGAAGCGAGAAAACCCAGCAGTAACATGGTGTTACAACCCTTCGGGCGGCATAACATCTTTTGGCTCGACACCCATACAGCACGCCCATAAATTACCGTCAAGGACGCCCGGACCGTTGTGGCGGCAATCGTTACGCGCTCGCGCGGCGAGCGTCCCGGGACTGGCCTGCCATGGCCCGAGTGGCGGGTTGCCAAAGCGCGAACGTCGGGCAGGTGAAACGTCACAATGCACGCAGGGTTGTCAAAACTGGGACAGTGGGTCTTGGGGGCCGGATTAGCGGCCTTCGTTGCGCTCGCCCATGCTCAGCCCGGTTTTCCAGGGCACGGCGGGGGCGGCGGCTTCGCGCGCGCGCCTTCCATGCCCGCGATGCCCACCATGCACTCGATGCCCGCGCCGCGCGGTGGCATGTCGTTGGGCGGCGGCTACCGCGGCGCCCCTGAGCGCGGCCGCGGCCCGGCCGCTTACGCCGGTGCCGCTTCGCCCATGCGCGTGGCCGACCAGGGCGGCCGCTATGAGCGCGGCGGCAATCGTGCGCCGAACCAGTGGCAAGGTCAGGTCCAGCAGCAGGCTCCCCATCGCGACTACAGGTATGGCACGCCGTTCGGCGGCTACGGCGGCGGCTATCGCGGCAATCCCATCACGCCCGTGAGCGCGGAAACGCGTCCGGTGCCGCATCCGCCGGCCGACTCGCCGGTGCGCGCGGGCTCGATCCGCGAAGACGTCGCCCGCTACAACGAGGAGCGCGGCGGTACCTACCGGCCATTCCCGCGCAACGGCGGCGAGGTCCCGCGTCCGCCCATGCCTTCGCCTTACCGCAATTGAGCGCTGCCTCACGGCCCGCTTTTGTTTTCTTCCCCCGCACGCTTTCTCCCGCTTTCTTCATTTGATTCTCCTCAGGATTCGCTTCAGGCATTGACCTGCTAGCGACGCCGAAACACGTCCAAAACAAGGTGCGTTCGTCCACGCCGCGAAAACTGACGCGTGGATACCACACTTTTTTGGAAATCTCTCGTCATACACAACCCGTGCGTCTCAAATCTCGCTTTCGTTTCGGCGGCACGTCATTCGCAGCCCCACGCGTGCGGGAGCGCCCCGCTGGGCGCGGCCCGGCAGGCTGCGATTCGCTGTGACGCAGCGCAGCGGAAAGCGGCGTCGACAGCGGCAAACAAGGTTCTATCGACGGCAATCTAATCCGCCCCATATACCGGCAATAACACCGTTTATTTTTGATCATAAAAATGGTCCGCAAAGATGGATCCGCCCAGAACGGCCACGCCTGCGAACGACGAAAAAACAGAGCTCGCGTGAGCGCCTCAGCCGCCCGACACCCTTTTTTGACAAAGACTGGAGAACCCATGAATACAACGGTCAGCCGTGCGCTGAGCACCACCCTGAAGGCGAGCGCGCTCGCCGCTGTTATTGCCGCCGCGTCGTCGTCGGCGTTTGCGCAGTCGAGCGTCCAGCTCTACGGCCAGGTCGACGAATGGGTCGGGGCGACGAAATTTCCGGGCGGCCAGACTGCCTGGAACGTGAGCGGCGGGGGCATGTCCACGTCGTACTGGGGCATGAAGGGATCTGAAGATCTGGGCGGCGGCTACAAGGCGATCTTCACCCTGGAAAGCTTCTTCCGCGCGCAAAACGGCCAGTACGGCCGCTTCGCGGGCGACACGTTCTTCGCGCGCAATGCGTACGTCGGCATCGAATCGCCGTACGGCACGGTCACGGCGGGGCGCCTGACGACACAACTGTTCGTCTCGACGATTCTCTTCAACCCGTTCATCGATTCGTACACCTTCTCGCCGATGGTGTACCACGTGTACCTCGGCCTCTCGACGTTCCCGACCTACACGACCGACCAGGGCGTGGTGGGCGACTCGGGCTGGAACAACGCCGTGCAGTACTCGACGCCTAACTTCAACGGCCTCTCGGGTTCGGCCATGTATGCGTTCGGCAACCAGGCCGGCCAGAACGGCTCGAAGAAGTGGAGCGTGCAGGGCCTGTATTTCCATGGCCCGTTTGCGGCCACGGCGGTCTACCAGTACGTGAACTTCAACAACACGCCGGGCGACATCGGCAGCATCGTGAGCGGCGACACGACCATCATCGGCCTGAAGAGCCAGGGCGTGGCGCAGGTCGGCCTCTCGTACGACCTCAAGTACGTGAAGTTCTTCGGCCAGTACATGTACACGGCGAACTGGCAGCAGGTGGGCAGCTGGCACGTCAACACCGCCCAGGGCGGCGTGACGGTCCCGGCCGGCCCGGGCACGGTCATGGCGTCGTATGCGTACTCGCGCGACGGCGGCGGCCTGAACCAGACGCGCCAGACGGCGGCTATCGGCTACGACTACGCGCTCTCCAAGCGCACCGACGTCTACGCCGCGTACATGTACGACCACTTCGACAACATGTCGAGCGGCCAGACCTACGGTGTGGGCCTGCGCGCGAAGTTCTAAACGGCGCAGCCTGTAACGTCGCCGTTCGACGCAAAAACCCCGCGCTATGTGCAGCGCGGGGTTTTTGCTTTCTGGGCCGCCCGATTTAAGGCGCGGCAAAACGCGCCTGCGCGTTTCAACACCCGCATTTGATAAAACGAGGAAAATATCGCCGATTGATTCTCATTCTTTGATATTCGAATTGAAGGCCGCGCAATGGATACCCTCGTCAGCATGAAAGTGTTCCGCCAGGTGGTGGAGGCGGGCAGCTTCGTCGCGGCGGCCGAGCGCATGAACATGTCCGCCGCGATGGCGAGCAAGCATGTAATGCATCTGGAGCAGCAGCTCGGCGCGCGCCTGTTGAACCGCACCACGCGCCGCGTCGCGCCCACCGAGGCGGGGCGCGAGTATTACGAGCGCGTGGCCCAGGCGCTCACCGAACTCGACGAGGCCGGCCAGGCGGTGGGCGCGGCGAGCGTGGTGCCGCAGGGGCGCCTGCGCGTGTCTTCGCTCACGGCGTTCGGGCTGCGTCATGTGATGGGCGCGGTCGCCGACTACGCCGCCGGCTATCCGCAGGTGACCGTCGACATCACGCTGTCCGACCGCGTGGTCGAGCTGATCGACGAGGGCTTCGACGTGGCGATCCGCGCCGCGCCTTCGGGGCTCAAGTCGTCTTCGCTGATCGCGCGGCCGCTCGCCACCGCGCACATCGTGCTGTGCGCCTCGCCCGAGTACCTGCGCCGCCACGGCGCGCCGAAAACCGTGGCCGATCTCGCGCGGCACAACTTCGTTCAGTACGCGGGGGCTTCGGCCCAGGAACTCGCGCCGTTCGCGGAGGGCGCGGGCGGCATGAAGCCGAAGCCGGGCGGCAATCTCATCGTCAATCACCTGGAAGCGCTGCGCGTGGTGGTGCTGCAAGGCGGCGGGCTGTCGATGCTCGGCACCGAAGTGGTGGGCGACGATATCGCCGAAGGTCGCCTCGTGCCGCTGCTCGTCGACGCGCTGCCGCCGCGCGAACTGCCGATCTACGCTGTGTACGCGAGCCGCCGCCATCTCTCGGCGAAGGTGCGCTCGTTCGTCGATTTCCTTGCCGCGCGCTTTTCGGAGCGCGAACTCTGGCCGGGCGTCGAAGCGATACGCGCGGCGGCGGTCAATGCCGACGCCGCCCGTATTGCGTCCGCCCGCGGCTGAAACCGGGCCCGCCTGCGCTCAGCGGCCCACGCCCAGCCGCGCCTTCGTCGCCTCGTACTCGTGCTTCAGGCGCGCCACGAGATCCGCCACGGAGGGCACGTCGTCCATCAGGCCGACGGCCTGGCCTGCACCCCACACGTCTTTCCAGGCCTTCGCCTTCGAGGTGCCCGCGCCGAAGTCCATCTTCGACTTGTCCGACTCGGGCAGCGCATCGGGATCGAGCCCGACGTTCACGATGCTCTCGCGGATGTAGTTGCCGTGCACGCCCGTGAAGAGGTTCGTGTAGACGATGTCCGCGGCTTTCGCTTCGAGAATGGCGTGCTTGTAGTCGTCCACGGCGTGCGCCTCTTTCGTCGCGATGAAGCGTGTGCCCATGTAGGCGAGGTCCGCGCCCATGGCCTGGGCGGCGAGGATCGAGCCGCCGTTGGCGATCGCGCCCGACAGCACGATCGGGCCGTCGAAGATGCGCCGCACTTCGCCTACCAGCGCGAACGGCGAGGTCGTACCCGCATGGCCGCCCGCGCCCGCGGCCACGAGGATCAGGCCGTCCACGCCCGCTTCGAGCGCCTTGGCGGCGTGGCGCAGGTTGATGACGTCGTGCAGCACGATGCCGCCGTAGCTGTGCACCGCGTCGAGCAGCTCGCGCGGCGGCGCGCGCAGGCTCGTGATGAAGATCGGCACATGGTGCTCGACGCACACGCGCACGTCGTGCTCGAGCCGCGCATTCGACTGATGCACGATCTGGTTGACGGCGACCGGCCCGATGACGGCCTCGGGGTTCGCGCGCTTGTGCGCGGTGAGTTCCTCCCGGATCTGCGTGAGCCAGACGCCCAGTTCCTCGGCGGGGCGCGCGTTGAGCGCCGGAAACGAACCGACGATGCCCGCCTTGCACTGCGCGAGCACCAGCTCCGGGTAGCTGACGATGAACATCGGCGAGCCCACGACGGGCAGCGAGAGGTTTTGCAGGACGGCGGGCAGTGCCATGGGGAGGTCTCCTTGCGGCGCTTCGATAGACGGCGGGGGCGCGAAAACGGCCGTTCGATTATAGGCGTGAGGTCGATCGGGCACCGCGCGTGCGGATCCCTCGTGCGGTTTTCGAGGGAGTGTTCGGTTTCTACCGCTGCGGACCCAAAAGCACATTTTCGAGCCGTGCTCGCCTCATACAATGACCGCAGACCAACAAACACAAGAGACTAATCCCATGCTCTTCGACGGATTCCAGCCTTTCACCGTTCGCACAGCGGGCGGCGTAGACATCTGCGGCGTGAAGGGCGGCGACGGACCGCCGCTGTTGCTGCTGCACGGCCATCCGCAGACGCATATGATCTGGCACCGGTGCGCTTCCTCGCTCGTGCAGCACTTCACCGTCATCGCGACGGATCTGCGCGGCTACGGCGCCTCCTCGAAACCGGCCAGCGACGACACGCACGCCGCCTATTCGAAACGCGCGATGGCGGCCGATCAGGTCGAAGTCATGCGTCACTTCGGCTACGAGCGTTTTCTCGTGTGCGCGCACGACCGTGGCGCGCGCGTTGCGCACCGCATGGCGCTCGATCACGCCGACGCCGTCGAGCGGCTCATGCTGCTCGACATCGCGCCCACGCTCGCCATGTACGAGCAGACCGACCGCGAGTTCGCCACGCTCTACTTCCACTGGTTCTTCCTGATCCAGCCCGAGCCGCTGCCGGAAACGCTGATCGAAGCGAACCCCGACGTCTATATCGAGCGCGTCATGGGCAGCCGTCACGCGGGTCTCGCACCCTTCGCGCCGAAGGCGCTGGGCGCCTACCGCGCGGCGCTGCGCCAGCCGGGCGCCGTGCATGCGATGTGCGAGGACTATCGCGCATCGGCCACCATCGACCTCGAGCACGACCGCGCCGATCTCGAGCGCGGCAACAAGGTGGCGTGCCCGCTGCGCGTGCTGTGGGGCGAGGAAGGCGTGATCGAGCGCTGCTTCGACCCGCTCGCCGAATGGCGCAAGGTGGCGCGCGACGTGAGCGGGCGTGCGTTGCCGTGCGGCCATTACATTCCCGAAGAGGCGAGCGAGGCGCTGGTCGAGGAGATGCTGGCGTTCTTCGAGACCACGGAGCGCTGACGGGCTGCCGCGCCCGGGTTTCAGCACCCGGGCTTCAGCGTAGCGGCGGCAGGCGGCGCGGCACCGGCGTGGACTTGACGATGGCCGTGCTGGTTTCGGCGCGCTCGGTGACTTTCGCGAGAATCTCGTCGAGCTGATCGATCGAATGCAGATAAAGCCGGGCGATGAAGCAGTCGTCGCCCGTGACCTTGTCGCACTCGACGAACTCGGGAATGCGCCGCAGCACCTCTTCCACCAGATGCAATTGTCCGGGCAGCGGCTTCACGCGCACGATGGCCTGCAAGGTGTAGCCGAGCGCGCGCGGATCGATCTGCACCGCATAGCCGCCAATCACGCCTTGCGCTTCGAGCCGGCGCAGCCGCTCGGACGTGCTCGGCGCCGACAGCCCCACGTGCTTGGCCAGTTCGGCGACGCTTGCGCGGGCGTCCTCGGCGAGGGCCGCGAGCAGCATGCGGTCGATGTCGTCGAGCGGGGCCGCGGCGGGCGTTGGGTTCGGACGTCGGTTCATGATTGCGCGGGTGCTCCGCTAGGTTGGCCTTTCAATCGAAGGCAAGTCTTGCCTCTCGCCTAAGTTTAGCCATGTATTCCTCGCCTTGCAGCCGATAAACTGGCTTGCAGATACGAAGGGCTGCGCGCCCTTCGTGCGCTACAACGAGGATGCAAGCTCATGTCTTCCACCACTCCTGAAATTCGCCGCGGCGCCGCCGAGATGATCGTCGCGATGCTGATGTCCGGCACCATCGGCTGGCTCGTGGTCGCCTCGCGGCAGGCCCCGATCAACATCGCCTTTTTGCGCTGCGTGCTGGGCGGCGCGACGCTCACGCTCGTGTGCGCCGCGCTCGGCCTGCTGCGCCGCAAGCACCTGCCGCCGCGCACGCTCGCGCTCGCCGTGCTGGGGGGCGCGGCCATCGTCGCGAACTGGGTGCTGCTGTTCGCCGCCTATTCGCGTGCGTCGATCTCCATGGCCACGGCCGTCTACAACACGCAGCCGTTCATGCTGGTCGGTCTCGGCGTGGTCATTTTGCGCGAGCGCGTGAGCGCTTCGACGGTTGCGTGGCTGGCGGTGGCCTTCCTCGGCCTCGTATGCGTGGTCGAGGTGCAGCCCGCCGTGCTCGCCGTGCCCGGCGAGTACCTGCAGGGCGTGGCCTATGCGGCGGGCGCGGCGTTTCTCTACGCGATCTCGTCGATCATCACGCGCCATCTCAAGGGCACGCCGCCACACCTCATCGCGCTCGTCCAGCTCGCGTTCGGCGCGCTCGCGCTCGCGCCGTTCATCCACTACGGCACGCTGCCGGCCACGCCGCTGCACTGGGCGCAGCTCGTCACGCTCGGCATCGTGCACACGGGCATCATGTACGTGCTGCTCTACGGCGCGATCCAGAAGCTGCCCACGGCGATGACGGGCGCGCTCTCGTTCATTTATCCCGTGGTCGCGATCCTCGTGGACTGGTTCGCGTTCGGCCAGCGGCTCGCGTGGATCCAGGTGGTGGGCGCCGCGCTCATCCTGGTCGCGGCGGCGGGCGTGAACCTCGGCTGGCGGATCGTGCCGCAGCGGCGGGACACGCGTTCGGCCTGAGGCGTCGCGAGCGCGCCGCGCTGGCGCGGCGCTTCGGCATGCGGCGGTTGGCGCGCGGGCAGCATAATGTCGCGATTCGAACCTCGCGACTCTCTGCTCCTCATGACGCCTTCGAACGCCCCACGGGACGAAGCCGAACTCACGCGCGCCAAGCGCCAGGCGCTGGCGTTTCTGCTGGTTGCGGCGCTCGTCTTCGCCGGCACGGCGCTTTTTTTCCCGCCAGGCGTCGTGACGGACGGCGTCAAGTCCGTGAGCGAAGCGGCGATGGTCGGCGGCCTCGCCGACTGGTTCGCGGTTGTCGCGCTGTTCCGGCGCGTCCCGATTCCGTTCGTTTCGGCGCACACGGGCGTCATTCCGCGCAACAGGGACCGCATCGCCGACGAACTCGCCGCCTTTGTGCGCGACAAGTTTCTCGACGTGGGTTCGCTCGTCGGGCTGATCCGGCGCCACGATCCGGTGGCGCGGCTTTCCAGCTGGCTCACCGCGCCGCAGAATGCGCAGCGCCTCGGCGACTACGCGGTGCGCATGATGTCGGGCGTGCTCGGCCTCACCGATGACGCGCGCATCCAGAGCTTCATCCGCGACAGCCTGCACGCGGCGCTCGCGCGCGTCGACTTCTCGAAGTCTGCGGGCGCGATTCTCGACACGCTCACCCGGGACGGCCGCCACCAGGAGCTGCTCGACCAGATGCTCGAGCAGCTCGCCATCCTGCTGCGTGACGAGGGCACGCGCGCGTTCGTCGCATCGGCCATCGTCGACTGGCTCAAGAGCGACTATCCGACGACCGAGAAGTTTTTGCCGAGTGAGTGGATCGGCGAGAGCGGCGCGCGCGTGGTGGAAAGCGCCGTGAACCGGCTGCTGCTGCAGGTGAGCGAGGATCGCGAACATCATCTGCGCCAGAAGTTCGATGAGGTCGTGGAGAAGCTGATCGTGAAGCTGAAGAGCGATCCGGCGTTCCTGCGCAAGGGCGAGGAGCTGAAGGCGAGCCTGCGCGAGGGCAGCGCGCTCAACGACTACACGCGCGCGCTGTGGGACAGCCTGCGCGCGTGGCTGCGCGACGATCTGGAGCGCGAAGACTCGGCGCTGCACGCGAAGGTCGCCGCAACGGGCCGCTGGCTAGGCGAGACGCTCGCCGCGGACGCCGAACTGCGCGCTTCGCTCAACGGCCATCTCGAAGACGCCGCGCGCGCCATGGCGCCCGACTTTGCGCGTTTCCTCACGCATCACATTCGCGACACCGTGAAAAACTGGGATACGCGCGAAACCGCGCGGCTCATCGAGTTGAAAATCGGCAAGGATCTGCAGAAAATTCGCGTGAACGGCACGGTGATCGGCGGCGCGATCGGGCTCGGACTCTACTTGTGTTCGCATCTGTTCGAGCTTGTGCGGCTCAAGCTCGGGCAGTGAGATTGATTCGGATTCCAGATCAATGACTCGTGCGACGATGCGCCATGCCTGTGCCCGTAGGTCATCTGTAGGGAAATCACCGATGCTTCGGGAATTCTGGCGCGAGTATCATGCCTTCGACAGTTTGATCACGTCAGAGCTAATTCCAACGCTCGTCCGGAAACGGACGAGCGTTTTTTTTTGCGCTTTTCCAGCTTCTTTTATGCAGCCTGGCTAGACGGCAGCCGCCGGGGCTTCGAGGCGTTCGCCGTTCACGACCAGCGCGCCGCTCTTCGCCAGTTCCCCAGCCAGTTCGCGCAGCAGCCCCGGCCACTCGCTGCGCGAGGAGAGTTGCTGCGCCGCGGCGTGCAGGGAGGCGGCGTTTTCCAGCATCGCCAATAACGAGTCGAAGGTCATCGCGCGCACTTCCAGCAGCTTGAAGACGATCAGCACCTTGAGCGCGTTCTTCGCGTTGCGGGCCGGGTCGGCGCGCAGCCAGGCGAGGCGCGAGAACGCGCGTTCCAGCGCCGCCTCGACGTTCGTGAACGGCTTGCCGTGGCCCGGAATCACCACGCGCACGTCGAGCTTCGCGATGGCTTCGAGCACCGCGTGCTGCTCGGCGAACCCGCTTTCGCCTTCGAGCTCGGGAAAAATCACGCCGAAGCCATTCTCCCAAAGCGCATCGGCGCTGATGAGCAGGCGCGGCCCGGCTGCGTAGAGCATCACGGAGTCAGGGTCGTGCCCCGGCGCGCCGATCACCTCCCATTCGAAGCCTCCTAGCGCGAGCCGTTCGCCCGCCGCGAGCGTGCCTGTGAACGCGAATCGGTCGCAGCTCTGCCCGGTGGCGAGAAAGCTCAGGCGCGCCTCGTCCCACTCGCGCACGATCGTCGCGCTCGCCGCGGGGATCAGCGTCGCGCAGGGCCAGTGCGCCTGCAGCCGTGCGTTGCCGCCGCAATGGTCGGAGTGCAGGTGCGTGTTGACGATGAGATCAAGTGCTCGAGGGCCCAGTGCGTGACGCACGAGCGCGAGCGTCTGTTCGGCGTGCGTGGCGTAGCCAGTATCGACGAGTGCGGCGCGCGCCTCATCGACGAGCAGCACGTTGTTCGACGAAAGCCAGCCGCGCTCGAAAACGCGGATCGATTCGGGGAGTGCGGGCGCGGCGCTCATGCCTGTGCGTGTGCCGATGCGTGCTCGGGCTTGGGCATGACGAGGATCGTCGCGCGCCCTGCCACGAGCGTTTCGCCGTTCTGGTTCACGGCCTCGCCCGCGAGCTTCACGAGATCGCCGTTCAGGCTCGGCTTCCACCACGCTTGCTCCACGCGCCACTCGAACGTGATCGTGTCGTTCGCGTGTGCGGCGCGCTTGAGCTTCATGTCGAATTCGAGTCCGAGCGGTTGCGCGTACTGCGAGTAGTGCGTGGCGAGCAGCGCCATGAAATGCGCGGTGGGCTGCGTGCCCGATGCGATCAGGCCGCCAAAGCGGCTTTGCGCCGCGTAGGCTTCGTCGTGATGCAGCGGGTTCAGATCGTTCACGAGCAATCCGAACGATTTCACCGATTCGGGCGTGAGCAGGAGCGTCGAGCGGAACGTCTCGCCGATCGATACGACGCGGGCGGGCGCGTTCATTGTTTTTCTCCTGGCGACTCGAAGCGCTGCGCGACCCATTCGGCGTGCCGCGTCTCGATCGCGTCCCAGACGGCGCGCTTTGCGTCGTCGTCGAGCGTGGACCAGCCGGCAATTTCGTCGATGGTGCGCAGGCAGCCCTCGCACAAGCCGCTGCGCTCATCCATGCGGCAGATGTTGATGCAAGGCGAGGGCGGCGGCGTGACGGTGTCGTGAGTCGCGCTCATGCTCACGCGTCGCGCAGCGCGACGTCCACCACGGGCGCGCCGGTCAGCGCTTCCAGTTCCTGTGGCGAGAGGTTGAACACCGCATGCGGATGGCCGGCCGCGGCCCACAGGCTTTCGAGCTCGAACAGATCGGCGTCGATCAGCGTGACGGGCGTCGTGGCGTGGCCGATGGGGCACACGCCGCCAATGGCGTAGCCGGTTTTCTCGCGCACGAACTTCGCGTCGGCGCGGCCGATCTCGCCCACGTGCGCGGCCACTTTCTTTTCGTCCACGCGGTTTGCGCCGCTCGCGATCACGAGCACGGGCGCGTCGTCTTCGCGGCGGCGGAACAGGATCGACTTGGCGATCTGCGCGACTTCGCAGCCAAGACCCGCGGCGGCTTCGGCGGAAGTCTTGCCGGTCTCGGGCAGCATCACGACCGGCCTGGCGTGGCCGCGCTCGCGCAGCATCAGGGCGACGCGGCGCGCGGAGTCGGGCAGGGCGTCGAGGTTGTCGAGGGTTTCCGTCATGAGTTGATTTCCTTCGTACTACGATTCGATGGATCGCGGTTCAAGCGCAGGCGGCTTCGCTGCGCGCTTTCGCAAGCAGGGCCTTGCCCGCGCGCGAGACGTTCGCCCGGCCGATGGCGGTCGAAATGAAGTCACCCGCCGCGACGACCTGGTTCAGGTCGATGCCGGTATGGATGCCCAGGTCGTTCATGAGGTACAGCACGTCTTCGGTCGCGACGTTGCCCGTGGCGCCCTTCGCATACGGACAGCCGCCCAGGCCCGCCACCGACGCGTGGAAAATGGCGATGCCTTCTTCGAGCGCCGCATAGATGTTGGCGAGCGCCTGGCCGTAGGTGTCGTGGAAGTGGCCCGAAAGGCGCTCACGCGGGAACACCTTCGTCACCGCTTCGAACACTTCGTGCACGCGCCTCGCCGTGCCCACGCCGATGGTGTCGGCAATGTCGATCTCGTCGCAGCCGAGCGCGGCGAAGCGCTCCACGACATCGACGACCGAAGCGACCTGCACTTCGCCCTGATACGGGCAACCGAGCGCGCACGACACGCTGCCGCGAATGCGCACGCCGTGCTCCTTCGCGGCTTGCGCCACGGGCGCGAAGCGCTCGATGCTTTCCGCGATCGAGCAGTTGATGTTCTTCTGCGAGAACGCCTCGCTCGCCGCGCCGAAGATCACGATCTCGTCCGCGCGCGCGGCGAGCGCGCCTTCGAAGCCGCGCAGATTCGGCGTGAGGACCGAGTAGATCGCGTCGCTGCGGCGCTCGATACCGGCCATGACTTCGGCGCCGTCGGCCATCTGCGGAACCCATTTGGGCGAGACGAACGAGGCGGCCTCGATGTTCGGAAAGCCCGCGGACGAGAGCCGGTTGATCAGTTCGATTTTGGTTGCGGTGGGAACGAATTCCTTCTCGTTCTGCAGGCCGTCGCGCGGGCCGACTTCGACGATCTTGACTGCGGTGGGTAATGCCATTGCCGTGTCTCCAACGAATATTTGAAATGCTTCGCGATGTTCCGATGCGATTTGCCGATGTTCAGTAACCGCGCCCGACATGCACCACGCCGCTCACGGTCTCGCCGCGAGCCAGAGCGCCGATCTTGTCGGCGACCTGCGAGATCGCTTCGTCGCGCAACGTGAGCGCCGAACTGTGCGGCGTGATCGTGATGCGCGGCTCGCGCCAGAACAGGTGATCGGGCGGCAACGGCTCTTCGCGGAACACGTCGAGTGTCGCCGCCGCGAGCGTGCCGTTGGCCAGCGCGTCGAGCAGGTCCTGCTCGTCCAGATGCGTGCCGCGCGCCACGTTCACGAGATACGCGCCGCGCGAGAGCTTGCCGAAGGTGCGCGCATTGAGCACGCTTTCGGTGTCGGGCGTGGCGGGCAGCAGGTTCACGAGCAGCTTCACGCCGTCGAGGAAGGCGTCGAACTGCTCGCCGTGCAACTCGCCCGAATACGTTTCGATGCCCTCGATCGTCTTCATGCTGCGCGAAAAGCCGCGCACCGGCACGCCGAGCGAGGCAACCGCGTGCGCGACCTGCGCGCCGAGTACGCCCAGGCCGAGCACGCCCACCGTGAAGGTCTCGTGCGGATGCGGTGCGAGCACGTGCCATTCACGGCGCGCCTGCGCGAGCGCGTATTCGTCGAAGCGGCGCAGGTAGCGCAGCACGGCATGCTGCACGTACTCGCTCATCTGCCGGCCCATGCCCGAGTCTTCCAGCCGCACGAGCATCGCGGTGCCGGGCAGCGTGCCCGGCCGCTCGCGTTCGTGGGCGAGGATCGCGTCGACGCCCGCGCCCAGATTGAAGATGGCTCGAAGCCCCGGCACGCCGAAGAGTTCGCGCGGCGGGTGCCAGACGACCGCGTAGTCGGCGGGGTCGGTGTCGCCGGGTTGCCATTCGCTTAACTCGGCATCGGGCAGAGCGCGCGCGAGGCCGTGGAGCCACGTGGAGGCGTCGGTCTGCGGGAACCAGAAAATGATTTTCATGATGGGTGAACCTGTCCCTGGTAACGGCGGTGCGGCTCGAAGATACGCGCGCTGTTGCGTTGCGTGCGGCCCGCTAGAGCCGTGAGAGCCGCCTGCACCGGCACCATTCTACTTTTTCAGGCCCGCGACCGCCGGGCAAATCGCGGCGCGCCCGCCCGCCGCGTGTCTCGCACCGGATCATGCCGGGGCCGCCGAAAAGCTAAGCAAAAAAAATTGGTTCGGCGCGCGTGGCTCGCAGGCCACAATCGATTCACGCCGTGTTCCAGCAAGGAAAAAATCATGCTTTCGTGCGCGCAAATGCGTTGGCCGCCCCGCCTCGTCACCGTGCCGGGCCTGCACGGCAGCGACGGCGCTCACTGGCAGAGCTGGCTCGAACGCCAGTTCGCGCGCTCGCTGCGCGCGGAGCAGGACGACTGGGACGCCCCCGATCTCGCGGTCTGGGGCGCGGGGCTCGCGCGGCGGCTAGCGGGCGAGCGCGGGCCGTTCCTGCTGGCCGCGCACAGCTTCGGCTGCCTCGTGGCGGCGCATGCGCTGCACACGGGCGTGCTGGGGGAGAGCGGCGCCGACATTGCCGGCGTGCTGTTCGTCGCGCCCGCGAGTCCCGAGAAATTCCGCTTTGCCGGCGCGTTCGAGGCGCGGCAGCTGCCCGTGCCGTCCATCCTCATCGGCAGCGAAACCGATCCGTGGATGCCGCTCGAAGGCGCCCGCGCGCTCTCGCAGCAACTGGGCAGCACGTTCGTGAATCTCGGCGATGCAGGGCACATCAACACGGCGGCCGGCTTCGGGCCGTGGCCGCGCGCGAAGTATTTCGTCGATACGCTCGTCCATGGCGCAGCGCCGGGGCGGTTGCGCGACGCGGCATTCGACCAGGGCGGTCCGGCGTACGCCTGAGGTGAGGCGCAGCGAACCGCAGCGTAGGCCCGCTCAGTGCCTGAGCGCCGCCCGCAGCAACCGTGCCGTATGGAGCGCGATCATCCCTTCTTCGTCGGTGCGGATCGCGAAAACGGGAACGCGGCTTTCGCGTGCGCTCACGCGCTCGTTGCCGTTACTGCTGCCCACCTCGTTGACTTGCGCGTCGAGCAAGGTGCCGAAAACCGGCGCGAGCCGCTCGCACACCTGTGCGCGAACGGGCGCGGCGTGCTCGCCGATGCCCGCCGTGAACACGAGCGCGTCGAGCCCGCCCAGCACCACGGCGAGCTTGCCCACGTCCTGCGCGATGCGATACGTATAGAAGTCGATCGCGAGCCTCGCCCGGTCGCTGCCGCTCGCGAGCAGTTCGCGCATGTCGCTGCTCAGGCCCGACAGGCCCTTCAGGCCCGACTCCTGATACAGCACCTTCTCGATGGCGTGGTAGTCCATGCCCTTCGCCATCATCCAGAGCACGGCGCCTGCGTCGAGCGCGCCGCAGCGGGTGCCCATGGGCAGGCCGTCGAGCGCGGTGAGGCCCATGGTCGTCTCGACGCTCTTGCCGTCCTTCATCGCGCACAGGCTCGCGCCGTTGCCCAGGTGCGCGACGACCACGCGCCCGCGCGCAATGTCGGGCGCGACCTGATGCAGGTGCCTGGCGATGTACTCGTACGAGAGACCGTGAAAGCCATAGCGCCGCACGCCCTCGCCGTAATAGCTGTACGGCAGCGCGAAGAGCTGCGCCATGATGTCGTTGCCCGCGTGGAACGCGGTGTCGAAGCACGCCACCTGCGGCAGCTCGGGCGCGGCCTGGCGCACCGCGCGAATCGCGGCGAGATTGTGCGGCTGATGCAGGGGCGCGAGCGGCGTGAGCGAGTCGAGCTCCTGGATCACTTCGTCGTCGATGAGCACCGCGTCGGCGTAGCGCGCGCCGCCGTGCACCACGCGGTGACCGATCGCGGCGGGCGGCGTGTCGCGCAGGCCCACGGCGAGCACGAGGCGCAGGAGCCGAAACGCGGCGTCGTGATCGGCGACCTGGGCGACCGGAAACTTCTCGTCGACGATCAGGCGCCCGTCGGCCATATGCGCGACCACGCGCGGTGCGACGCCGATGCCCTCGATCTGGCCGCCCGCGCCATGCAGCGCGCGCGCGCCGCCCTCCACGTGGTCGTCTTCGATCACGCGAAACACCGAACACTTGATGCTAGACGAACCCGCGTTCACGACGAGCACGACATGGCCTTCCACGGCCGGCTGGGCTTGGACGCTGCTCACAGGATCTCCGTGGCTTTGCGCGCGCGCCGCGCATGCGCGAGCAGTACGGCGATTGCGCAACTGCCGATGCGCGAGCGCACGCTGTCGGCGCGGCTCGTGAGGATGATCGGCACGCGCGCGCCGAGGACGATGCCGGCCGCTTCCGCGCCGGCGAGGAAGGTGAGCTGCTTGGCGAGCATGTTGCCCGCTTCGAGGTCGGGCACCAGCAGGATGTCGGGGTCGCCTGCAACAGGCGAGTGGATGCCCTTGATGCGCGCGGCTTCGGCGCTGATCGCGTTGTCGAAGGCGAGCGGCCCATCGAGCAGGCCGCCCGTGATCTGGCCGCGGTCGGCCATCTTGCAGAGCGCGGCGGCGTCGATGGTGGAGGGCATCTTTTCGGACACGGTTTCCACGGCGCCGAGAATGGCGACCTTGGGCGTGCCTACGCCCAGCGACTGCACGAGGTCGATCGCGTTGCGCACGATGTCGGCCTTGTCGGCGAGCTTGGGGAAGATGTTGACGGCCGCATCGGTGATGAAAAGCGGCTTGTGGTACGAGGGCACGTCCATCGCGAACACGTGCGAGAGGCGCCGCTCGGTGCGCAGGCCATTGGCGCCGAGCGCGACTTCGTGGAGCAGTTCGTCGCTGTGCAGGCTGCCCTTCATGAGCAGTTCGGCCTCGCCCTCGCGCACGGCGCGCACCGCGAGTTCGGCGGCGGCGTGGCTGTGCGGCGCGTCGATGAGAGTGATGCCATCGAGGCGCAGGTCGGCTTCCTCGGCCACCGCGCGGATCTTCGCCTCGGGGCCGACGAGGATCGGCACGATCAAGCCGAGGTTCGCGGCGTCGAGCGCCCCGGTGAGCGAGGACACGTCACAGGGATGCGCCACGGCGGTGGGCACGGGCGCGAGGCCGCCGCAACGGGCGAGCAGAACCGAATACTTGTCGGGCGATGAAGTCATGGCGGTCTCCACTAGGGCGTCCATCTGGACCATGCTGCGGCGCGCAAAGCCGTAACAGTGTAGACCAGCGCGAATGAGCCAGTCGGCTGGATGCACGCCAGGCCGGCGCGGCATCGTGACGCGTCGCGCCCAGGCCCGGCAGTCGCGGCTGTCATGCTTCGTTCACAGGGCGTTGCGATCATCGGGTAGGCCCCGAGGGCCGGCGCGAACCTTGACTTTCGCAAGGCTGACGCCTAAGTTTTTAGATGCCGCAGTGCAACATGATCTGGCTCTTTTCACGTCGCGGTCGCGAGGCGCACGAAGCGCGCATGCGGCCGCGAATATCTTTTGCCGGCCCCGTTGCCCGCAATGCCGCCGCTGTGAGGGCGGCAGCAGAGGGGCAGCGGCCAGGCCCCGCGCGCCGTTCGTCATGAAGGCGCGCGTCCACGGCCCGCGCCGGCCTGGCGCCTGCTTGCCGCGAGGCGGGCGGGTGCTCCCTTAAAGGAGATTCGTCTCGTGGCAGTTCCCACCTCCTCGCCGCTCGTTTCGTCGCCGTTTTCGTTTCTGCCCACGCTCGCATCGGGCACGTCTTTCTGGCCCTTTGCGCCTTTCTGGCCCCTCGCGGGCGCATCCGACGAGGAGTCATCGCCCCAGACGCCGCTGATCGAGGCGGCTTCGGCTGTGTCTTCGGCAGTGAACCAGGCAATCGAATCGGCGCAGGCCGCGCCGACGGCCGCGCAGCCGCTCTACGAGTACCTCTACGACGCCTGGCAACGCAGCGTGCTGTTCCTCGACGTGCTGCGCGAGCGCGGCAATCAGACTTACATGCACGAGCAGGCCGGCATGCCGCCGGTGCTCGCATTCGACTACGAAGTGATCGTCGACGGCCGCGAACTCGACGATCCATGCAATTACGCGCTCCTGCGCATCAAGCCCGAAGAGGGCGTGGCGACCGACCCGCGCATGCGCCCCTTCGTCGTGATCGATCCGCGTGCGGGCCACGGCCCCGGCATTGCCGGGTTCAAGATGGACAGCGAAGTCGGCATCGCGTTGCGCAAGGGCCACCCGTGCTATTTCGTGACCTTCTTCCCGGTGCCCTGCGAAACGCAGACGATCCAGTCGGTCGCGCAGGCCGAAGGTGTGTTCGTGCAACGCGTGCGCGAGCTGCATCCGGACGCGGACGGCCTGCCGTTCATCATCGGCAACTGCCAGGGCGGCTGGGCCGCGGCGCTGCTCGCGGCTTCCGCGCCCGCGCTGGTCGGGCCGCTCATGCTCGCGGGCTCGCCGCTGTCGTACTGGGCCGGCGTGCGCGGCAAGAATCCCATGCGCTATTCGGGCGGCATGCTGGGCGGCTCGTGGATGTCCTCGCTCGCCGCGGACCTGGGCGACGGCCGCTTCGACGGCGCGTATCTCGTGCAGAACTTCGAGTACCTCAACCCGGCCAACACATACTGGGGCAAGCTCTACAACCTCTACTCGAGGGTCGACTCCGAGCGTGAGCGCTTCCTCGAATTCGAGCGCTGGTGGGGCGGCCATTTCCAGCTGAACCGCGCCGAGATCGACTGGATCGTGCAAAACCTGTTCGTGGGCAACCACCTCACGCGCAACGAGGTGTTCGCGAAGAACGCGCGCTCGCCAGTGGACCTGCGCAACATCCGCACGCCGATCATCGTGCTCGCCTCGTGGGGCGACAACATCACGCCGCCGCAGCAGGCGCTCAACTGGATTCCCGACCTGTATGCGAGCGTCGACGAGATCGTCGCCAACGAGCAGGTGATCGTGTACTGCCTGCACGACAAGGTGGGGCACCTGGGCATCTTCGTTTCGGCGAGCGTGGCCAATAAGGAACACACCGAACTATTCTCGGCGCTCGACCTGATCGACGTGCTGCCGCCGGGCCTCTACGAAGCGAAGATTACCGACTCGACGCCGGAAGCCGGGCGCCTCGAAGCGCTCGAAGGCCGCTACGAGATCCGCTTCGAGCGCCGCACCATCGAAGACATTCTCGCGCTCGACGACGGCCGCGACGACGAGCAGCCCTTCGAAGTGGTGCGCCGCTTCGCGGAGAACAACCAGCGTCTCTACGACCTGTTCGTTTCGCCGTTTGTGCGCGCGTCGACCAATGCGTTCAGTGCGCACGCGCTGCGCGAGTCGCATCCGTCGCGCGTGGAGCGCAGCGTGATGAGCGACGCGAACCCGGCGCTCGGCGTGCTGCCCGCCATGGCCGAAGCGGTGCGCGGCAACCGCAAGCCGACCGCGTCCGACAATCCGTTCACGCTGCTCGAGAAGCAGACTTCGGCGACCATCGAGGCTTCGTGGGACGCGTACCGCGACGCGCGCGATGCCTGGATCGAGAGCACGTTCTACAACGTCTACACCGCGCCGTGGGTGCAGGCCTGGGTGGGCGTGACGCCGAACGAGCCGCTCGAGCCCATCGCGCCGCCGCTCATGGCGCTGCGCAAGGAGCTCGCGCAGTACCGCCTGCGCGCGGCGCGCGCGCATCTCACGAAAGGCACGCTCGTCGACGCGTTCATGCGCATCGCCGCGTACATCGTCGACGAAATGCATACCGTGCAGTACCGCCCGTTCCAGCGCATGCGCGAACTCGCGCGCGAGTATCTCGGCGATCGCCAGCCGAGCATCGCCGAACTCAAGGAAGCGGCGCGCCGCCAGGGCGCGATCGTGCAGCTCGATCCGCAGGCCGCGATCGACGCGTTGCCCGAGATCGTGCCCGACATGAAGTTGCGCCGCGCGCTGCTCGCGGCCGTGTACCGCATCGCGACCGTGTCCGGGCCGCTCGAAGGCGAGCGGCGCGAGCGCTATCGCCACGTGCAGCGCGCGCTGGGCGTCGAGCCGGGCAGCGAGAAGACGGGACTGCCGCCGCTCGACGGCGGCGGGTCGTCGTCGGAGGGCGGCGGTGTTTCGGGCGCCGGCGGCGGTACGGCTGGCGACGGCAGCGCGGAACAGGGCGTCAAGGCATCCTCCGCGGCGCAAGCTGCGGAACCTGAAGCTGAAGCCCCGGCGGCTCCCGCGAAGTCCTCCCGCGCGAAGGCTGCCGCTGCGGGCGAACACGCCGCGTCCGCGAAACCCATGCGCGCGGCGCGCGCCGGCGTGAAGGTGAAGACCGCGGAACCGGCCGAAGCGAAGAAGGCGCCCGCTGCCGCCAAGACGGCGGCGCGCCGCTCGCGCGCGGCATCGACGCCCACCGCCACGCGGGCCGCGGGCACGACGGCCACGCGCCGCCGCGCGACGCGCAGCGCGAGCGAGTAACGAAGCCCAATCCCGTGGCACCCCGGACGCGCCGCATCCCCGCCGATGCGGCGCGTCGTTTTGAGGTCGATACATCGGCAGCCAGATCGGCAACTGCATCCGCGGCCATCACTGGCCGTTTTCCACTGCGAGGTCAGCCGTGCATACTCCTCCCGAACGGCCGCTTGCCGGCATGCGCGCGCTCGTCACCGGCGTGGCGAACGCCGATTCGATCGCCTACGGCTGCGCCCGTGCGTTCGCCGATCTCGGTGCGCAACTCGCCATCACCTATCTCAACGACAAGGCCAAGCCCTACGTCGAGCCGCTCGCCAACGAACTGGGCGCGCAATTGCTGCTGCCATTGAACGTCGAGGAAGACGGCCAGCTCGACGCTGTATTCGACGCCGTGCGCGAAACGTGGGGCGCGCTCGACATCGTGCTGCACTCCATCGCCTATGCGCCGAAAGAGGATCTGCAGGGCGGCCTGCTCGACTCGTCGGCGCAAGGTTTCGCGTATGCGATGGACGTGTCGTGCCACTCGTTCATCCGCATGGCGAAGCGCGCCGTCCCGCTCATGCCGCACGGCGGCACGCTCTTCGCGATGAGCTACGACGGCGCGAACCGCGTCGTGCCCAGCTACAACCTGATGGGCCCGGTGAAAGCGGCGCTCGAAGCGTCATGCCGCTATCTTGCGTACGAACTCGGGCCGATCGGCATCCGCGTGCACGCGATCTCGCCTGGGCCGCTCAAGACGCGCGCGGCCTCGGGGCTGCCCGACTTCGACCGCATGCTCGCCGAGGCCGTGGAGCGCGCGCCGCTCGGCGAACTCGTCGACATCATGGACGTGGGCTACGCGACCGCGTATCTCGCCACGCGCTACGCCCGCCGCATGAGCGGCAACACCGTGTATATCGACGGCGGCGCGCACATCATGGCGTAACAGGCCTTAGCACGAAAGCCGCAAAGCAAAGCTCGCATCGGTATAAGCCGTGCGCCCCGGCTCGCTAGAATCGAGCGTTCGGTCTGCTTACGAAAATCATGCAGGTAGGCCGAAACGCCTTTCAACGACAGACGGGGATCACCATGGCAGGTTTGGGACGCACGGCGCGCTGGCTCGGCGCGGGCATCATCGCATTGAGTGCAGCGGCGGCGCACGCCGAAACGTCGTTGCTGAATGTCTCGTACGACGTGACGCGCGAGCTGTACAAGGACATCAACGCGAGCTTCATCGCCGACTATCAGAAGAAGACCGGCGAGACCCTGTCGATCAAGCAGTCGCACGGCGCGTCGAGCGCGCAGGCGCTCTCGGTGCTGCAAGGCCTGCAGGCCGATGTCGTGACGATGAACCAGCCCAACGACATCGACCTGCTCGCGCAGCAGGGTCATCTCGTGCCCGCCAACTGGCGCACGCGCTTGCCCGACGCGAGCGCGCCCTATACGACGACGATGGTGTTCCTCGTGCGCAAAGGCAACCCCAAACACATCAAGGACTGGGACGATCTCGCCAAACCTCGCTTGCAGGTCGTGATCGCCAATCCGAAGACGTCGGGCAATGGACGCTACGCGTATCTGGCCGCGTGGGGCTACCGCAAACAGCAGGGCGCGAGCGACGCCCAGGCGCTCGACTTCGAACGCGCGCTCCTGAAGAACGTGCCGGTGCTGGACGCGGGCGGCCGGGGCGCCACGACGACCTTCACGCAGCGCGGTATCGGCGACGTCCTTGTGACCTTCGAAAACGAAGTGGCGCTCATCGATACGGGCGTGGGTGCGAAGGACTTCGAAGCCGTCTATCCCTCGGTGAGTCTGCTGGCGGAGCCGCCGGTGACGATCGTCGACAAGGTCGTGGACAAGCGCGGCACGCGCAAGAGCGCGCAGGCGTATCTCGACTATCTGTATTCGCCCGCCGCGCAGGAGATCATCGCGCAGCACCATCTGCGTCCGCGCGATGCCGCGGTGCTCGCGAGGCACACAAACGAGTTCAAGCCGATCAAGACCTTCACGGTCGAGCAGGTGTTTGGCAGCTGGCAGAACGCGCAGGCGACGCATTTCGCCGATGGCGGCACGTTCGATCAGATCGTCGCAGACCGCAAGTAATCCGGGCGCGACGTAACGACACCGCGTAAAAAAAGCGCCTCGCAATTTGCGAGGCGCTCTGCATTCAGGCTGCGGATTTAGTACCAGCCGCGACGGCCATGCCATTCGTTGCGGCCGTACCAGCGACGGCCGTCCCAGTAGCGGTCGCCGTGCCAGCCGACCACGACAGCCGGCGCGTAGGCCACGCGCACGGGCGGCGCGACGTAGACCGGACGCGGCGCGACATACACGGGCTGCGGCGCGACATACACCGGCGCCGGTGCAACATAAACGGGAGCGGGCACGCCGACGTTCAGGCCGACTACCACGCCGGCCATCGCGGTTTGCGAGGCGGCCAGGATGAGCGCTCCAGCACCCAGCGCGGCAAAGAGTTTGGTTTTCATTTTGAGCCCCTTCGGTTGAAGATTCGATGGCTTCAATGTAGCTGGGCGCTCGGCGGCTTGAGTTACCAAACTGCAACAAACTGCGCGCGAATTTTACCGGCGGTAATGAGAGGAAAGGGCACTCGCCCGCCTGCGGCGGGCTTCCCGCATGTTTGGCGCAGGCGGGCGTGTTTCAATTCGTGATCGTCGGGGCAGGTCTGTAATCGGGGCGCCGGGCGCGAACGCCCGGCGCTCGTACCGTTACTGCACCGCGACGCTCGCGAAGTTCTGGCGTCCGAACGGACTCACCTGATAGCCGCTCACGTTCGTGCGCGTGATGGCGGCGGCGGTCGGGTAGCCAAGCGGAATCCACAGCGCCTCGTCGTGGATGATCTGCTGGGCGGCTTCGTAGAGCTTCACGCGCTTCGCCTGGTCGGCGGTGGCCTTGCCTTCGGCGATCAGCTTGTCGAGTTGCGGATCGCAAAAGCGCGCGAAGTTGATGCCCGACTGCACCGCATTGCAGCTAAAGAGCGGCGAGAGATAGTTGTCGGGGTCGCCATTGTCGCCGGCCCAGCCCATGAAGAGCGTGTCGTGCTGGCCTTGCTTCGCCTGCTTGATCAACTCGCCCCACTCGATCACCTTGATCTCCGCCTTCACGCCGATCTTCGCGAAATCGGCCTGCAAAAGCTCCGCGCCCGCACGCGGGTTCGGGTTCAGCACGCTGCCGTTCGGGCGCACCCAGATCGTCGTCGCGAAGCCGTTGGGGAAGCCCGCGTCGGCGAGCAGCTGTTTCGCCTTCGCCGGGTCATACGGATACGGCTGGATCGACTTGTCGTAGCCCCAGGTGATGGGCGGCCAGGGGTTCGTCGCGGGCGTGGCGGTATCGTCGAAAATCGCCTTCAGGTACGTCGTGCGGTCGAACGCCATGTTCAGCGCCTGGCGCACCTTCTGGTTGTCGAGCGGCTTCTTCTGCGTATTGAGCGCGACGAACGCCGTCATGAACGCGGGCGTCTCCACCACCTTGAGCGACTTGTCGTCCTTCGCCGAAGCCACGTCCTGGGGCTTGGGCGAGAGCGCGATCTGGCATTCGCCGGCCTTCACCTTCTGCGCGCGCACGGCGGCGTCGGGTGTGATCGCGTAGATCAGGCGGTCCGCCTTCGGTTTCGGCCCCCAGTAGGTCGGGTTCACGTCGTAGCGGATCACCGCGTCCTTCGTGTAGCTCTTGAGCACGAACGGGCCCGTGCCCACCGGCTTCGCGTTGAGGTCGACCTGCTGGCCGGCCTTGAGCAACTGGTCGGCGTACTCGGAGGAGTAGATCGACGCGAAGCCCATCGTGAGGATCGAGAGGAACGTGGCGTTCGGCTCGTTGAGCTCGAACTTCACCGTGTTCGCGTCGACCTTCGTGACCGCCTTCACGAGCTTCACGAGGCCCATCGACTGCGCGTGCGGGAAGCCGCTCGCGCCAGCCACCTTGTGCCACGGATTGTTCGCGTCGAGCATGCGATCGAACGTGAAGACCACGTCGTCGGCGTTGAGCGTACGCGTGGGCTTGAACCATTCGGTCGTCTGGAACGCCACGTCGGGGCGCAAATGGAACGTGTAGGTCAGGCCGTCGGCGCTCACTTCCCACTTGTCCGCGAGCGCGGGCACGACCTTCTTCTGCGCTTCGTCGTAAGCCACGAGCGAATTGAAGATGACGTCGGCCGACGCGTTGGTCGTGACGAGCGAGTTGAACTGCACGACGTCGAAGCCGTCGGGACTCGACTCGGTGCAGACCGTCAGCGGTTTGGCGAGCGCGGGCGCGGCCGCGAACGCGGCGCCAAGCGCGGCCGCGAGCACGAAAGCAGGCGCAAGCGTGCGCGCGGTGGGCGAGGTGAAGCGCATGGGATCTCCGTGGTTCTTCGGTGGCGGGCGGCGCCCCGTTTTGTTCGATTCAGGAGAGGCGAGAAGGCTCAGAAGGGCGCCCGGACGAGCCAAGCTTATCGAAGGGAAATTGCCGAGACAACAATTTAATCCACATACCCATATGGCATGGAGGCGCCGTGTGGCGAGCCGCAGCGGCTCAGTGGCTCGCCGTACGCGGCTTGCGGGGCGCCTTTTCGAACACGCGGTCGTAGACCCAGCGCGGCAGCGCGCGCAGCATCGTGGCGGCCACGCGCATCGGCCAGGGGAACACCGCGAACGACGTGCCGCGCGCGATCGCCTGCGCGGTCTTCGCGGCGAACTGGTCCGCGTCCATCAGGAAGGGCATGCGGTAGGGGTTCTTCGCCGTCATCGGCGTGCGGATGTAGCCTGGCGCGATGGTGACCACGGGCACGCCGAACGGGCGCATTTCCACGCGCAGCGCTTCGAGATAGGCGAGCGCCGCGGCCTTCGAGGCGCTATAGGCACCCGAGCCCGGCAGCCCGCGCACGCCGGCCACGCTCGCGATGCCCACGAGCGTGCCGCGTCTTGCCTGCGCCATCGCCGAGGCGAACGGCTCGAAGGTGGCGACCATGCCGAAGTAGTTGGTGTCCATCACGTCGCGGAACGTGGCGAGATCGCCTTCGCCCGTCAGCACGCCGCGGCTCACGCCCGCATTGGCGATCACGATGTCGGGCATGCCGTGCTGGGCGATGAAGTCGCGCGCGGCGGCGGCGAGCGCATCGGCGTCGCGCACGTCGGCGGGATAGATGGAGATGGGGTGATCGGGGTGGGACTGCCGGAAGCCGGCAAGGGCCTCGCCGCGGCGCGCGACGAGCCCGAGAACGGCGCCCTGCCGCGCGTAAACGGCTGCGAGCGCGGCGCCAATGCCGCTCGACGCGCCGGTGATGAAGACCTTCAGTGGCGCGTCTTGCATGGCGCTAACCCTCACATTTTCTTCGCGCGGATCTGCGAGATGATGAAGTCCATTACCTGGGCCGTGCCCGGCAGCGCCTTGTCTTCCGGACCCTGGACCATGGCCGGGCCGGTTTCGTATTTGCCCTGGATGGCGATGGTCGGCACGCCGTCGATCTTGTAGGCATCGAGCAGGGCCTTGTCGCGCTGCAGCGCGCTCTGCGTCGAGAACGAGTTGTACGCTTCCATGTACTTCTTCGCATCCACGCCTTGCGTGGCGAGGAACTTCGCCTGGTCTTCCGGCGTGAGCAGGTAGTTCTTGTTCACGTGGATTTCGTGGAACACGACCGGCGTGAGCTTCTGGGCGAGGCCGAGCGCGTCGAGCGCGTAGTACATCTTCGAGTGCGGGATGAAATCGTCACGGAACGCCACCGGCACGCGCTTGAATACGACGTCCGGGCCCTGCTTCTTGATCCACGCTTCGAGATACGGGTCGAACGCATTGCAGTGCGGGCAGCCGTACCAGAAGAACTCGATTACTTCGATCTTGCCCGCGGGCACGTCGAGCGCCTGGGGCGCCTTCAGGACCGTGTAGTCCTTGCCGGCCACGGGTGCCTCGGCCGAGGCGTGGGCCACACCGGCGATCAGCGAAAGCGAGAGAAAAAGCGTACCGAGAAGTCGTTTCATGGCGTAGGAATCCACTGTTCTTGGACCGGCGGCGGCCGGTTGTCTGCCGCGGGACGCCGTTGGCGCGAAGCTGGCGCGTGCGGGTGCTGCGCGGGTGTTGCTCGTTGACGGACGCCGCGCCGCGCGCCGCGGCCCGGCCTCACGCGATTGCCGCTCTGCTGCGGCTTCGGTGGGCGGGCGCGCGGTGCGCGGCGCGGACGGCGATTACTGCTTCGTGAAGCGGATGACGGCCGTATCGATACCGGCGTCGGACAGGCGCTGACGCGTCGAGTTCATATCGTCGAACTTCGTGAACGGACCGATGCGCACACGGTAGTACGTCACGCCGCCGGCGTCGCGCTGCGTCACCTTCGACTCGAACCCCTGGAACGCGAGGCGCGCGCGCTGCTGCTCGGCGTCGCCCGAGGTCTTGTACGCGCCCACCTGCAGGAAGTAGCCGGTGTTGGCGTCGCCCGGTGTGGGCGCGACGCTGCCGGGCTTGGCGGCCGGGGGCGCCGGCACCGCGTTGGCGGGCTTCTGCGGCTGGTTGTTCGCGAGGATCTGCGCGGGGTTGCTCGTCGAGTTGCTGGCCGACTGCGGCTTCTTCGCGATCGCCGTGCCGCTCGTGACGTTTTCACCCGTCGACGGTTGCGGCGCGACCGCCACGCCGTTGTTATTGGCGGAGTTGCTGTTCGAACCCGAGGGCGGCACTTCCACGATCTGCGGCTCTTCGAGCATGCCCGAGGACTGCGACTGGTTCGTGGTCTGGCCCGGCGCCGTGTTGGGCGGCGTGCTTTGCGCGGCCTGCGGCACCGGCTGGCCCGGCGACTTGCCCTGCAGCGCGCGGTTCGGGTCGACCTGCTCGTTGTTCTGGCTGACGTCGGAGGCGGCCGGCGGCGCGACCTTCGAGACGAACGGCGTGGGCGCGCGCGTGATGTAGAGCGCCACCACCACCGCGATCGCAAGGCCGACGATCAGGCCCAGCACGATGCCGAGAAAGGTTCCCCCGGACTGCTTCGACTGCTGTTTTGTAGTGCGGCGCGGTTTTGCCATCGTCTGAATCACCTGCAAACAAGAGAATCCTGGAATGGCCGTCCGCGCGAGGCGGCGGCCCCATACAAGCTGCTGCGCGCGGGTCTCGCGCGTCTCGTTACATGCGCTCCGGCGCGGACACGCCGATCACGGCCAGGCCGTTCGCGAGCACCCGGCGCGTGGCCGCGAGGAGGGCGACGCGGGCGTCGCGTTCGGCGACGTCGTCGACGAGAACGCGTTCGGCATTGTAGAACGAGTGAAACTCAGCGGCGAGTTCGCGCAGGTAGAACGCCACCGCGTGCGGCGCGAGTTCGCTGGCCGCATGCGTGAGCATGTCGGGGAATTCGCCGAGTTTTGCGATGAGCGCGAGCGCTCGCTCGCTCGCAAGCGGCGCGAGCTCGACCTTGGGCAGCGCGGCCGGATCGCCGCCGAACTTGCCCTGCCAGTCGCCGAGAATCGACGAGATGCGCGCATGCGCGTACTGCACGTAGTACACCGGGTTTTCGTCGTTTTCCTTCAGCGCGAGGTCGATGTCGAACACGAATTCGGTGTCGGCCTTGCGCGAGATGAGGAAAAAGCGCACGGCGTCGCGGCCGCGGCGGATGGTCGCCTCGTCGAGCAGGTCGGGCGAGACTTCGCTGCCCGGGTTCGCGCCGCCCGACCATTCGATCAGGTCGCGCACCGTCACGTAGCTGCCCGCGCGCTTGGAGATTTTCACCTCCTGGCCGTCGCGCATCACCGTGACCATCTTGTGCAGCACGTAGTCGGGATAGCCCTTCGGAATGCCGATGCCGAGCGCCTGCAGGCCCGCGCGCACGCGCGCGATGGTGCCGTGGTGGTCGGAGCCCTGAACGTTGATGACCTTCGTGAAGCCGCGCTCCCACTTGGTGACGTGGTAGGCCACGTCGGGCAGGAAGTAGGTGTAGGTGCCGTCGGACTTGCGCATCACGCGGTCCTTGTCGTCGCCGTAGTCGGTGGTCTTGAGCCACAGCGCGCCTTCCTGCTCGTAGGTCTGCCCCGACGCGACCAGCGCCTCGACGGTCTTCTCGACGCGGCCCTCCGTGTACAGCGACGACTCGAGGTAGTAGCGGTCGAACTTCACGCCGAACGCCTGCAGGTCGAGATCCTGCTCGTGGCGCAGATAGGCCACGGCGAAGCGGCGGATCGCTTCGAGGTTCCCGGGATCCTTCTCGCCCGTGACGGGCTCGCCGTCCTTGGCCGCGACGGTTTCGCCCGCGAGGTAGTCGCGCGCGATGTCGGCGATGTATTCGCCGTTGTAGGCCGCTTCCGGCCATTCGGCGTCGCCGGGCTTGAAGCCGCGCGCGCGTGCCTGGGTGGAGACGGCGAGGTTGCCGATCTGCACGCCCGCGTCGTTGTAGTAGAACTCGCGATGTACGTCATAGCCCTGCGAGGCGAGCACATTCGAGATGGCGTCGCCGAGCGCGGCCTGGCGGCCGTGGCCCACGTGCAGCGGACCCGTGGGGTTCGCCGAGACGAACTCGACGAGCACGCGCTTGCCGGCTTCGCGCTGCGAGCGGCCGAATGCCTCGCCCTGCTCGAACACGGCGCCGATCACGGCGCGCTTCGCGCTGGCGGTGAGACGCAGGTTGATGAAGCCAGGGCCGGCCACTTCGGCCGCCTCGACGAGGCCTGCGGCCTCGGGCTGGGCGAGCACGGCGTCGACGATCTGCTGGGCGAGCTGGCGCGGGTTCGCGCGCATGGGCTTGGCGAGCTGCATCGCGACGTTGCAGGCGACGTCGCCGTGGGCTGCGACCTTCGGGCGCTCGAGCGTGATCGCGGGCACGACGAATGCGGCTTCGCTCGCGCCTTCGGCGGCCTTCGCCACTTGGGCTACGGCTTGCGCGAGCAGGGTCTCCAGGGTGTGTTTCTGTGCGGGCAGCATGCTGGTTGCAAGTCCTGTGCGGGTAATGGGATGCGGGGCCGGCGCTGGGGGCGTAACCCGGGGCATGGCCCCTGGCTTGCCGGCGCTGACCGCCGAATACGGGTGAGGGCGCCAGCCTCGCGGCGGGCCTCCTGCCATGCGCCAATGCACGGGGGGCCTCGTTGCGGCAGGCGGCGTGGCGGCGTCCCTGATGCCAGAACGTCCGGTCGCCGCACCCTGCGGGTAATTCCGTCCTGACGGATTTTAGCAGGTGCTAATATGTGAAATGAGGTAGCGCGACATGGGTCGCCTTGGCCCGTCTGGCTTCGCAGGCCGGAACGTCACGCGCAGATCCAAAAAATCATAAAGGGAACAGACATGCTGGTTACTTTTAAATGTCACGCGGCGCCTGACGTCACGATGCTGGAGAACCTCGCACAATACCTTCTCGGCATCATCGGCAAGCGGCTCGGCCCGCGCGGCGTCATTACCCACGACGAACTCGACACCGCCATCACCAAGCTCGAAGCGGCCATCGCCACGGACAAGAAGGACCGTCACGAGCAGGAAGGCCACTTTCACGAAGGCGAGGATGACCGGGTGCATCACGAACTGCCGGTCGGCCTCGCACAGCGCGCCTTTCCGTTCCTCGACATGCTGCGCGCCGCGAAGAAGGAAGACAACGACGTTTTGTGGGGCATTTGAGGTCCGTACCTGACGTGACTGGGCGTGGGGCTGCGCTGTCGCCATGGCGCATGCCGGCCAGCCTGTGAGGGCGCTCTGGTTGCGCCGCCCGATTCGATGTTCCAAAGCAAAGAGCCCGCAACATCGCGGGCTCTTTGCTTTTGTTCACCTTCGGCTCGCCTTACTCGCTGGCGGCCGCCGGTTCGGCAGCGGAAGCCTCCGACTTCTTCATCTTCTTTTTCTTCGGCTTCTTCACGTGCTTTTCGGTGGGCGCCGAATACGACGTCGCCGGGCTCGCCTGCTCCGGCGCGGCCGGCTGGGCGAACGACGGCTGCGCAAGCGCCGCGACGCCGAAGGCGGTCAACATCAACATCAGCTTCTTCATACGATTTCTCCGTCGAGGTTGCTTCGATTTTGCGTTTTAAGGATTTGCTGATGATCGAGCCGGCGCGGCGTTGCCGCATGTGGCCGGGTGTCATGCAGGTGATACCGGGTCTTGCCGGGCCATCTTACAAAGCCGAAAAATCGCACGCGCGTAATCTTCACCTTGCCGGATGGCGTATGTCGGGCGGCGACAACAGGGGGTAGCGCGACGGGAGAAAGCGCGCCGCCCGGGGCGGCGCGCCGTGCGGCTTAGAGCTGCGGCGCGAGCGCGCGGCGGGCGTCCGCGTCGGAGAGCGACATACGCTTTGCATAGTCGGCGAGCTGGTCCTGGCCGATCTTGCCCACCGAGAAATAGGTGCTGTCCGGGTGCGCGAGATAGAAGCCCGAAACGCTCGCAGCCGGCAGCATGGCGAGCGATTCCGTCACGCTCATGCCGACCTCGCCCGCCTGCAGGAAGTCGAACATGTCGCGCTTCACGAGGTGATCCGGGCAGGCCGGGTAGCCAGGCGCCGGGCGAATGCCCGCGTACTTTTCGGCGATCAGCGCGTCGTTGTCGAGCGTTTCGCTGGCTGCATAGCCCCACAGATCGCGGCGCACGCGTGCGTGCAAAGCTTCGGCGAACGCTTCCGCGAAGCGGTCCGCGAGCGCCTTGAGCATGATCGCGCTGTAGTCGTCGTGGTCCTTCTCGAACTGCGCTTCCTTCACATCCACGCCAATGCCCGCCGTCACTGCGAACATGCCGATATAGTCCGCCACGCCCGAGTCCTTCGGCGCGATGAAGTCGGCGAGCGAGCGGTTCGGGCGCATCACGCCGTCCACCACCGGGCGCACCGACTGCTGGCGCAGGTTGCGCCACGTGAGCGCGACTTCGCTGCGCGACTCGTCGGTATAGATCTCGATGTCGTCGTCGTTCACCGTGTTTGCGGGCAACAGCGCGATCACGCCGTTGGCGTGCAGCCAGCGGCCTTGAATCAGGCGCGCAAGCATCGACTTCGCGTCGGAAAAGACGCGGCGCGCCGACTCGCCCACGATCTCGTCGTTGAGAATCTGCGGATAGGGGCCGGCGAGATCCCACGTCTGGAAGAACGGACCCCAGTCGATGTAATTCGCGAGCTCGTTCAAGTCGAAGTTCTTGAACACGCGGCGGCCGATGAACTTCGGCTTCACGGGCTGGAAATTCGCCCAGTCGATCTTCGTCTTGTTCGCGCGCGCTTCTTCGAGCGTCACGAGCGGCGTGGCCTTCTTGTTGGCGTGCTGGTCGCGGATGCGCTCGTAGTCGGCCTTGAGTTCGTCGAGGTACTTCGCTGCGCCTTCGTCCGAAAGCAGGCTCGACGCCACGGAAACCGAACGCGACGCGTCCGGCACGTACACGACCGGACCTTCGTAGTGCGGCGCGATCTTCACGGCCGTATGCACGCGCGAGGTGGTCGCACCGCCGATCAGCAGCGGAATCTTCTTGATGCGGAAGTAGTCGTCACGCTGCATTTCGCTCGCAACGTAAGCCATTTCCTCGAGCGACGGCGTAATCAGCCCCGAGAGGCCGACGATATCCGCGCCTTCGACCTTGGCCTTCGCGAGGATCTCGTTGCACGGGACCATCACGCCCATGTTGACCACTTCGAAGTTATTGCACTGGAGCACCACCGACACGATGTTCTTGCCGATGTCGTGCACGTCGCCCTTCACGGTCGCGATGACGATCTTGCCCTTCGCGCGCACGTCGGCGCCCGATTCGGCGAGCAGGCGCTTTTCTTCCTCGATGAACGGAATGAGGTGCGCCACGGCCTGCTTCATCACGCGCGCCGATTTCACCACCTGCGGCAGGAACATCTTGCCCTGGCCGAACAGGTCGCCGACGATGTTCATGCCGTCCATGAGCGGCCCTTCGATCACGTTGATCGGGCGGCCGCCGGCACCCATGATCTTCACGCGCGCTTCTTCGGTGTCCTCGACAATGAAGTTCGTGATGCCGAGCACGAGTGCGTGCGCGAGACGCTTTTCCACGCTCTGGTTGCGCCACTCGAGGTTTTCTTCCTTCTTCGCGGCGCCGGTCTTGAACTTGTCGGCGATCTCGAGCAGACGGTCGGTGGCGTCGTCGCGGCGGTTGAGCACCACGTCTTCCACGCGCTCGCGCAGTTCCGCGTCGAGGTCGGCGTACACGCCGAGCTGGCCCGCGTTCACAATGCCCATGTTCATACCTGCCTGAATGGCGTAGTAGAGGAACACGGTGTGGATCGCCTCGCGCACCGGGTCGTTGCCGCGGAACGAGAACGACACGTTCGACACGCCGCCGCTGATCTTCGCGTAGGGCAGGTTCTGCTTGATCCAGCGCGTGGCTTCGATGAAGTCCACCGCGTAGTTGTTGTGCTCCTCGATGCCGGTCGCCACCGCGAAGATGTTCGGGTCGAAGATGATGTCCTCGGGCGGGAAGCCCACTTCGTTCACGAGGATCTCGTAGGAGCGCTTGCAGATCTCGGTCTTGCGCGCGTAGGTGTCGGCCTGGCCCTTCTCATCGAAGGCCATCACGACGCTCGCCGCGCCATAGCGGCGAATGAGCTTCGCGTGATGCACGAACTGCTCCTTGCCTTCCTTGAGCGAGATCGAGTTGACGATGGCCTTTCCCTGCACGCACTGCAGGCCCGCTTCGATCACCTCCCACTTCGACGAGTCGATCATGATCGGCACGCGCGCGATGTCGGGCTCGGAGGCGATCAGGTTCATGAAGCGCACCATCGCCGCCTTCGAGTCGAGCATGGCTTCGTCCATGTTGACGTCGATGACCTGCGCGCCGTTTTCGACCTGCTGCCGCGCAACCGCGAGCGCCTCGTCGAACTGGCCGTTGAGAATCATCCGCGCGAAAGCCTTCGAGCCGGTCACGTTGGTGCGCTCGCCCACGTTGATGAACAGCGTGCCTTCGGTCACGTTGAAGGGCTCGAGGCCGGAAAGGCGCAGGGTATGGTCAGTCATGGCGTGGGACCGGATCGTGTGTGGTTGGAGCGGGACTCGGAAGCAGCGATCGAACTTGCCGTCAGGCGGCGTCGCGATACTGGCCGGGCCAGCGGCGCGGCTTGATCTCTGCGAGCGCGCGGGCAATGGCCGCGATGTGTTCGGGCGTCGTGCCGCAGCAGCCGCCCGCCACGTTCACGAGACCGGCGCTCGCGAATTCCTCGAGCAGTGCCGACGTATCGGCGGGCCTTTCGTCGAAGCCCGTGTCGCTCATCGGGTTGGGCAGGCCCGCGTTCGGATAGCACGAAACGTAGGTGTCGCAGAGCTTCGCAAGCTCGGCGATGTACGGGCGCATGAGCGCCGCGCCCAGCGCGCAGTTCAGACCGAACGTGAGCGGCTTCGCGTGACGCAGCGAGTTCCAGAACGCTTCGACAGTCTGGCCCGAGAGAATGCGGCCCGAGGCGTCGGTGACGGTGCCCGAGATCATGATCGGCAGATTCTCGCCCGTGTCTTCGAAGAGCTGGTCGAGCGCGAACAGCGCGGCCTTGGCGTTGAGCGTGTCGAAGATCGTCTCAACGAGGAAGAGGTCGCAGCCGCCGTCCATGAGCGCCTTCGCCTGCTCGTAGTACGCACGGCGCAGTTCCTCGAACGTCACGTTGCGCGCGCCCGGATCGTTCACGTCGGGCGAGATGCTCGCCGTTTTCGGCGTCGGCCCGATCGCGCCCGCGGCGAAGCGCGGCTTGTCCGGCGACGAATACTTGTCGCAGGCGGCGCGCGCGAGCTTCGCCGACTCGACGTTCATCTCGATGGCCAGTTCGCCCATGCCGTAGTCGTCCTGGGCCACCGTGGTCGCGCCGAACGTGTTGGTCTCGATGATGTCCGCGCCCGCCGCGAGATACTGCTCGTGAATCTCGCTGATGATCTGCGGCTGCGTGAGCGAGAGCAGTTCGTTATTGCCCTTGATATCGCGCGGGTAGTCCTTGAAGCGCTCGCCGCGGTAGGCGGCTTCGTCGAGCTTGTAGCGCTGGATCATCGTGCCCATCGCGCCGTCGAGGATCACGATACGCGAGGCGAGCAGCGCGGGAAGCGCTGCGCCGCGCGTGTATTTGGCGTCCCCGGCGGGACGCGAGGCAAGGGCTGCGGGCTGGTTCATGGATCGCGGGCGGGCGTGGTACCGGTTGAACTGGGAAACCCCACATTGTAGCCGCTGCGGCAACGCTCCGCTGCGGGCAGCGTCGCGTGCCGGCAACCGCTGTGGCGCGTGCCGGACGGCCAAAAGAAAACCCCGGCCGGCCAAGCCGGACGGGGTTTCGTGTGAAGGACGCTGCGCGTTGAGTGCCGCGGGGTGCGCTAGCGTCAGTGAAGCACGACGGGTTGCTGCATGAGGCTGTCGAACTGTCCGAGGAATTCGTCGACTTCGTCGAGAGACTGGTCTTCGTCCATCAGCTTTTGCACGTCTTCGCGAAAACGTGCCGCCATCACGCCATCGATGAAGATCTCGCGGCGCGCGTTTTTGTCGACGATCTCGTAGCCGCCTGCGCGCATCGCGCTATGGCCGTCCTGCGGTGGGAACTCGACAACGCAATAGTTGGGACTGTTGTAGATCATTTGCATGGCGACACTCCTTTTTCCTGTGCTCCCCGACCTTCTCGGTCAATACATGGAGCGTTCGTTCTGGAATTCAAGGGGTGGGTCCCGCATCACCTCTTATGTGGACTGCTCTCCCTTTTTACTTCACTTCTCAACTGCGTCTGCTGCCACTGCCACGATGCTTTTACTTCGAACTGCTTAGACCTACTGTTTGAGAAACGTTTCGAGCAACGCGGTGAAACGGTGCGACTCCTCTACCGGGGCCAGATGCGCGGCATCGAGCACCACGAAATGCGACCCTTCTATTGCTCTTGCCAGGGCCTGCGTCACGGCCATCGGCGTGCCGCTGTCGTGGCGGCCCGCCACTGCGAGCGTCGGCACGCGCAGTTGCGCGAGCCTGTTTTCCACGTCGAAATCGCGTAGCGCCTCGCAAGCCATCGCATAGCCTTCTGAAGGGGTCCGTAATAAAACGTCACAAATCCGCTCGACAGTCGGCGCATGCGTGTGCCGGAAGTCGGCGGTGAACCAGCGCGCCATCGTCGCGTCGACGAGCGCCCCGAGACCCTCGCTGCGTACCGTGGCGGCGCGTTCGTTCCACGTTTCGCGCGCTTGAGGCGGCGTATGGCTTGCCGTGTCGCAAAGCGTGAGCGTCGTCACGCGTTCGGAGTAATCGAGCGCGAACTGCTGCGCAATCATGCCGCCCATCGACATGCCGACGAGATGCGCATGCTCGATGCCGGTTGCGTCGAAAAGCGCATCGAGGTCGGCAGCGAGTTCTGCGAAGCCGAAGGGCTCGCTCGCGACGGCGCTCCCACCGTGGCCGCGCACGTCATAGCGCAGCACACTGTGGCGATGGCGGAAATGTCCAGCGAGCGTGTCCCACACGCCAAGGTCGCCGCCCAGTTGGTGAATGAACGCCAGCGCGGACCCACCGCTCCTGTCGTCGAAGACATAGTGCGTATCGATGCCATTGACAGTCACTTGCATGGGTTCCTCCTTCGCCTTCCAGGCTGGGAGTCAAGCCGTTTGCGAGGTACTGCATGCACGCGATGCTGATGGAGCAATCCACGCGCCTGGGGCGCGCAGACGATGCGCGATGCGATGTTCGTTAGCTTGTGTGTCGCGTCCCTGGTTGCTGCGCCGTTTATTGTGTCGAGCCGATTTTGTCCGTCTTGTGCAGCGTTGTATCGGTTTGTCCGTGCTGGTCCGTTTGCTGGTGCGTTTGCTGGTGCGTTTGCTGGTCCGTTGTTTGCGCGCGGTGTGTTGCTGCCGTGTTTCGTCTGCTTGTTTTTTTGGGGCCTTCGTAGTGCGCGCGATGCCTTGCGATCCTTGACACATGGCTCGATTCCAGTATGCGCTATTTCGCGAATTTGTGTTGCGAAGCGGGCCGTCCGGATCGAGCGGTGCGTGCGGTTGCGCGCTCAGGGATGCTCGGGCGCCGGGCCCGGCGACGCGGGTGAGGGTTGCGCGTCGTCTGTCGACGGTTGCGGTGGTGATTCTGTTGGCGTTTCTGTCTGCATATTGGCGGGTGGCGCCGGCTGCGCAGACGGTTGCGGTTCCGGTTGTGACGCAGCAGGCGCAGAAGCAGGCGCAGCTTCCGGCGTTGCGGATTGTGCCGATGTTGTGTCGGGCGCGGCGCTGGGCGCCGTGGCGGTCGCGGCCGCTGCGGAGTCGGGCGCCGACGCGGGTGCGTTCGTCGCGCTCGGCACCGTGAGCGCGCCGCGCCACACCAGTTCGAACTGGTTGCCATTCGGTTCGGTTTGCACGAGGCGCACGGGCAACCAGCCTAGCGACTGCGCGAGCCACACGTCGATGCGCCGCTTGTCGCCCTCGCGGCGCGGCAGACGCATGAAGTGGCGCGCTGCGACGTAGCCATGATCCGTGCTCACGGTTTCGTCGCCGATCGTGGTGATGGGCCAGGTCTCACCGCTGTCGTTGTCCGCGACATAGAACTCGCGCGTGACGCCCGGCTTGTACGCGTCGGGGTCGCCGCGCACGAGGCTCGCGAGCTGCATCACCATGCTGAAGCGGTCCTGCGCGGCATCGGGCAGCGCGAGCGAGTTGGGCGTGCGCGTGAACACGATCTGCTTGTCGGTGCGATTGAAAATCGTCACGTCCGAAGGACGATGGCCGCGCTTTTCGATGTACTGATCGGGCGCGAGGCCGAAGGCGTCCACTTGGCCCTTGCTGGTCCAGCTGAACTCGCCGACGAAGGGCAGGGGCACACGCACGACCATCTCGTAGCGTTGCCCATCGCTCGACCAGTGGATCGTGCCGGGCTGATTGCGCACACCGTTATAGAACGTGTCGTACTGCAGCTCGCCCGATGGGGGCACCGAAAATTTCAGCCCATGCGAGGCTTGCGTGGCTTGTGCCGAAGGCTGCTTGCCGTTGCCGGGCGCCGTGCTTGCCGTCCCGCTCGTGCCGGCGGCGCTCGCGCTGGCTGGCGATGCGGCTGCGGGCGCGGACGCCGCCTGCGTATCCGGCGGCGAGGCCGGCGCTTTGGGGTGCGGTTTGGGCGGCGTCACCGCGTGCAGCGTATGCGGCTCGGCGGCCCTGGGCGCCGGTTTGGGCGCGGCATGCGCCGCCGCCGCAGGACCCGCGGGCTTCGCCTCGCGCTCGATGCGCTCGGGTTTGAGGAGCGCCACTTGCACCGGTATGCGTCCGTGCGCGACGGGCGGCGGCGCGCCGTGATGCCGCGTGAACCATTCGGCCGCGAGCCAATGGAGCGCCGTGACCGCGACGAACACACCGACCCAGCGCCACGCGCGCATGCGCTGCGGCGTGCGTGAGTCAGTGTCGAGGCGGCGTGCCTCGCGCGGGGCGGCTGGCGTGGACATCGGCGGTTCGTGGGCGGTATCGGTCGTACGTTAATGTGACACAACCCGCCGGGTGCATGCAGAAAGGCAGACGCGTGCGAGAGGGGTCACATGGATGCGGGCCCCGGCGTACAGCCCTCAGCGCGGCGTTGGACTGTACCCCAATTCGTACGACAGTTTCTCGGCGCACGCGCGCAGCGCGGTATCCACGGCGCCGTTCCAGGCGATATCGAACGCTCCTTCGTGACCGAGCGCGATGAGTCCCAGCGCGAGTTCGCCGCTCGCGTCGAACACGGGTGTGCAGAACGCGTGGATGGTCGGCAGCAACATGCCTTCCACGCGGGCGGCACCATGCTCGCGAACTTCTGCGAGCGCCTGTTCGAGCGCATCTGCCGTGCGCGGTGTCGAGCCGTACGAGTAGTGCTGCGCGCCCGCGAGTTCGCGCTCGATCATCGGGGCGGTCTTGCTGCGCGGCAGGTAGGCGGCGAATAGCAGGCCCGTGGCGGAACTGAGCATCGGCATGACGTCGCCGAGCTTGAGCGACGCTTTTGCGGGGTGGCTCGACTCCAGCCAGTGCACGACGGTCGGCCCCTGGTTGCCCCACACGGCGATGCCCACGGTGATGTCGAGCGTGTCGCGCAATTCGGTGAGTGCGAGGCGCGCGAGCTTGACGCCATCCACGCGCGCGAGACGCGCGAGTCCAAGCTGCAACGCGAAGCCGCCCAGTTCGTAGCGTCCGGAGAGCGGGTCCTGCGCCACCACGCCGAGGCGCATGAAGCTCACGAGATAGCGGTGCGCCTTTGCCGGGCTCATGCCCGCGCGCTGCGCGAGGTCGCGCAGCATCATCGCGCGCGGCTCGCTGGTGAGCACTTCGAGCAGGCGAAAACCCACTTCGATCGACTGGATGCCCGAGCGCAGTTTTTCTTCGCCGGCTTCGGTACCTTCCGCGGCGTCGGCGGTGTCGAGGGTGTCGGCGAGATCTTCGGCGTTCGGGGCGTCTGGGGCGCTCGCGCGCGGCGCGGCGGATCGGACGGTTGGCGGCATGGATGCGTTGTGGTGTTCAAACGTACGGCAACTGTACGGCAACTGAGGGCATGCGGCGCACCCGCTTGGGTCACGCCGATTCACCATCGTAGAATACATTTCCCTTATCGTCACTCACGTCTGATTCCATGAAACTTGCCACGCTGAAGGACGGCACCCGCGACGGGCAACTGATCGTCGTTTCCCGCGACCTGCGCAGCGCCGCCATCGCCGACACGATCGCCCCCACGCTGCAGCGCGTGCTCGACGACTGGCGCTTCTACGCGCCGCAGCTCGCCGAACTGTACGACGCGCTCAACTACGGGCGCGCGCGCAACGCGTTCAGCTTCGACGCGCGCGATTGCATGGCGCCGCTGCCGCGTGCGTACCAATGGGCGGATGGCTCGTCGTACGTGAATCACGTCGAACTCGTGCGGCGCGCGCGCGGCGCCGAGATGCCCGCCGAATTCTGGACCGACCCGCTCATGTACCAGGGCGGCAGCGACGACTTCATCGGGCCTTGCGACGACATCGTGTGCGCATCCGAGGCGTTCGGCATCGACTTCGAGGCCGAAGTCGCCGTCGTGACCGGCGACGTGCCGATGGGCGCGAGCCCCGACGAAGCGCTGCGGGCCGTGCGGCTCGTCACGCTCGTCAACGACGTCTCGCTGCGCAACCTCATTCCCGCGGAACTCGCGAAGGGCTTCGGCTTTTTCCAGAGCAAGCCGGCGAGCGCGTTCGCACCGGTGATGGTCACGCCCGACGAACTCGGCGAGCACTGGCGCGAAGGGCGCGTGCACCTGCCGCTCATCGTGCACTGGAACGGCAAGAAGGTCGGCCAGCCCGATGCCGGCACGGACATGGTGTTCCACTTCGGCCAACTGATCGCGCACGCTGCGAAAACCCGCCATCTGCGCGCGGGCGCCATCGTGGGTTCGGGCACGGTCTCGAACAAGGACGCAAAGCGCGGCTACTGCTGCATTGCCGAGAAGCGCTGCCTCGAAATGATCGAAAGTGGACAGGCGAGCACCGAGTTCATGAAGTTCGGCGACAGCGTGAAGATCGAGATGTTCGACGAAGCGGGCAAGTCGATTTTCGGCGCGATCGATCAGGCTGTGGCGTCGCTCCACGGCGAGCCATGACACCCAGGCGCTGAAGGGTTTCGCCGGATGCCGCGCGCCACGCGTGCGGCTACACTGGCGAACGCCCTTTTTCTGCGAGGGCATCGGGCAGACCAGTCAAGGTACGAGCCGTAGAAGCACGCAGCATCCGAACGTAAAACGACAAGGAGACACCGTGAACGCTTCTCGCCCCAGCCGTCTTGCTGTACGCATCGCCCCGCTTTTCAGTATCTGTGCGCCCACGCTTGCGCTCGCGCAGGTCAAGATCGGCCTCGTGCTTTCGCTCACGGGTCCGGCCGCCTCGCTCGGCATTCCCGCGCGCGACACCGCCGCGATGTTCCCCACCGAGATCGCAGGCCAGAAAGTCCAGTACATCGTGCTCGACGACGCCTCGGACACGACCCAGGCCGTGCAGGACACGAAGAAGCTCATCGACGAACAGCATGTCGACGCGATCATCGGCTCGTCGATCACACCCAACTCGCTCGCGATGCTCGACGTGATCGCGCAGGGCGAGACGCCCACCATTTCGCTCGCTTCGTCGGCGAAGATCATCGAGCCCGTCGACGACAAACGCCACTGGATGTTCAAGACGCCGCAAACCGACGCGATGATGGCCGGCGCGATCATGGAGCACGCAGCCGCCCACAACGTGAAGACGCTCGCCTATATCGGCCAGGCCGACGCGCTCGGCGAGACGTTCTATGCCGAGATCGCGAAGGCCGCGCAGCGGCACGACATCAAGCTCGTCGCGAACGAGCGCTTCAATCGCACGGATCCGGGCGTGACGGGGCAGGTGCTCAAGATCGTCGCGGCGCATCCCGATGCCGTCGTGGTGGGCGCGGCCGGCACGCCCGCCGCGCTGCCGCCCAAGGCGCTCAAGGAGCGCGGCTACAAGGGCGTCGTCTATCACAACCACGGCGTGGGCAACCGCGACTTCCTGCGCGTGTGCGGCGCCGACTGCAACGGCACCTTCCTGCCCGCAAGCCCGGTGCTCGTGGCCGCGCAACTGCCCGAGGACCAGCCCGGCCGGCGCCTCGCGCTCGACTATATTTCGCGTTATGAAGCACGCAACGGCGCGGGCACCGTGTCGGCGTTCGGCGCGTACACGTGGGACGCGGGGCTCTTGCTGCAGAACGCGATACCCGTTGCGCTCAAGTCGGCTGCGCCCGGCACGCCCGCGTTTCGCCACGCGCTGCGCGACGCACTCGAGGCGACGCACGGCCAGCATGACACCAATGGCGTCGTCAACATGAGCGGCACCGATCACCTCGGCCTCGACGCGCGAGCGCGCGTGATGGTCGAGATCCGCGATGGCAAGTGGGCGTATCAGCCGCATTGATGAGCCGCGCTGCCAGCGCTTTCACGTAATCAGCAATCCGAAGTAAAGGAGGTCCGCCCATGAACGATCCTTTTTACGCCCGCTATCACGCTCTGCGCGTGCGGCGGCACGAGCACGGCATCGTCGAGATCGTGATGAGCGGCGAGGGCGCGAACAAGAGCGGCCTCGCGACCGCCGACGCCAACATGCACCGCGAACTCGCCGAGATCTGGCGCGACGTGGACCGCGATCCCGACGCGCGCGTCGCCGTGATTCGCGGCGAGGGCAAGGGCTTTTCGGCGGGCGGCGACCTGCAACTCGTCGAGGACATGGCCACGCATTTCGACGTGCGCGCGCGCGTGTGGCGCGAGGCGCGCGACCTCGTCTACAACGTGATCAACTGCGGCAAGCCGATCGTCTCGGCCATGCACGGTCCGGCGGTGGGCGCGGGGCTCGTCGCGGGACTGCTGGCCGACATTTCCATTGCCACGAAAACGGCGCGCATCATCGATGGCCATACGCGTCTGGGCGTCGCGGCGGGGGACCACGCGGCGATCGTGTGGCCGCTGTTGTGCGGCATGGCGAAGGCGAAGTACTACCTGCTGCTGTGCGAGCCGGTGAGCGGCGAGGAGGCGGAGCGCATCGGCCTCGTCTCGCTCGCCGTGGACGAGAACGACCTGCTGCCGAAGGCGTTCGAAGTGGCGAAGCGCCTCGCCAGCGGTTCGCAAACCGCGGTGCGCTGGACCAAGTACGCGCTCAACAACTGGCTGCGCATGGCGGGGCCGACGTTCGACACGTCGCTTGCGCTCGAATTCATGGGCTTCGCGGGACCCGACGTGCGCGAGGGCGTGCAGTCGCTGCGCGAGCGGCGCGCGCCGGAGTTTCCGGGCGGCGATCCATTCTGACGCATTTTGGTTCGTGCTTTCTGCCGATTTCTACTTTTACGCGCGCTATCATCGAAGAGATCGTTTCGTGCCGCCCACGCGCGCGCATTTGACCACCTATCTATGCGAGGGAGTACCGCATGACCGACTCAGCAGGCACCATGCCGCCGTTCCCGGGCTTTCCAGGCTTTCCGCCTGCCGAAATGCTCGACCAGATGTGGGGGATGATGCGCCTCACGCCGTTCGGCGGCGCGTTTGCGGGGGGCGAGCCGGGCGTGGCGCAAGCCTTTGGCCCGCCGCTTTCGATGATGTCCGACATGATGACGCCGCTCACCAACATCGAGGAGCTCGACAAGCGCATCACCGATTTGCGCGCCGTCGAGCAGTGGCTCAAGCTCAATCTCGGCATGTTGCAGTCCGCCATCCAGGCGCTCGAAGTGCAGCGCGCCACGCTTTCCACGCTGCGTGCGTTCGGCGCGTTCGCGCAGGCGCAGATGACCCCGACGCACGCCGAATCCGAAGCGCCGAGAGCGGGCGCCGCGCGCGAGCGGGCCGCCGAGCCGCAGGCCGCGAACGCAGGCGCTGCGCCCGAGGGCGCCGCAGCCGCGCAGCCGGGCTTCGACGCGGGTTCGTGGTGGAATCTCGTGCAGGCGCAGTTCAACCAGCTCGCGCAATTCGCGATGGCGCAGCCCGCCGCCGCGGCGCAGGCCGCGCAAGCGGCCGCCGAAGCGGTGAGCGAGGCGCAGGCGAAGACCGAAGCCGCCACGGCGAAACGCAGCACCACCGCCCGGCGGAGCAGCAACGCTGGCGGCGGCAATGGCAACAACGGCGGCGCGGGCCGCAGCGCGCCGCGCGGCGCGAAAAAGGCGCCGACGCAGCCGGAATAAGGTGCACCGCGTGACGTCACGTCACGAAGAAGCACCCCCGCGGGACGCAGCAGAAGGGCAACAGAAGGCCAACTGCGGGGCAAAAGCGAAACCACGACGGGGAGCGTCGGCATCATGCGGCTAGCGCTCGTGATGATGGGCGGCGGCGCGCGGGCGGCCTACCAGGCCGGCGCCTTGCGCGCGCTTGCCGAGCTGGCCGGCCAGGCCGAGCCGGCGCGGCGCGCCATGCCCTTCACGGTGATCTGCGGCACCTCGGCGGGCGCAATCAACGCCACCTCGATCGCGAGCCACGCCGACCAGTTCGCGCACGGCGCGGCGCGCCTCGTCGATGTCTGGTCGGACATGCGCGCAAGCCAGATCTATCGCACCGACTGGCCCGGCGTCGCCGCCGCGGGCGCGCGCTGGCTCGCCGCGCTCGCATTCGGCTGGGCTGCGTCGAGCGTGGGCGCGCGCGCCGCGCCGCGCACCTTGTTCGACAGCACGCCGCTCGCACGGATGCTCCCGCACGCGCTCAATTTCCATCGCATCGAGCAGATGCTCGACGAACGGCTGCTCTACGCGCTCGCCGTCACGGCGCTCAGCTATTCGTCGGGGCGGCACGTCACGTTCTATCAGGCGTGCGAGCCGATTACCGCGTGGCGGCGCGCGCAACGCACCGCGCGCATGGTCGCGCTCACACCCGCGCATCTGCTCGCCTCAGCGGCGATTCCATTTGTGTTCCCGGCCGTGCGTCTCGAACTCGACGGCCGTCACGAATACTTCGGCGACGGCTCGGTCCGACAGATCGCGCCGCTCTCGCCGGCCATCCACTTCGGCGCGCAGCGCATCGTCGTGTTGGGCGCGGCTGCGCCCACGCCCACGCCGGAAGTGCCGGCGGCGCGCCCCGACATCGACCGCTATCCGACGCTCGCGCAGATCGGCCAGCAGGTGCTCGCGAGCGTGTTCCTCGACTCCCTCGGCGCCGATATCGAGCGCATCGAGCACGTGAACCGCATGGTGCTGCAACTGCCGCATACGGTGGAGCCGGAAAGCGGCTGGCGGCAAGTCGAGGTGCTCGCGATCGCGCCGAGCGAGCGGATCGAGCTGATCGCCGCGCGCCATTTGCAGCAGTTGCCGCGCTCCGTGCGCATGCTGCTGGGTGCGATGGGCGGCAACCGCGCTTCGGGTGCGGCGTTTGCGAGCTATTTGCTTTTCGAGCGTGAATTCACGCGTGAATTGATCGAGCTGGGTTATCGCGACACGCTCGCGCAAAGTGATGTTCTTTTGAGTTGGCTCAAAGCTCCGACAGACGGCGCGATCAACGATTTTGGGGCGTGGCGGAACTGAAACACCGGCATGCTATTATTGTGTAAGGTTTTTCTGGTTATTTGTGGGAGTTGCGGGCGGCGTTGCGGCGCTTCGCCGCGCGGGTTCCACGGCCTTGACGGGCGGGATGTTTGCCCATTGGAAAATCAGCCAGCAAGGTGTGTCCAAAGGACGTCGAACGTAGGGCGCTAGAGTGCGACATTGTGTCGCATAGGCCCGCGGCGATGGCTCGCACGCCTCGCGGGTATCGGTGGTGATCAGCGGTATCAGGCGGCCGGGTTCAAGGAACGGAGCAGCTACCCAGAATCCACGACGGCGCCTTCATTCCGGTTAGCTGGATTGTCGTGGGGCAACGCGTGTTGCGTTCGCCGGTCTGCGATTGCGTCCAGAGGGCCGGATACCGCGTAAAATTAAATGCTTTTTGCCTGCGCGACCGCGTTGTATGCGGCACGCGGCACGCTACGAATTCGTCATGCGCGCGTTTTGCGCAGATCAGGGGCGGGACTATGAACACGATGCTTTATCCGGAACTTTACAAATCGCTCGAATCGGTCCGATGGGACATGGAAAAGGACATTCCCTGGGACAAGTTCGATGCGTCGCTCCTTACCGATGAGCAGGCCGCGACCATCAAGATGAACGCGATCACCGAATGGTCGGCGCTGCCGGCCACGGAAATGTTCCTGCGCGACAACCACCACGACAGCGACTTTTCGGCGTTCATGAGCGTGTGGTTCTTCGAGGAGCAAAAGCATTCGCTCGTGCTCATGGAATACCTGCGCCGCTTCAAGCCGGAAATGGTGCCGACCGAAGAAGAGCTGCACGCCGTGCGCTTCGAGTTCGATCCGGCGCCGCCGCTCGAAACGCTCATGCTGCACTTCTGCGGCGAAATCCGCCTGAACCACTGGTATCGCCGTGCCGCCGAATGGCACACGGAGCCGGTCATCAAGGCCATCTACGAAACGATTTCGCGCGACGAAGCGCGCCACGGCGGCGCTTATCTGCGTTACATGAAGAAGGCGCTCAACAATTTCGGCGACGTCGCGCGCGCGGCGTTTGCGAAGATCGGCGTGCTGATGGCTTCGGCGCGCCGCACCGAAAAGCCGCTGCACCCGACGAACCTGCACGTGAACCAGGCGCTGTTCCCGCGCGACACCGTGCAGTCGCGCCTGCCCGACCCGGAGTGGCTCGAGCGCTGGCTCGACGAGCAGATCCGCTTCGACGACGGCTGGGAAAAGAAGGTGATCGAGCGCATTCTGCACAACCTCTCGATCCTGTTCGAGCGCACGTTCACCACGGCACAGGAACTGAACCGCTATCGCAAGGAAGTGGTGCAGCGCCTGCAGGCCGAGCAAGGCACGCAACAGCCGGCCTGACGCGCCGGGACATCTCGCGTGCGCGTCTTTCGTGGCGCGCCGCGACCGGGACGGCCCGAAGCGCTCCTCGCGTGACGGGCCGTTTTCATTGGCGCGTTTGTCGATGACTTGCTCGATTCGATCCGCGCCCATTTTTTATCCGAGCCTCATTCCATGCCCGCTTCCTTCGAACGCAAGATCACGACCCGCGAGGCGCTCGCGCAACTGCGCGCCTCGCTGCCCGGCCCTGTGGTGTTCACCAATGGCGTCTTCGACATCCTGCACCGCGGACACGTCACCTATCTCGCCGATGCGAAGGCGCTGGGCGCCACGCTGATCGTCGGCGTGAATAGCGACGCTTCGGTGAAGAGGCTCGGCAAGGGCGACGACCGCCCCATCAACAACGAGAACGACCGCATGGCGCTGCTGGCGGCGCTGGAGAGCGTGGACTGGGTCGTTCAGTTCGGCGAGCAAACGCCCGTCGAGCTGATCGGGGCCGTGCGTCCGGACATTCTCGTGAAGGGCGGCGACTACGACATGGACGCGCTGCCCGAGTCGGCGCTGGTGCGCGGCTGGGGCGGGCGCGCGCTCGCGATCGCCTTCGAGCACGACCGCTCCACGACAAAGCTGCTGCAGAAAGTGCGCGCGCAGGAAGGATCGAAGTAAGTTTCGACCTACGTCCGCCCCGTGCGGCGGACGATGCAGAACCGGCCGGAGGCCGGGCCGCCCAACGCTTGGGCGCGCCCGATCTCCGGCCGGTTGCGTTTGAAGCGCCGATTACTGCGTGAGGGTCGACGCCCGCACCGCCGGATCCGCTACGGGGCCGCCGACGGTCGGCACGTCTGCCGATTCGGAGGGCCGGATCGCCTTCACCACGAGCCGCTCGGGGTGGATCTGCCGGTTCAGGTGCTGGGTTTCGCGCGTACCCGACGAGGGTGTCGGGCCAAACACGCCGCCAATGGCCGCAAAGGCCAGCCCGTTGGCGAGAATCAGAATGGCGATCAGCCAGCGCAGCATCGTGTGAAGCTCCTTCGAAATCGTTCGTTCAGTTTCAGGGCTAGATGTGGGCGGCGCGTGGGTCGCGCGCGCCTCAGGACTGTGCCGCGATGAGCGCGAGGCCCGAAAGCACCAGTGCATCGTGGCGAGTATGCGGCACCTTGAGCGCCGCTGTCACTTCGGCCGCCGCGCCGCCGCTCACCACGAGCCGCACCGGCATCCTCCACGCATCCTGCAGATCGGCCCAGGCGCGCTCGATGAGCGCGGCCTGCGCGAGCGCACAGCCCGCCGAGATCGAGCTTCGCGTGTCGGTGGCGAAGGCAATGCCCGGGTGGGCAGCATTCGCCATGCCGCCGGCGACCACGGGCAGTTGCGCGGTGTGCTCGCCGAGCGAGCGCATCATGAGCGTGAAGCCCGGCGCGATCATGCCGCCAACGAACGTGCCGTCGGCGCGCAGTGCTTCGAGCGTGGTGGCGGTGCCAAATGTCGCGATCAGGAGCGGCTCGTCCGGATACGCGGCGTGCGCGCCGATCATGCCGGCCCAGCGGTCGCTGCCGAGCGCATCGGGCGTGGCATAGCTGTTCGTCACGCCACACTGCTGCGCGCAGGCCCTCACCACGGTGCGCGACAGACCGGGCCAGTGCGCCTCGACTAGCGCGTCGAGGCGTTCGCCGACTCCTGCGCCCGCGACGTTCGAGATCCACGCGCCGGCGGGCCGCGGCAGTGTCGCCCATTGTTCGCTTCCGGCTTCACCGGCGGCGGGCGTCGATTGCGCACCGTCGTCGCGCACATGATCCATCGTTCCCGCATGCAGGCGCGACCCGTCGGGCGCGACGAGCGCCCATTTGATCCGGCTGTTGCCTGCGTCGATCAGGAGGAAAGGGCCGCGGCTCATGCGCCGCTGTCCGCGAGCCGCAGCGACACGTCGCCGGCCGTGACGGTCTCGCGCCCGTTCGGCGTATCGACGAGTAACTGGCCGCGCTCGTCCACGCCTGCCGCCGTGCCGCGCAGCAATTCCTTGCCTTGCTCGTAGATCGCGACCTCACGGCCCGCGTACGCGTGGCACGCGTTCCAGCGCGCCTGGAAGGGCGCAAAGCCCGCCGTGCCGAAGCGTTGCAGTGCCGCTTCGAGTGCGTTCAACTCGGCGGCGAGCGTGTCGGTGAGGTTGGCGTTCGGCCACGCGCGCGAAAGCGCCGTGGGCGTCGTGCCGGGCACGACCGCCGCGCTGCCGGCGGCGGCGTTGAGCGCCTCGACTTTGGCGGCGAGCGCATCTTCGCCGCGCACGTTCGTGCCGATGCCGATCACGACCGCCGTGGCGTCGGCGGTGGTCCAGGCTGTCTCGACGAGAATGCCCACCAGCTTGTCGCCTTCGAGCAGCACGTCATTGGGCCACTTGAGCGCAATCTGTCCGGGCGCGCTCACGGGCAGCGTGCGCAGGCCGTCCACCAGTGCCGAGCCGATGGCGAGGCTCAAGCCCGCAAGCCCTTCGATCGGGCGCGGCAGCACGCAGCCGATCGAGAACAGCAGTGCATCGCCGGGCTGCGCGACCCAGGTGCGGCCGCGCCGGCCCCGGCCGGCCGTCTGCAGATAGGCCACGCGCACGATCGGGCGCGCGAGCGCGTCGCGCTTTTGCGGCAGCGCCTTGAGGCGCGCCATGAGGTCGGCGTTGGTCGAGCCGGTTTCCTCGACGATCTCGATGGGCCAGTCGTGCGCGGCCGGGCCGAACAGCGTGATCGCGCGGTTGCGGTCGATGCGCCAGTCGCCGGCGCTCGGAGTCTCGGGGGTGGGGGGCGTCGCATTCATGTCTCATATTGTAGTGGCTGGGGCGCGGGCAGCAGTCCGCAACGCTGGTTTCGACCCGAAATGTGGGCAATCCACATGTCACCCACAGGCGGCCCACAGGTTATCCACGGAATCGTCCACAGGGTCGAGGGTGCGCGATGGTGGCAATCGCACTGCCGATTGCCGCGCAATTTGCTTACTCTTTAGGCAATTCACAGGTCGCCCACAGGCAGTCCACAAGTTATCCAGAGAGTTGCCCACAGTTCGCCTCGGGTCTGAGCGCCGGCCGTGCGCTTTCGGACCGACGAAACGGGGCGCGTTCGCTACAATGTTTGCTCACCCCGTCCGTCGAGTGCTTACCCTTGAATCAAGACACGCCGCCCGGCCTTGAAGTCTCGGCCGGCACCCACGGAAAGACCGTGCGCCTGTCTGGCCAGTGGACAGCGCTCGCGCTCGCGCGCGACCGCGACCAGGGCGGTGCCGCGCGCCGTCTGCGCGAGATCGCCGAAGAGCGCGTAGGCGTTTGGGACCTCTCGGGCGTGGAGCGCATGGACCACGTGGGCGGCCAGGCGCTCTGGCGCGTCTGGGGCCACAAGCTGCCGGCCGATCTCATCGACCTCACGCAAACGCAGCGCGACATCTTCGAGCGCATCGCGCTGCTCGACTCCGTGCGCGAGCCGGCGGAGCGCATCGTGCGCGTCGATCCGGTCACGCAGCTCGGCCTCGCGATCTTCTCGTTCTTCGACCACCTGTACGGCGGCATCGCCATGTTCGGGCGCGTGATCCTCGATCTGCTGCTCGTTCTGCGCAAGCCCAAGGTCACGCCCTGGATCGAGATTTCGGCGAACGTCTACAACGCCGGCGCGCGCGCACTGCCCATCACGGCGCTCGTGGCGTTTCTGATCGGCATCGTGCTGTCATACCTTTCGGCGCAGCAATTGCGCCTCTTCGGCGCGAACCAGTTCATCGTCAACATCCTTGGCCTCGCGGTGATCCGCGAACTCGGGCCCGTGCTCTCGGCGATTCTCGTGGCGGGGCGCTCGGGCTCGGCCATCACGGCGCAGATCGGCGTGATGCGCGTGACCGAAGAGCTCGACGCCATGCGCGTGATGGGCATCTCGCACGGCCTGCGCCTCATCCTGCCGCGCGTGATCGCGCTCGGCGTCGCGATGCCGCTGCTCGTGATCTGGACCGACATCATTGCGTTGCTAGGCGGCGCGATCGCGGCGAAGATCGTGCTGGGCATCGACATTTCGTGGTTCATGCGCTCGATGCCCAGCGTCGTGCCGATCGCCAACGTGTGGATCGGCCTCGGCAAAGGAGTGGCGTTCGGCATGCTGGTGGCGATCGTGGGCTGTCACTTCGGCTTTCGCATCAAGGCGAATTCGCAGAGCCTGGGCGAGGGCACGACCACGTCGGTCGTCACGTCGATCACGATCGTGATCCTTGCCGACGCCGTATTCGCGATCCTGTTCCAGAACGTGGGGCTTTCATGAGCACGACTGGCACGACGGTTACGACGATCGAGACGAAAACGACCGGCACGATCACCACGCCGCTCAAGGAGGTCGCGCAGGATCTGCCGCTGCCGACCATCGGCGAGCCGGTGATCGAGGTCCACAATCTCTCGAAGCGCTACGGGCGCAACGTCGTCCATCAGCATCTGAACCTGGAAATTCGCCGCGGCGAGATCGTCACGCTGGTGGGCGGCTCCGGCTCGGGCAAGACCACGCTCGTGCGCCAGATCCTCGGGCTCGAGAAGCCGACCTCGGGCTCCATCAAGATGTTCGGCGAGAACATTTCGACCATCGACCCCGAGCACGCCCGCCTCATGCGCACGCGCACCGGCATGCTGTTCCAGCAAGGCGCGCTGTTCTCGTCGCTCACGGTATTCGACAACATCGCCCAGCCCGTGCGCGAGCTCGGCAAGGTGCCGGCCGCCCTGCTGCGCGACATCGTGATGCTCAAGCTCGAAATGGTCGGGCTGCCCTGCAAGCACGCCTCGAAAATGCCGGCCGCGCTGTCGGGCGGCATGATCAAGCGCGTGGGCCTCGCGCGCGCGATCGTGCTGGAGCCGGAGCTGCTCTTTCTCGACGAGCCCACGGCCGGGCTCGACCCGCGCTCGTCCGACGAAGTGGTGGACCTCATCAGCACGCTGCACCGGGCGTTGGGGCTCACCGTGGTGCTCGTCACGCACGACCTCGACGCCATGGTCGCGCTCTCCACGCGCGTGGCCGTGCTGGCCGAGCGCCGGGTGCTCGTGGCGGCGCCCGTGGAGGAGGCGGCGAGCGTCGATCATCCCTTCATCCGCGAGTACTTTCTGGGCATGCGCGGTCGCCGCGCGCTCCAGGCGCTGCCGCCCGAACGGCGCGCGAAGCTGCCGCCGGCGGCGCTCGCTCCCGCAGCCGTGGGGTACAAGCCGTGGTAGGGCCTGCGCACGCCTCTATCCGGCCTGACCGGCTCAACCGGCGCGCCGCGGCCGCCAAAGAAGGAATCTGACGATGGAAAACAAACCGCATGCGTTCTGGGCGGGCATGTTCACGATAGGCCTGCTGATCGTGATCGCGCTTGTCGTCATCTTCTTCAGCGCCGACCGCTCCGTGCGCGTGCCGTACGACCTCATTTCGCGCTCGAGCGTGACGGGCCTCTATCCGGACGCGGCGGTGCGTTTTCGCGGTATCGACGTGGGCAAGGTGCAGTCGATCAAGTTCGATACCCAGCATCCGGGCCAGATCCGCATTCGCATTCTCGTCGACCAGAAGGCGCCGATGACGCGCTCCACCTTCGGCTCGCTCGCGCTGCAGGGCGTGACGGGCATCGCGTTCGTGCAGCTCGACGACAACGGCATCGACCTCTCGCCGCTGCATTCTTCCCCGGCGCACGTGGCCGAGCTGCCGCTGCGCCCGGGCTTGCTCGACCAGCTCCAGCGCCGCGGCGACGCGCTCCTGCGCAAACTCGACAACATTGCCGGCGATATCGACGAGATGCTCTCCGAAGACAATCGCAAGCAGGTGATGCAGGCCGTGAACAGCCTGCAGCAGGCCGCGAGCAGCGTGAACGTGCTCGCTGAGCAGCTCCAGCCCGCGACGAAGCAGCTGCCGGGCGCGGTGACGGAGCTGCAGCACACGCTGCAGTCGACCAACACGCTCATCACGAGCATGAACCGCCCGGACGGCCCGTTCCAGACCAACCTCAACAAGGCCGGCACGGCGGCGGCCCAGGCGGGCGCGGCGCTCACCTCGATCGACGTCTCGATCCAGGACCTGTCGGCGCGCGTGGGCTACGACACGCTGCCACGCGTCGACTCGCTCACCGACGACGTGCGCTCGGCCATGCGCTCCGTGGACCGTGCGGCGGGCACTTTCAGCACGAGCCCGCGCAGCGTGCTGTTCGGCGGTGCGCCGCAGCCGGCGCCCGGGCCGGGCGAGCCGGGCTTTGCGTGGCCGGCCGCTGCGGGGACGAAGTAGGCGGCGCCATCGCCTTGGCGACACCATTCGATGTACTTTCGCGCGGCGCATGCGCCGCGCGCCAAAGAAGGAAACGCAATGTCACGCACATCACGCCTGCCACGATCGATGCAACGCGCCGCAACCGCCGGCTCGGCCTGGCTGGCGGCGCTCGCGCTCGGTGCGCTCCTCGCCGCCTGCGCGGGCGGTCCGTCTTCGATCAACGAGGCTCGCTACGACCTCGGGCTGCAGTCGTGGCAGGAAGCGCAGGGCGCGCAGGCCGGCCCGGCAGTGTCTGGCGTGCCGGGTGCCAGGCCGCTCCTGAAGGTGCTGGCGGTGAGCGCGCCGCCGCCGCTCGATAACGACGGCATCCTCTACCGGATGAATTTCGACTCGCAGCGCACGGCGCGCTACGCGAACAGCCGCTGGACGATGTCGCCCGCGCGGCTGCTCACGGAACACCTGCGCACGTCGCTCGGCGCGCACGCGACGGTGCTCGCGGGCGGCGACGCCGTGCAGGCGCCGATGCTCAAGGTCGAACTGTATGAGTTCGAGCAGGTGTTCGAGAGCCCGACGCAAAGCGCGGGTGTGCTGGCTGCGCGCGCAACGCTCATGCAGGGCGGCAAGGTGCTGGCGCAGCGCTCGTTCGCCACGCGCGCACCGGCGCCCACGCCGGATGCCGCGGGCGGTGTGCGAGCGCTGCAGGCGGCCAGCGACGATTTCGCCAATCAGCTGGGCGCGTGGCTGAGCACGCAGTCGTTCGCGGGCACGCCTTGAGGGACATGGACAGGCGTCGCGCGATAACAGTGCGCGGAGCGGCATTGGGGGCAAGGGCGGGATAGCGGATGATCGAAGCGGGACGGCTCCGGCTGCGCGCCCCGCAAGGCGGGCGGCGCGGGATGGACGGCGACGAGGGTGGCCAAAGCGGTGGCCAAAACAGCGGCCAGGGCGCTGGCGACGAACGCGGTGCGATCGCCAGCGGCGACACGCCCGCGCCCGCGGCATCATCGGCATCGCCAGCCGCCGCATGCGAGCCGCTGCTGCGCCAGGCCTCGACGCTCTCGCGTCAGGCGCTCGCGCTTTACACGGCGCTGATCGTCTACGGTTCGTGGTATCCGTTCACCGGCTGGCGGTCGCTCGGCCTCAGTCCGTTCGCCTATCTCGGCGATCCGTGGCCGCGCTACTGGACGGTTTTCGACATCGTCACCAACGTGCTCGGCTATATGCCGTTCGGCGCGCTTGTCGTGCTCGCCGCTTGGCCGCGCTGGCGTGGTTCTCTCGCGGTGCTGCTCGCCGCCATTGCGGGCACGCTGCTCTCGGGCGTCATGGAGGCCGTGCAGACCTGGCTGCCCACGCGCGTGGCGTCGAATCTCGATCTCGCCTCGAATGCGCTCGGCGCGTTGCTTGGCGCGCTCGTGGCGGCGCCCGCCACCGGCGCGCTGCTCGAGCGCGGCTTCCTGCGCCGCCTGCGCTTTCGCTGGTTCGAGCGCGACGCGGCCGTGCTGATGGTGCTCGCGGCGCTCTGGCCGTTCGCGACGATGTACCCCACGCCGCGCCTCTTTGGCCTCGGCGAGTGGGCGCGCGCGCTCTGGCAGCGCCTCGACGGCTCGATGCAGGACGCCGTGCTCGCCTGGACGCCCGCCGCCTGGCATCTGCGCTCGCTGCCCGACATGCTCGCCGCGCGCCTGCCCGATAGCGGCTGGGAAGCGATCGTCACGACGCTGAACCTGTTCGGCGCGGCGGCGTTCGCGACGCTCCCCATGCGCTCGCGGGCGCCGCGCGCGCGGCTCGTCATCGCGCTGATCGTGGTGACGCTCGTCGTCAAGGTAGGTGCGACCTTTCTGCAGTCGCAAAGCGGCCTCATCTTCGACTGGGCGACGCCGGGGGCGCTCGCGGGCCTCGTGTGGGGCACGCTGCTCGCGTTTCTCGCCTTGCGCCTGCCGCGCGCCGTGCGCGCAGCGGCGGCGACGCTCGCGCTCGCGGTGGCACTCGTGTTCGTGAACGTGTTGCCCGTGAACCCGTATTTCGACGTCGTGCTCGCGGACTGGCGGCAGGGCCGCTACCTGCACTTCAACGGCCTCGCACGCTGGCTCGCATGGACGTGGCCCTGGGCTGCGCTCGCGTGGACGGCGTTCTCGCTCGAACGTGCGTGGCTCGTGCGGCGCGCGCGCCGCGCCGCGAAGCGCGCTCGCCACGACCGGTGAGGGCGCGCGGCGCTCGCCTGAGCGTTCACGCCGCGCTCGTTATAATCGACCGGATCGCCGCGCAGCCACGCTCGCGCGCCACGCATTCTATTGCCGCCAAGGCGGGCCACACGCTTTCAGCAAGCCTGCGCTCACTGCACGACACTCACCGGTGCCCCACGCCATGACCGATTCGTTCTACAAGTACCACGTCTTTTTCTGCCTGAACCAGCGCGACCCCGGCGCGGACCGCCCGAGCTGCGCGAATTGCAACGCACAGGCCATGCAGGAGTACGCGAAGAAGCGCGTGAAGCAGCTGGGTCTCGCAGGCCCGGGCCAGGTGCGCATCAACAAGGCGGGCTGTCTCGACCGCTGCGAGGAGGGCCCGGCCGTCGTCGTGTATCCGGAAGGCACGTGGTACACGTATATCGACGAGAGCGACATCGACGAAATCGTCGTCTCGCATCTGCAGAACGGCCAGGTGGTCGAGCGCCTGAAGATCGATCGCTGATCGACCCCGATGCACGGCCCAACAGTACCCGTAAGGACTGCCGCACGATGAACGCCCAGACACAAAAATTCCAGATCGACGGTCCCGTCGGCAAGATCGAATGCGCGCTCGACGTGCCCGACGCCGGCACGACGCCGCGCGGCATTGCGCTCGTCGCGCATCCGCACCCGCTCTTTGGCGGCACGATGGACAACAAGGTCGCGCAAACGCTCGCGCGCACGCTGGTGCAGCTCGGCTACACGACCTATCGCTCGAACTTTCGCGGCGTGGGCGAAACGGCGGGCACGCACGACAACGGCATCGGCGAACAGGACGACCTGCTCGAACTCATCGCTTACATGCGCGCGCAACCGGGCCAGGCCGACGTGCCGCTCGTGCTCGCGGGCTTTTCGTTCGGCACCTTCGTGCTCTCGCACGTCGCGAAGCGCTATCTCGAAGCGGGCGGCGCGATCGAGCGCATGGTGTTCGTCGGGACGGCAGCGAGCCGTTGGGAAGTCGCGCCCGTGCGCGACGACACGCTCGTGATCCACGGCGAACTCGACGACACCGTGCCCGTTCTCTCGGTGTACGAATGGGCGCGTCCGCAGGAATTGCCCATCGTCGTGATTCCGGGGGCAGAACATTTCCTGCACCGCAAGCTGCATATCCTGAAGCGCATCATCGTCGAAGCGTGGCGCTGATGTGTCGGCTCAGCAGTCGGTCCCGCAGTCGGTCCCGCAGTTGCCTGCAGTTTCGGGGCCCGATGCAAGCCGTTCGTCCCCCCGCGTATGCCGGCAGAAATGCGTGAAAAATGCACCACAGGTACGCGCAAACGTGTGACTTAGCGAAAATTCGCCACGACGTGCCGCGTATAATGTTCGCCAATTTTGTGCTTGCTGCGCCGCGATCGGCGCATGCACGGCACCCGCATTCCCGCTTTCACCGACCGTGCGCCGCATGGCGCGTTACGTTCATCCCGTCCCCATTCCGCCCGACCCGAACCTATGCGTTTTCTCTCCTCTGGCCAACCGTCTTCTTTTGTTCCTTCCACCATCGTTCGTAACGTCACGCTTGCAGTGCTCCTGCCCGCCTCGCTGCTGGCGAGCGCGAACACGTTCGCCCGCACGCCCGCACACACCGCGGGCGTGAAAGCGCAGGTGCAGCCGCAAACGGCGGTGGCTGTGGGCACCCCCGCAGACAACGTGCTCGGCGGGCTGCCCCCTCCCGGCGTGAATGCACGCTCGTGGGTGCTCGTCGACGCCACCGCGAACCAGGTGCTCGCCTCCGGCAATGCCGATGAGCGTGTCGAGCCGGCATCGCTCACGAAGCTCATGACCGCGTACCTCGTGTTCGAGGCGCTGCAGAGCAAGAAGATCACGATGGATCAGATCGTCACGCCGAGCGAAGCCGTGCGCCGCGTGAAAAACGACGAGTCGCGCATGTTCATCGAAGCGAACAAGCCGGTCTCGGTGCATGACCTCGTGTACGGCATGATCATCCAGTCGGGCAACGACGCGGCCATCGCGCTTGCCGAACTCGTGGGCGGCAGCGAAGCGAACTTCGTCAACATGATGAACGCCGAAGCACAGAAGCTCGGCATGACGCACACGCACTTCGCCGACGTCAACGGTATGCCCGACCCCAATCACTACACGTCGGCCGGCGACCTCGCCACGCTCTCCGCGCGTCTGATCCGCGACTATCCCGAGTACTACGACATCTTCTCGGTCAAGGAATTCAAGTACAACAACATCAAGCAGCCGAACCGCAACCGCCTGCTGTGGATCGACCCGACGGTCGACGGCCTGAAGACCGGCCACACCGAAGCGGCGGGCTACTGCCTGATCGCATCGGCGAGGCGTCCGCTCGCGGGCGGCGGCAACCGCCGTCTCGTCTCGGTGATGATGGGCGAGCAGAAGGAACACGACCGCGTGCAGGACAGCCTCAAGATGCTGAACTACGGCTATAGCGCGTACGACACCACGCGCATCTATCAGGCGAACCAGGCCGTGGCGACGCCGCGCGTCTACAAGGGCACGCTCGACGCCGTGAAGGTCGGCGTGCAGAAGGATCAGTTCGTCACGCTGCCCAAGGGCGCTGCCGACAAGGCCAAGCCGCAGGTCGAACTCAGCAGCCCGCTGATTGCGCCGCTCGCGGTTGGCCAGAAGGTCGGCACGGCGAAGTTCGTGGGCGCGGATGGCAAGGTGCTCGCGCAGGTTCCGCTCGTCTCGCTCGAAGCCGTGCCGCAGGCCGGCGTCGTCGGCCGCGTGTGGGATTCGCTCATGCTCATGGTCAACAAGAAGAAGTCATGACACCCGCTTCAGCGACGCAGGCGGGCGAGCCGCTTGTCTGGCTCAACGGCGAGATCACGCCGCTTGCCGAAGCGCGCATTCCCGTGCTCGATCGCGGCTTCATCTTCGGCGACGGCATTTACGAAGTCGTGCCCGTCTATGCGCTCGCCGATGATGCAGGCACGCTGCGCGTGCCGTTTCGCATCGCGCAGCACCTCGCGCGTCTGAAGCGTTCGCTCGAGAAGGTCGGCATTGCGAATCCGTTCGACGAAGCAGGCTGGCGCGCACTGGTCGCGCGTTTGATCGAGGCGAACGAAGCCGCGCTCGCGCTCGCGCGCGATGCCCACGCCAACTTCTACGTGCAGGTGACGCGCGGTGTGGCGCCGCGCGGCCACGCCTTCCCGGCGGCGGCCACGCCCACCGTGTTCGCGATGGTCAATCCGCTCAAGCTGCCGGGCGTTGCACAGCGCGAGCAAGGCGTGCGCTGTGTGACGGCTGAAGACAAACGCTGGCTGAATTGCGACATCAAGTCGACTTCGCTGCTCGGCAACGTGCTGATGGCGCAGCACGCGGCGGAAAACGATGCATTCGAAACGATCCAGCTGCGCGACGGCTGGCTCACCGAAGCGTCTTCGTCGAACGTTTGGGTCGCGAAGGGCGGCGCGCTCGTTGCACCGCCGCGCAGCAACCGCATTCTCGAAGGCATTCGCTACGGCCTGATCGAGGAGCTGGCCAAGGAATGCGGCGTGCGCTTCGAAGCGCGCGAGGTCGCCGAAGCCGAACTGCGCGAGGCGGACGAGATTCTCGTGACCTCGGCAACCAAGGAAGTGCTGGCGGTCGTCGCGCTCGACGGCAAGCCGGTGGGCGGCGGCAAGCCGGGGCCGGTCTACGCCGCGCTCCACGCGGCGTACCAGCGCGCGAAGCAACGCGAGGCGCAGGCATTGCGCGCAGCGGCCGCCGAGCTACAGCAAGTGGAGAAATGAACGTGACACAACAGGCAAACAACCCCGAAGCGAAAGAATCGCTGATCGAATTCCCCTGCGACTTCCCGATCAAGGTGATGGGCAAGACGCATCCGGAATTCCAGGACACCATCGTGACGGTGCTGCGCGAATTCGACGGCGGCTTCGACGCCACGACCATCGAGACGCGTCCTTCGAGCGGCGGCAACTACACAGGCCTCACCGTAACGGTGCGCGCCACGAGCCAGGCGCATCTCGACGACATCTATCGAGCCCTCACCGGGCATCCGATGGTGAAGATCGTGCTGTAAGCGGGCGGAAGGCGTTCACATGAAAAGGGCCGCAACGTGCGGCCCTTTTTGCATCCGCCGCTCGCATCCGGTCCCCTCGGGTCGTCAAGGCATATCGCCCACGCGCGCACGTTGCGCCGCGGCGGCGGCCGTCATCAGCGGACCGGCTTCGCATGCGTCCTCGTAAAGCCGCCGAAAGCGCGCGACCTCGTCGAACACCCAGTCGCGGAACGCTTGCACGCGCTCGGTCTGCATGCGTTGCGGCGGGCAGATGAAGTAGTAGCGCCACGGGCTCGGGCCGTCGATGTCCTTGAAAAGGCGCACGAGGCGCCCGAGCGTGATCTCATGCATGGCGAGCGAGCGGCGCACGAGCGCGATGCCCTGGCCGTCCATCGCCGCCTGCAAAAGGTTCGACGAATCCTGGTAGAGCACGCCGCGCTTCGGCTCGGGCAGGTCCTGGAGGCCCGCGGCGTCGAACCACGGGCGCCAGAGTTCGTCGTCCGAGCGCAGCAGCGGCAGCTTCGCGAGTTCGTGTGGATCGGTGGGCAGCCTGCCGCCGTTGAAATCGGGCGAGCAGGCGGGAAAGAAGATTTCGTCGAGCAGCAGTTCGGCGTGCAGCCCCGGATAGTGCCCGTAGCCAAAGCGGATGGCGACATCGACGTCGTCGCGCGCGAAGTCGGTGAGCGAATTCGTCGATTGCAGCTCGACGTCCCACTGCGGATGCGCCTCGATGAAGCGGCCGATGCGCGGCGTGACCCAACGCGCCGCAAACGACGACAGCATTGAAACGACGAGCCGCCGGTCGCGGTCGCCGGCGCGGATTTCCTGGGTGGCGTGCGCGAGCTGGCTGAGCGCGTCGCGCACCTGGCCGGCGTAGCGGCGGCCGGTGTCGGTCACGCGCACGCGTTTGCCGTCGCGGGCGAAGAGCGCCACGCCCAGTTCCGCTTCGAGCGCGCGAATCTGGTGGCTCACGGCGCCATGCGTGACGAAGAGTTCGTCGGCGGCGCGCGAGAAGCTTTCGTGGCGGGCGGCGGCTTCGAAGGCCTTGAGCGCGTTCAGCGCAGGTAGCTGGCGCAGATCCATATCGTATTTTTTCTCACATAGCCGTGAAAATTGATCGTTTTGCTCGATCCCTTATGGTGTCTACGATTGTAGCTATCGAAGCAGGTCATTCGGAGTCGAAAATGAGAGAAATTTCTTCGGATATCACGTTTGAAGTGGCGGCCGATCAAACGGCCTCAGTGCGCGTCACGCGCAGCACGCGGCTGACCGTGAAGTGCGGCACCGTCTGGGTCACGCGCAGCGACGACACCGCCGACTACTGGCTCGAGCCCGGCCACACGCTGCGGCTGCGGCGCGGCGAGCGCCTGTGGATCGGCGCGGAAGGCGGCGCCCCCGCGTGGGTGGGCTTCGCGGTGCCGGCGCGCCTGAGTGAGCGCGTGGTCGACCTGGCCGCGCGCGCCGCACAGCGCGCAGGCGTTCATATCGGCGACGGCTGGCGCACGGTTTGACCTGACGGCCAGTCATTCAAAGACGGCGGCGATGGGAGACAACCCACCGCCGCCGTTATCCGCAGCATGCCCGGCGCGCTCGTCCCGAATTCGGTAAACTCCCGAAATCATGTGCGCCACCCCGGTTTCACCCTCGCAAATTCCTTCCGACCCCGGTACAGCCGCGGCCGCGTCCCAAACGGCAGGTTCGCTCATCGTCGTGCGCTGGCGCGGCAACGAGGCTTATCAGACGAGCTTCGACGCCATGCGCGAGTTCACGGCCGCCCGTGACGCCAGGACGCCCGACGAAATCTGGCTCGTCGAGCATGCGCCCGTCTTCACGCTCGGCCAGGCCGGCAAGCCCGAGCACCTGCTCGTAGCGAACAGCGGCATCCCGCTCGTACAGATCGATCGCGGCGGGCAGATCACGTATCACGGGCCGGGCCAGGTGGTGGCCTACCTGCTGCTCGACCTGCGGCGCAGGAAGCTGATGGTGCGCGAGCTCGTCACGCTCATCGAGGACGCCGTGATCGAAACATTGGCGGCGTATAATCTCGCGGGCGAGCGCAAGGCCGGCGCGCCCGGCATTTACGTGCCGCAGGACGCCAGCGGCGCAAGCGCCGCGCACCCGGGCGCGAAAGTCGCCGCCCTCGGGCTGAAGATCCGCAACGGCTGCAGCTATCACGGCGTGAGCCTGAACGTGTCGATGGATCTGAACCCATTTCTCGCGATCAATCCGTGTGGATACGCCGGTCTCGAAACCGTCGACATGGCCACGCTGGGTGTCGAGGCGAGTTGGCGCGACGTCGCCGCCACGCTGGCGGCGCGGCTCGAGGCGAATCTCGCGGCGCACGCAGCAACACTTCTCGCGGTGGCCGAAGCGGCTGCCACAGACCCTTCAGCCGAAGCTGCCGGGATGAACCCGGCCGCAGAGGCGGCTGAAAAGGAAGCGACCGCTTACGCGGCCGCGATGGACCCGGCCGAAGCGGCCGTCTCAGGCGGGCAACCGCCGCAACCGCAGGCTGGCGTTGCACCGGCGGCCTGACTGGATCGAAAGCATGACTGACATCACTGCGAACCCCGCTGGCACCAACGCCGACGCCGTTCCCTACGACGCCACCGCAAAACAGAAGGCGCAGGCCAAGACCTCGCGCATTCCGATCAAGGTCATTCCCATCGAGAAGCTCAAGAAGCCCGAGTGGATCCGCGTGAAGGCGGCCACGGGCAACTCGCGTTTCTACGAAATCAAGAACATCCTGCGCGAGCACAACCTTCACACGGTCTGCGAGGAAGCGAGCTGCCCGAACATCGGCGAATGCTTCGGCAAAGGCACCGCGACGTTCATGATCATGGGCGACAAGTGCACGCGCCGCTGCCCGTTCTGCGACGTGGGCCACGGCCGCCCCGATCCGCTCGATCCGGATGAACCCGCGAACCTCGCGCGCACCATCGGCGCGCTCAAGCTCAAGTACGTCGTGATCACGAGCGTGGACCGCGACGACCTGCGCGACGGCGGCGCTGGCCACTTCGTGGAGTGCATCCGCCACGTGCGCGAGCAGTCGCCCGAGACGCGTATCGAGATCCTCACGCCGGACTTCCGCGGCCGTCTCGACCGCGCGCTGCAGATCCTCAACGCCGCGCCGCCCGATGTGATGAACCACAATCTCGAAACGGTGCCGCGCCTCTACAAGGAAGCGCGCCCGGGTTCGGACTACGCGCACTCGCTCAAGCTGCTCAAGGACTTCAAGGCGCTGCACCCCGAGGTCGCGACGAAGTCGGGCCTGATGGTGGGTCTCGGCGAAACCGAAGAAGAAATTCTTCAGGTGATGCGCGACCTGCGCGCGCACGACGTCGACATGCTGACGATCGGCCAGTACCTGCAGCCTTCGGAACACCATCTGCCGGTGCGTTCGTACGTGCATCCCGACACGTTCAAGATGTACGAGGAAGAGGCGTACAAGATGGGCTTCACGCACGCGGCCGTTGGCGCGATGGTGCGTTCGAGCTATCACGCCGATCTGCAGGCGCATGGGGCAGGGGTCGTTTAAACAACTCCCCGCTTCTCGCAAGCACGCAATCGAAAAGCCCGCTGAAGAGCGGGCTTTTTGCTTTGCGCCGCGCTCGAACAGCGCGACTCACGCATCGATTCCAGCACCATCCACCTCAACGCGAAAAGCAATGCTTCAGCAGCGTCATTAGCTAACGCGGATAAGTTAGAACCGCCCGCCGCCAGACTCCCTATAGTCGGAACCTTCATTCACTCGAACGCCGTTCCGCCGGAGTCTCCCGATGAACGCTCGCGCTAACCCTGCATTCACACGCCGCCCGCACATCGCCGTTGTTGCATTCGCCGCCGCCTGCCTCGCCAGCGCGTTCGGCGCGCCGCGTGCGCACGCCGAAACGCGTGAGGTCGTGATCGCGTATCAGGACATGGTGGTGCCGTGGCGCTATGCGCAGGCAACGGGCGAAGTCGAGAAGGAAACGGGCTACAAGGTCACCTACCGCAAGCTCGCGAGCGGCGCCGACGTGATCCGCGCGCTCGCCTCGGGCTCGGTGCAGCTTGGCGAGGCGGGTTCGAGCCCGATTGCGGCGGGCCTCTCGCAGGGCGTGGATCTCTCGCTGTTCTGGATTCTCGACAACATCAACGACGCCGAAGCGCTCGTCGCGCGCGACGGTTCGGGCGTGACGAGCATCGCGGGTCTGAAGGGCAAGACGATCGGCGTGCCATATGTCTCGACCTCGCACTTTCACGCGCTCGTCGCGCTGCAGAACGCGGGCGTGAATCCCGCCGACGTGAAGATCGTCAACCTGCGTCCGCCCGAGGTCGCGGCCGCCTGGCAGCGCGGCAACATCGACGCGACCTACATCTGGGACCCCGTGCTCGCGCAGGTGAAGAAGAACGGCAAGGTGCTGATTACTTCAGGCCAGGTGGCGAAGGCCACGGGCAAGGCGACCTTCGACGGCTTCGTGGTCGACCGCAAGTTCGCCAAAGACAACGGCGATTTCGTCGCGAAGTTCGTGAAGGTGCTGGCCGCCGCCGACGCCGATTACAGCGCGCATCGCACGGCATGGAGCGCGGCTTCGCCGCAGGTGCAGGCGGTGGCGAAGGAGTCGGGCGCGAATGCCGCCGAAGTGCCCGCGAGTCTCGCGCTCTACGCGTTCCCAACGCCCGCCGAGCAGGTCTCGAAGACATGGCTGGGCGGTGGCGCGCAGTCGGGGGCGGCGCAGTCGCTGCTCGCCACGGCCACCTTCCTCAAGGAGCAGGGGACGATCCAGAACGTGCTGCCCGACTACTCGGTAGGCGTCGATCCGCAGTACGTGCAGCGCGCGGCCGCGCATTGAACGCCAGGAGCTACGCATGAGCGCGCTCGCGATCCGCGATCTCACCGTCATCTACGAAGGCGCGGGACGTGACGCTGCGCCGAACGTCGCGCTCGCCAACGTGAACCTCGACGTGGCGAGCGGCGAGTTCGTCGTCGCGCTCGGCGCGTCGGGCTGTGGCAAGACCACGTTGCTCAACTGCATTGCGGGCTTCATCGAGCCAGCGCTTGGCGAGGTGCGCGTGAACGGCGCGCGCGTGGAGGGGCCGGGCGCCGAGCGCGGCGTGGTGTTCCAGAAGCACGCGCTCCTGCCGTGGCTCGACGTGCTGGATAACGTCGCGCTCGGCTTGCGCTTTCGGCGCGTGCCGAAGGCGCAGCGCGAGCGTATCGCGCGCGAGCAACTCGCGCTCGTGGGCCTGGAGCGCCAAGCGCGCGAACGCGTGTATGCGCTCTCGGGCGGTATGCAGCAGCGCGTGGGCATTGCGCGCGCGCTCGCGAGCGATCCGCAGATCCTGCTGATGGACGAGCCGATGGGCGCCCTCGACGCCATGACGCGCGAGCAGGTGCAGACGCTCGTGCTCGACGTCTGGGCGCGCACGCAGAAGACGGTGTTCTTCATCACGCACAGCGTGGAGGAGGCGCTCTTTCTGGCGACGCGCATCGTCGTCATGACGCCGGGGCCGGGCCGCATCGAGCGCGAGTACGAGGTGCCGTTCGCGCGCCAGTATCTCGCCACGCGTAACGCGCGCGCCGTGAAGTCGTCGCCGGAATTCATCGCGTGGCGCGAGCGGCTGGTGGATTTGCTGCATGCGGACGCGGGCGTACACGCACACATACACGAGGAGCCGGTATGAGCGTGCCGCACGAATCGTTGAGAGAAGTCGCGTTGAAGGCTCGCAGCGTCAATGCATCCGCTGCGCGCGAAGCGCAAACGGCGCGCTCCAAAGTCTGGCGCATGCCCGGCGAAGGCCCCACGGCTGCGCTGAGCGCGGCCTCGGTGGCGGGGCTCGCGCTGCTCTGGTGGCTCGCGACGCATCTGCACTGGCTGCCGCCGCTCTTCCTGCCGACGCCCGATGCTGTCTGGCAAGCCTTCACCGACGCGCTGCACGGCCGCATCCAGGGCGGCCTGCCGCTCTCCGAGCATTTGTTCTGGAGCGCGCTGCGCGTGTTCGGCGCGTTCCTGCTGGCCGTAGTGACGGCCGTGCCCGTCGGCATTCTGATGGGCGTGTCGCGCATCGCGCGCGGCCTGCTCGATCCGCCGCTCGAGTTCTACCGGCCGTTGCCGCCGCTCGCCTATCTGCCGCTCGTGGTGATCTGGTTCGGCATCGACGAGACGGCCAAGATCGTCGTGATCTGGCTCGCCTGCTTCGCGCCCATCGCGATGGCCGCGCGCGCCGGGGCGAAAAGCGCGAGCGTCGAGCAGATCCGCGCGGCGGCGTCGCTGGGCGGCAGCCTCGCGCAGATCGTGCGCTTCGTCGTGCTGCCCGCCGCCCTGCCCGAAATCCTCACGGGCCTGCGCATCGCCATCGGCTTTGGCTGGACCACGCTCGTGGCCGCCGAGATGGTCGCCGCCACGGCGGGCCTGGGACAGATGGTGCTCAACGCGTCGAGCTTCCTGCGCACCGACGTCGTGGTGATGGGCATCGTGCTGATCGGGCTCATTGCGTGGTGCTTCGATCTGGGCATGCGTGCGCTCGAGAAACGGCTCGTGCCGTGGAAGGGACGCGGCTAAGGCGGCCCCCGTCTTTCTGGAAATCCGAACGCTCATGGGGCGCGATTCTGGAAAACCAGATTCGCGCCTTTGTTCGCTGGATAAAAATCCTTATAAATCAACAGCGTGAGCGATTGCGCTCGCTGGCATTCTCCTTGCAATTAAGAACGCGCGGCCACCCAGGCCGCGACAAAAAAAGAATCAAGGAGACAGCCGATGTCCGATCCCATCCTCCGGTTTCGCTGATCCCCAGTTTCGACCTGTCGCGGCCCGAACTCGCTTCGTTCGGCCATTGGCTTAACTCATTTGCAGGAACCACCGTGAAGAAACCTCTCCACAAAGTCCTCTATTTCCAGGTGATCGTGGCGATCGTCATCGGCGTGATCCTCGGCCATTACTGGCCTGCGATCGGCATCGACATGAAGCCGTTCGGCGACGCCTTCATCAAGCTCATCAAGATGGTGATCGGGCCGATCATCTTCTGTACCGTCGTGACCGGCATCGCCGGGATGGAGGACATGAAGAAGGTCGGCCGCGTGGGCGGCAAGGCGCTGCTCTACTTCGAGATCGTCTCGACCTTCGCGCTCGTGCTCGGCCTGATCGCCACGCACGTGCTGAAGCCGGGCGCGGGCTTCAACGTCGACGTCCATTCGCTCGACGCCAAGGCCGTGGCCAGCTTCGCCGAAAAGGCGCATGGCCAGAGCAGCGTCGACTTCCTGATGCACATCATTCCGGACACGATCACTTCGGCGTTCGCGCAGGGCGAGATCCTGCAGATCCTGCTGATCGCGCTGCTGTTCGGCGCCGTGCTCACGCAACTGGGCGAGCGTGGCCGCGTGGTGACCGAGTTCATCGACAGCATCTCGGGCGTGCTGTTCGGCGTCGTGAAGATCGTCACGAAGCTCGCACCGATCGGCGCGTTCGGCGCGATGGCGTTCACCATCGGCAAGTATGGCGTGGGCTCGCTGATCCCGATGCTCAAGCTCATCGGCACGTTCTACCTCACGTCGATCGTGTTCGTGCTCGTCGTGCTCGGCGCGATCGCGCGCTTCACGGGCTTCTCGATCATCCGCTTCGTTTCCTACATCAAGGAAGAGCTGCTGATCGTGCTCGGCACCAGTTCGTCGGAATCGGCGCTGCCGCAACTGATGCAGAAGCTCGAGCGCCTTGGCTGCTCTCGCTCGGTCGTGGGCCTCGTCGTGCCGACCGGCTACTCGTTCAACCTCGACGGCACCAACATCTACATGACGATGGCGGTGCTCTTCATCGCCCAGGCGACCAACACCGACCTCACGTGGACGCAGCAGCTCACGCTGCTCGCGGTGACGATGCTCACCTCGAAGGGCGCGAGCGGCGTGACCGGCGCGGGCTTCATCACGCTGGCGGCCACGCTCGCCGTGGTGCCCACCATTCCGCTCTCGGGCATGGTGCTGATCCTCGGCATCGACCGCTTCATGAGCGAGTGCCGCGCGCTGACCAACATCGTCGGCAACGGCGTGGCGACGGTCGTGGTCTCGGCATGGGAGAAGGAGCTCGACCGCAACAAGCTGCGCGCCGTGCTCTCCGGCGAGGTCGAAGAAATGAAGGAAAGCGCAGGCGCGTAAGCCGCGCTGGGCGGGCGCGCAAGCCGCGAGGCGCGCCGCCCGCCGATGTTTGTTCCTCGATGTTGCGCGGCCATGGCCGCTGGGCGGCGCGAGCGTTTCCCCTGCGTGAGCGCCGCCCGTTTTTGCCTTTCTCGCCTGACCAGGCGGCACGTTGCCTGAGTGCACCCGAAGCGCACTGTCCGACCCGGACGACCCGGCGCGGCCGTGTGCCACAATCTCCCTCATCCCCCTCGACCGTCTGGAAGCCGCTCACGTGACGCGCCGCCTCATCATCCTCTTCGCGCTCGCAGCCGGCCTCGTCGCGGTCTGCGCGCTGACGTGGGCGCTCACGTGGCAGACCGGCATCGACGCGTTGCGCCGCAACGCCGCCGTGCGCGGCGACCGCACCGCGGCCTCGCTCAAGAGCACGCTGGAGCGCTACGACTCGCTGCCCTATATCGTCGGCGAGCATCCGCTCGTGCAGGACGTGCTGGTCGATCAGCGACCCGAGTGGGTGGCCGCCGCGAACCGCTATCTCGAAGACGTGAACCGCCACGCGCGCGCCACGACGACCTACATCATCCGCGCCGACGGCAAGAGCATCGCGGCCAGCAACTGGCGCGACCCCGATAGTTTCGTGGGCGCGGATTACCGCTTCCGGCCGTATTTCATCGACGCGATGAACGGCGGCGTGGGGCGCTTCTTCGGCATCGGCACGATCTCGCACGATCCGGGCTACTACGTATCGCAGCCCGTGCGGCGCGACGGCAAGATCGTTGGCGTGGCCGTGGTGAAGCTCAATCTCGAATGGTTTCCGGGCACCGATGCCTCCGAGCCGCTGCTCGTCACCGACGACAACGGCGTGATCTTTCTGTCCTCGGTGCCCGCGTGGAAGTACCGCACGGTGCGCCCGCTGCCGCCGGCCGTGGTGGCCTCGATCGACGCCACGCGCCAGTACGCGAGCGAGCCGATCGCGCCGCTGCCGACGAGCGTCGAACGCGTGTTGCAGGGCGGCGCCGACATCGTGCGCATGGGCGCAGGCATCCGCGCGCCGCGCTACCTGGAAACGCGCCGCTCGCTCGGCGAGCCCGACTGGCATCTCGTCACCATGTCGTCGATCGATCCCGTTCTCGAAGCCTCGCGCAACGCGACCATCATGACGGGCTTCGGCTACGTTTCCCTGTGCCTGTTCGGCTTCTACTGGCGCATGCGGCGCGCACGCGTGAGAGAAGTGATGCGCAGCCGCGCGATGCTGCAAAAGGCCTATGCGATGCTCAACGAGCGCGTGGCAGAGCGCACCGCCGATCTCTCGCAGGCCAACGAGCGCCTGCAGCGCGAGGTGGCGGAGCGCACGCGCGCCGAGGCGGAACTGCGCGCGACCCAGGACGAACTGATCCAGGCGAGCAAGCTCGCCGCGCTCGGCCAGATGGCGGCGGGCATCACGCACGAACTGAACCAGCCCCTCGCGGCGCTGCGCAGCTTCTCGGACAACACGCGCGTGTTTCTGGAGCGCGGCCAATACGCGGCGGCCACCGAAAACCTCGAGGCGATCGGCTCGCTCACCGAGCGCATGGGCAAGATCGTCAATCAGCTCAAGCTGTTCGTCGGGCGCGCGCGGCCGAGGGGCGCGCGTGCACCGGTGGCCCGCGCGCTGCGCAACTCGCTCGCGTTGCTCGGCAAGCGGCTCGACGGCGTGCGCGTGGATCTCACGTTGACGGAAGACGGCGCGCCGACTGTGCCGCTAGACGTGGACGCCGAGTACCCGGACCTGAGCGCGCAGAGCGACGACCTGCGGCTCGAGCAGGTGCTCATCAACGTACTCGGCAATGCGCTCGACGCCGTGGCGGCCCTGCCGTCGCCGCGCATCGCGATCGACGTGCAGGCGAGCGCCGCGACGCTCGTCATCGCGGTGAGCGACAATGGTCCGGGCATTCCCGACGACGTGCTGCCGCGCCTTTTCGAGCCGTTTTTCACGACCAAGGAAATGGGGCAGGGGCTCGGCCTCGGACTTGCGATTTCCTCGTCGATCGCACGCGACTGCGGCGGCTCGCTCACGGCCAGCAACGTGCCGGAAGGCGGCGCACGCTTCGTGCTGACGTTGCGCCGCTCGCGCGCGGATGCCGCGAGCGCGGCGCGTGCCGCTGGGTTGTGACGCTGGGTTGTGAGACTGGGTTGTGACGCTGGCTTTTGAATCAGGATGACGAACGAACATGGTGAACGCATGGTCAACACCGCGCCCGGCCGGGTGCTCTACGTAGAGGATGACGAACTCGTGCGCCGCGCGGGCGTGCAAAGCCTGCAGCTCGCGGGCTTCGACGCCGCCGGTTTCGCCAACGCGGAAGCCGCGCTGCCGCTCGTCGACGCCGACTTCGCAGGCGTCGTGGTGAGCGACATCCGCCTGCCGGGCATGAGCGGGCTCGATCTGCTCGCGCAATGCCACGAGCGCGCGCCCGAGGTGCCCATCATCCTCGTGACGGGCCACGGCGATATCTCGATGGCTGTGCAGGCCATGCGCGACGGCGCGTACGACTTCATCGAGAAGCCGTTCGCCTCCGAGCGCCTCATCGAAACGGTGCGGCGCGCGCTGGAGCGGCGCCTGCTCGTGCTCGAAAACCTCGCGCTGCGCCGCGAGCTGGCGGGACATGACGCGCTCGCGCCGCGCATCATCGGCAAGAGTCCGGCGATCGAACAGGTGCGCAAGCTCATCGCGAACGTCGCGCCGACGGACGCCTCGGTGCTCATCAACGGCGACACCGGCGCGGGCAAGGAACTGATCGCGCGCAGCCTGCACGAGCTTTCGCCGCGCCATGACAAACCGTTCGTCGCCGTGAACTGCGGCGCGCTCCCCGAGCCGATGTTCGAGTCGGAGATGTTCGGCTACGAGGCGGGCGCGTTCACGGGCGCGGCCAAGCGGCGGATCGGCAAACTCGAGCACGCGGGCGGCGGCACACTCTTTCTCGACGAGATCGAGAGCATGCCGCTCTCACTGCAGGTGAAGCTGCTGCGCGTGCTGCAGGACGGCGTGCTGGAGCGCCTCGGCTCGAACCAGCCGGTGCGCGCCGACCTGCGCGTGGTCGCGGCGGCCAAGGGCGACATGAGCGAGCACGTCGCGGCGGGGACCTTCCGGCGCGACCTGCTGTACCGGCTGAACGTCGTGACGATCGCGCTGCCGCCGCTGGCCGAGCGCCGCGAGGACATCGTGCCGCTCTTCGAGCACTTCCTGCTCGACGCGGCGGTGCGCTACCAGCGTCCCGCGCCGCTGCTCACCGAGCGCGACCGCATGCAGCTCGCGCAGCGCGACTGGCCGGGCAACGTGCGCGAGCTGCGCAATGCGGCGGACCGCCGGGTCCTCGGGATTCCCGACGATCTGTCGGCCGGCGCGGCGGCCGGCGCGGACGACGCGTTGCCGCTCAAGGAGCGCGTGGAGCAGTACGAACGCGCGCTGATCGCCGACGCACTTCAGCAGAGCAACGGTGCGGTCGCCCAGGCCGCCGAGCGGCTGCAGATGGCGAAGGCCACGCTGTACGAGAAGATCCGCCGCTATGGGCTGGTGGCGCGCGGCGAGGCGTAAAGCGGCACAAGGAGGCATAAAAAAAGCAGCGGGTTTCCGCTGCTTTTTTGTTGGCTCCGTGAATCGCGTATCAGGTCGCCAGCGCCTTCTGCAGCAACTGGTCGAGTTCGGCGAACTGCGGCTCGCCGACGTAGCGCTTGAGGATCTTGCCGTCGCGGCCGATCACGAACGTGGTGGGCGTGAGCTGGACATTGCCGAACTGCCTGGCCGCCGAGCCGTCGTCCATCGCCACCTTGAACGGCAGCTGGCGCGTTTGCGCGTAGTTGGCCACGTACATCGGCGCGTCGTAGTTCATCGCTACCGCGACGAACTCGAGACCTTCGCCCTTGAAGCGGTTATAGGTCTGGACCATCTTCGGCATTTCCGCCATGCAGGTGGTGCAACTCGTCGCCCAGAAGTTGACGAGATAGACCTTGCCCTTGAGGTCGTGCGTGGAGACCTTCTGGCCGGACAGAAGCGTGAAGGTCGCGTCGGGCACGCGCTGCTGGCTACCGAAGAACGCGAAGTAGCCGGCCACGGCGATCGCGACCACGACCACCGCCGCGCCAATGCGCATGAGCGCGCCGGAACGCTTGTTCGAGGAATTCGGGGATGCAGCGGTCATGAGCCTTGCCTCGTGCGCCGAAGGACGCGGGTGTTGAGCGCAAATATTGTAGCGCCGAATTTCCCGGCATAGCGGTTGCGAAACAACATCCGGGTATGCGCCGAAGGATAATGTCGCGCACCTTTCACTTCTGTGACGAACCGCGCCCCATGGTCCTGGACATCCTTCGCCGTGCCCGTCTCCCATTGAACATTACGCCGCGCGCCTTTGTTGCTGGCCGCTCGGCGACGCTTGGCGTACTCGCCGCCGCGTTCGCGTTGGCTGCCTGCTCGCCCCCTTACGACTGGCGCACGATTTCGAACGACGCGAGCGGTTATTCGATCGATCTGCCGGCCAAGCCCGACAAGGACGAGCGCCGCATCGACGTGAACGGCACGCCGATGCGCATGCGCGTGCAGACGGCCGAAGTCGCCGGCGCCGTGTTCGTGGTCGGCACGCTCGATCTGCCCGACGCGCAGCCCGCGACGCAGCAAAAGGCGCTCGAGTTCCTGCGCGCGGGCCTCGCGCGCAACGTGGGCGCGCCTGCCGAGGCGCACGCAGTGGCGGTGCCGCTCGCGGCGGGCGGCACGGTCGAGGGCGTGGAGATGCGCATGGCCGGCAACGCGGGCGCCAACGGCGAGACGCGCACGATCCACGCGCGGCTCGTCGCAAAGGGCGCGCGCGCCTACCAGGTGGCGATTGTCGGGCGCACCGAGCCGCCGGTTGAGCAGATCGACCAGTTCTTCGGATCTTTCAAGCTGTACTGAGTTTTGGGACTCCGCAGTACGCCTCGCGCCGCATGTTTCACTCACGCAGCGGCGGGCATTTGGGGGACGAAGTGAAAGTTGCGCTGCAGGTAAACACGCTAATTATCGGATTTGATTGAGGGTTTACCGGTTACCCACAGGAGCTGTGGGTAACTTTGTGGAAAACAACTCCCCGTTGGCCGGAAAGGGCCGTCCTGTGGGCGTTCTGTTAGTTTTGACCGCTTTTCTGTAAATCCAGAAAGGCAGAAGAATCAACAGGTTATGAAAGCGGTCGCGGCGTAATGCGAACCATGCACAGAAGCGGGCGCAACACGACGAAATGTGCATAAGTCAAGTCTTGACTTCGACTTATTGGCGCTATTCACATTCCCCGCAGCGCAAAGCGGCGGCGTTCTACGGCGAAACCGGCGCTGTGCATGGCTACCGTTCGGCAAACACGCGCCGGTATTGCACGGCCTCCGCCACGTGCGCTGCTTCGGGCATCGCGGCACCCGCGAGATCGGCAATCGTGCGCGCGACCTTGAGCACCCGGTAGTGCGCTCGCGCCGACCAGCCGAAGCGCTCGCCCGCTTCGCGCAGCAGCGCTTCTCCGGCGGCATCCGGCTGGCAGACTGCGTCGGTCTCGCGGCCGGTCAATTCGCGATTGGTTTTACCCTGGCGCCCCAGTTGGCGCTCGCGTGCCGCCTGCACGCGAGCGGCGATCGCAGCGCTCGGTTCGGCGTTCGTGCTCGCGCGAGCGGCCAGTTCGGCTGGCGGCAGCGCCGGAATCTCGATCTGGATGTCGATGCGGTCCAGGAGCGGCCCCGAGAGCTTACGCAAATAGCGCGCGGCGCTTTCGGGCGTGCAGCGGCAGCGACCGGCGGGGTCGCCGCGCCAGCCGCACGGGCAGGGATTCATCGCGGCGACGAGCTGACACGCGGCTGGAAAGTCGGTTTGCCAGGCGGCGCGCGAAATCGTGATCGCACCCACTTCGAGTGGCTCGCGCAGGGTCTCGAGGACGTGGCGGTCGAACTCGGGCAGCTCATCCAGAAACAGCACCCCTAAATGCGCGAGCGTGATCTCGCCCGGCTGCGGCGGATTGCGCCCGCCGATCAGCGCGGCTGCACTCGATGAATGATGCGGCGCGCGAAACGGCCGCTTGCGCCACTGCTGCGGCGTGAAGCCGGCCGCGCTGGCGGAGAGCAGGGCGGCGGAGGCGAGCGCCTCGTCGTCTGTCATGGGGGGCAGGAGCCCGGGCAGGCGCGCGGCGAGCATCGACTTGCCGGCGCCCGGCGGCCCCACCATCAACAGATGGTGGCCGCCGGCCGCCGCGACTTCGAGCGCCCGGCGCGCGCCGCGCTGGCCGACCACGTCGGCCATATCGGGGGGCGCGGCGGCCGGTGCGGCGTCGAGGGCGCTCGCGCGCACGGAGGCGAGGCGCGCTTCGGGATCGACGCCGGCAAGGTGGGCGCACAGGGAGCGCAGGTCTGCCGCGCCGTACACCGCGACATCTGGCACGAGCGCCGCCTCGGCGGCGTTTTGCGCAGGCAGATAAAGCTCGGGCATGCATGAGCGCGCTGCTTCGCCGGTTTCGGTGTCAGGAATCCGAAGGATGATGCTTTCGGCTATGGCGTCACGGCTGGACGCTGCCGCTTCGTCGACGCGCGCTGCGCGATCCCTGTGTGCGCGTGCCGTACCGCAAGCCATGGCGAACGCGCCGCGCATGGGCCGCACGGCGCCGGTGAGCGAAAGCTCGCCCGCAAACTCCCGGTGCGCGAGCGCAGCAGCCGGAAGCTGCCCGCTCGCCGCGAGAATGCCGAGGGCGATCGGCAGATCGAAGCGGCCGGATTCCTTGGGCAAATCCGCGGGCGCGAGATTGACGGTAATGCGCCTCACCGGGAAATCGAAGCCGCAGTTCGAGAGCGCGGCGCGCACGCGCTCGCGGCTTTCGCGCACTTCGAGATCGGGTAGCCCGACGATGGAAAACGACGGCAGCCCGTTGGCGAGATGGACTTCGACGGTGACTTCGGGCGCGCGGCCAGCAGCCGGCGCGCGGCTGCGCACCACGGCAAGCGACATGGGATTCTCCGGAAGGCTCGGATGCGCGAGTGGCGCGCGTTCTACGAAGCTTCGGACCGGGCTTCGTACATGTTTCGCGCGCCGTGCATGCGCCAGGCTGGTGAGGCGGATGCCTCTTTGCGGTTCCATTGCGATCACGCTACGGATCGCTTTCGGCGGTGCGGCAGTGGGCTGCACTCGATTGCGCACAGGAGTGCGCAAGGAAATGATCAGGAGGACTGGCTAGTCACCGGCAGCTTCTGCTCGAGCTCGGCCACGCGTCGCTCGAGTTCTTCGAGGCGCTGGCGCGTGCGCACGAGCACCTGCGTTTGCGCGTCGAATTCCTCGCGCGTGACGAGGTCCAGCTTCGAAAAGCCTTGCGACAACATTGCGCGAACATTGCGTTCGACATCGCGCGCCGGCGAGTTCTTGAGCAGATCGCTCACGCGTGATTGCAGATCATTGAATACGTCGTTTGGTTGCTTCATTCGATTCCCCTTCGCTGCACAAAAAATGTGCAAGTTTTGTTTCGCCTGTGCCTCGCGTTGGACCGTGATCGATCTTGGTGCGAACTCGCAGGGCCACGGCCAGATGTGCGCGGAACTGGTGCGCACCGCCGGCCGTGTGCTTCGCGCCGCATAGCGGCGGGCCACTTCCCGCCGCTATGCGGCGCCCAGCGCGGCAGCGATGCCTGAGAACACTGTAGCAACGTTCCCCCCGCTACGCCACCGCGCGCGCGCCACGCTGGCCGTTCGGCCAGGGCCTTGCGCGCCGCGCCCCTCAAGGCGCGGACCGGCATTGTCCATGGCTTTGGGCGCGCTTGCATCGAAGTCCATCACATCGGCTTCGCGCACGGGCTGAGCAAATTGGCACGGGTGTTGCTAATACTGCCCCGCGCACCGAACAACGGTTGGCTCACGGTGTGCCAGCGACGCGCCGAAACATCATGCGCCGTTCGCGAGGCGCCCGTTGCAGAAGCAAACAAAGGAATGCAGCAAACCACAGCGAGGACTACATGAAACTCATTACAGCAATCATCAAGCCGTTCAAGCTCGATGAGGCGCGCGAAGCCCTTTCGGCGATCGGCGTTTCGGGGATCACGGTGACCGAGGTGAAAGGCTTCGGTCGCCAGAAGGGGCACACCGAGCTGTACCGCGGCGCGGAGTATGTCGTCGACTTCCTGCCGAAGGTGAAGATCGAAGCCGCCGTGGCCGACGACATCGTCGAGCAGGCCATCGAGGCGGTCGAACGCGCGGCCCGCACGGGCAAGATCGGCGACGGCAAGATTTTCGTCACACCGATTGAACAAGTGATCCGCATCCGCACCGGCGAGACCGGCGCCGACGCGCTGTAAAGCTAAAGAGACCGAGACAAGAGGAAAGAGGAAACCGAGATGCGCAAACTTTTGATGTCCCTGATGATGGCCGGCTCGCTGCTGGCTGGCGGCGTCGGCGCCGCGCTGGCGGACGACGCATCCGCGCCCGCCGCGGCCTCCGCGCCTGCCACCACCGCTTCGGCGCCCGATGCGTCCGCCGCCGCTCCGGCTTCGGCGCCCGCCGCCGACGCGGCTTCGGCCCCGGCAGCCGCCGCAAGCGCCCCGGCCGACGCATCGGCTGCCGCAGCCGCCGCCGCGCCCGCCGCACCGACCGCGCCGTTCTCGCTCGATTCGTCGAAGATCAACTCGGGCGACACCGCGTGGATGCTGACCTCCACTGCGCTCGTGCTGTTCATGACGATCCCGGGCCTCGCGCTCTTCTACGGCGGCATGGTCCGCAAGAAGAACGTGCTCGCGACGCTCATGCAGAGCTTTGCGATCACCTGCGTCGTCACCGTGATCTGGACGGTGGTCGGCTACTCGATCGCGTTCACGCCGGGTGGCTCGTTCATCGGCGGCTTCTCGCGCATCTTCCTTGAGGGTATGAACTACATCAAGGGCGACAAGGCGACGACGCTCACGGTGAGCCACCTCGCGCCGACCATCCCCGAGACGGTGTACTTCGTCTATCAGATGACGTTCGCGATCATCACGCCGGCGCTCATCACCGGTGCGTTCGCCGACCGCATGAAGTTCTCGGCGATGCTCGTGTTCATGTCGCTGTGGTCGATCATCGTCTACTCGCCGATCGCACACATGGTGTGGGAGCCGACGGGCTGGCTCGCCAGTGCCGGCATCCTCGACTTCGCGGGCGGCACGGTCGTGCACATCAACGCCGGTATCGCAGGCCTCGTGTGCTGTATCGTCCTCGGCAAGCGTGTGGGTTACGGCCGCGAAGTGATGGCACCGCACAACCTCGTTCTCACGCTGACGGGCGCGGCCATGCTGTGGGTGGGCTGGTTCGGCTTCAACGCGGGTTCGGCAGTCGCGGCTGACGGCCGTGCCGGCTTCGCGATGCTCACGACGCAAATCGCCACCGCCTGCGCCGCGCTCGGCTGGATGTTCGCGGAGTGGATCGCCAAGGGCAAGCCGTCGGTGCTCGGCATCGCTTCGGGCGCCGTGGCGGGTCTCGTGGCCGTGACGCCGGCATCGGGCTTCGTCGGCGTGCTGGGCGCGATCGTGATCGGCGTGGTGGCGGGCGTGGTCTGCTTCTGGTCGGCGACCTGGCTCAAGCACAAGTTCAACTACGACGACTCGCTCGACGCGTTCGGCGTGCACGGCATCGGCGGCATCATCGGTGCGCTGCTGACCGGCGTGTTCGCGGTGAAGGACATCGGCGGCGCAGATGGCAGCGTCATCCTGCAAGCCAAGGGCGTGCTCACGACCCTCATCTACAGCGGCGTGGTGAGCTTCGTCCTGCTGAAGGTGATCGACATGGTGATGGGCCTGCGTGTTTCGGAAGAAGACGAGCGCGAAGGTCTCGACGTGGTTCTGCATGGCGAGCGCGTGGAATAAGCGCGCCGCGCTCGATGGTTTGATCTAGCAGGGCAGAAAGCAGCGACCTGGGCCCGCCGTTTCGGCGGGCCCTTTTTCTTGTGTGCGCTCAGGCGCCGGGTGTGGCTTTGCTCCCGCGGGAGGGCGCGAGGGGGAATAAGCGCCTCGTCCGCGCGTTCGCATAGTGCCCCTTCAATCCGTGTGCCCAATTGCGCCGGGTGGCGCGGGCGGTCCAGAATGGATATCCGGCATGAATATCCGCGCGCGCGGAGCGCTCGATTGACCCTACCGTGCTTAAGGGATTTCATGACGGGATTCATGGGGGCAATCCCGTCTTGCATCTGGCGCAATCGTCCCCAGATAAACGACCGGTTTCCCTACAATCAAAGCATTTCGTCTGCGAGTCACCCCTTATGGTCCCGCATCTGGTTACGGCGTTGAACGGCCCGCTCCTCGAATTGGAGCAGCGCATTCTCGACGCGACGCCGGCCATCGAGCGTTGGTTCCGCCTCGAATGGCAGGAGCACACGCCGCCGTTCTACGCTTCGGTGGATCTGCGCAACGCCGGCTTCAAGCTCGCGCCGGTCGACACCAACCTGTTTCCCGGCGCCTTCCACTGCCTGCCGCAGGAAGTGCTGCCGCTCGCCGTGCAGGCGGCCATGGCCGCCATCGAAAAGATCTGCCCGGACGCCAAGAACTTGCTGGTGATTCCGGAGATGCACACGCGCAACGCGTTCTATCTGGAGAACGTCGCGCGACTCGCCACGATCATGCGCCAGGCGGGCCTGAACGTGCGCTTCGGCACGCTCGACGAAACGATCGCCGGGCCGGTCACGATCTCGCTCGCGGACGGCCAGAAGATCGTGCTCGAACCGCTCGAGCGGTCGCAGCGGCGCCTGGGCCTGAAGAACTTCGACCCCTGCTCGATTCTGCTGAACAACGATCTGTCGGGCGGCATTCCGCCCGTGCTCGAAAACCTGCACGAGCAGTACGTGCTGCCGCCGCTGCATGCGGGCTGGGCGGTGCGCCGCAAGTCCACGCACTTCTCCTGCTACGACGACGTGGCGAAGAAGTTCGCGAAGATGGTGGGCGTAGACCCGTGGATGATCAATCCGTACTTCGCGCACGTGGAAGGTGTCGATTTCGAGGCGCGCACGGGCGAGGAGCAAGTCGCCGCCGCCATCGACGCCGTGCTCAAGAAGATCGCGAAGAAGTACCGCGAGTACGGCATCACCGAAAAGCCCTATGTCGTCATCAAGTCCGATGCCGGCACGGACGGCCGCGGCGTGATGACGGTGCACGACGCCTCGGAGGTCGCCGCACTCACGAAGCGCGAACGTGCGAAGATGTCGGCCACGAAGGACGGGCTCGAAGTGCACGACGTGATCGTGCAGGAAGGCGTCTACACGTTCGAGCATATCGGCGACGAAGTGGCCGAGCCGGTCGTGTACATGATCGACCGCTATGTGGTGGGCGGCTTCTACCGCGCGCACGGCAGCCGCGAGCGCGACCAGAACCTGAATGCGCCGGGCATGCACTTCGTGCCGCTCGGCTTCGAGCACACGGCGCTGCCCGACACGCGCGCGAAAGCGGGTGCGGCGCCGCCGAACCGCTTTTACATGTACGGCGTGGTGGCGCGGCTCGGCTTGCTGGCGGCCTCGGTCGAGCTGGAGAAGACCGACCCCGAAGCGATCCAGGTCTGAGCCAGCCGTCATCATTCACACAATTGAACGCAGCGCCCGCCACCGTGCGGGCGTTGCCGTCATGAAAGCTGGCACCACACCAGGCGCCATGCCAGGCGTCAAGCAGCGACAGGACAGGGACAAGGCAGAGACGATATGGACATTCTCTTCATCGCCGATCCGCTCGAGCGGTTCAAGATCTACAAGGACTCGACCTACGCGATGATGGCCGAGGCCGCGAAGCGCGGCCACCGGCTCTTCGCGTGCGAGCCTCAGCATCTCGCATGGGTGAACGGCCAGGTGGAAGCCGATGTGCGGCGCTTCACGATCATCGGCGATACGGCGGACCTGCATCGCGAAACGTGGTTCGAAGCCACGGCCGATTCGCGCGCGCTCACCGGCTTCGACGCCGTCGTCATGCGCAAGGACCCGCCGTTCGACATGGAGTACGTCACGTCGACGTGGCTGCTGGAGATCGCCGAGCGCGCGGGCGCGAAGATCTTCAACAAGCCGCAGTCGATTCGCGATCACTCGGAAAAGCTCGCCATCGGCGAATTTCCGCAGTTCGTCGCGCCGACGCTCGTCACGCGCAGCGCGGCGCGCCTGCGCAAGTTCCATGAGGAGCACCAGGACGTGATCCTCAAGCCGCTCGACGGCATGGGCGGCATGGGCGTGTTCCGCGTGAAGGCGGATGGCATGAACCTCGGCTCGATCATCGAGATGCTGAGTCACGACGGGGCGCGCAGCGTGATGGCGCAGAAGTTCATCCCCGAAATCAAGGCCGGCGACAAGCGCATTCTGCTGATCGGCGGCGAGCCGGTGCCGTTTTCGCTCGCGCGCATTCCTCAGGGTAATGAGGTGCGTGGCAACCTGGCGGCGGGCGGACTTGGCGTCGCGCAGCCGCTCACCGAGCGCGACATGGAGATCGCGAAAGCGCTCGGCCCGACGCTCGCGGCACGCGGCCTGCTGCTCGTAGGGCTCGACGCGATCGGCGACTGGCTCACGGAGGTCAATGTCACGAGTCCGACGTGTTTCCGCGAAATCATGGAGCAGACGGGCTTCGACGTGGCCGCCATGTTCATCGACGCGCTGGAGCGCGCGGCGCCCTGAATCTGGCCTGAGTCCGGCTTCGAAGCGGGCACGGGCGCATTTGAAGCTCGCACCTGGAGCGCGGACTTGAAAGCCGCGTGTATGGCTGCATTTGCCGGATGTGGGCGCCTCGCAGGGTGGGCGCTCCATCGAGACCTTGACTGGCGGGCAGTTTCGGACCACAAAAGGTCGAGCGCGTGCGCGGAGCCTGTGAATCGCGCGCGACATCTGTCGCCGCTGTGAGCAGAACCGCCTCGCGTGCGCGAAAATGACCCTGCTACAATGCCGCGAGCCCGCGTTCCGGGCTGGCAAGCCGGCGTCGACAAGATGTTCTGGCTGCCGCGCGGCGCGTGTTCCGACCCTGCGAGCTCACGGCTGGCTGCGGGGTTGGCGCTGCAGGACGCGATCTACGGATCGTCCGAGCATCAACCGGAGCCGTTTTTTGCAGTCAAGCTGACATGGCAGGGATTCTGATCATTGCGCACGCACCGCTCGCCACCGCGCTACGCGAGTGCATCGCGCATATCTATGGCGGTTGTCCGGCGCGCATCGGCGCGCTCGACGTGCTCCCCGACAGCGACCCGGCTGAAGTGGTCGCCAAGGCGAATTCGGAGATCGAGCGCCTGCGCGAGGACAACGGTGCGCTCGTGTTGACCGACATGTTCGGCGCCACGCCTTCGAACATCGCGGCGCGCCTCGCCACGGTGCCCGAGGTGCGCGTGCTGGCCGGCGTGAATCTGCCGATGCTGGTGCGTGCCGTGTGCTACCGCGCAACGCCGCTCGACACGCTCGTCGAAAAGGCGCTGGCCGGCGCGAGCAAGGGCGTCCAGACCATCGGCCCGACCATGCCGCCCGTTGCGAGCGCGAGCGAATGCGGCTGCCCGCCCACGCCCTGCACCGAGGCCGCGGCCGACGCGACAAAGCAGGCCGCGAATCCGGTAGCCGGCCAGAGCGCCAGCCAGCCTGCCGACGCGACGCGCGTCACCGTTTGCACCGGCGGCGTTGCGGCCGGCGTGTTCAGGCCGGCAGGCAGCAACTGAAGCGGCGGCGCGCCACCGAAAGCCAACAACAAGGCACACCGAAACAACCCAGTCACACTTCCACACACCGCGTCCGGATCGACCTATGCTGCAACAAGAAACGACCATCGTGAACAAACTCGGCCTGCACGCGCGGGCGTCGGCAAAGCTGACGCAGCTCGCAGGCAACTATCAGGCGGAAATCTGGATGAGCCGCAACGGCCGCCGCATCAACGCCAAGAGCATCATGGGGGTCATGATGCTGGCGGCAGGCATCGGCAGTACGGTGATGATTGAGACCGAAGGCCCGGACGAGGCCGACGCCATGAGCGCGCTGCTCAAGCTGATCGCCGATAAGTTCGGCGAAGGCCAGTAAGACGCGCGCGGTCAACGCGCCTTGTCCGGAACGCCGCGGTTTGCCGCGGCGTTTTTGTTTGGTGCGCGGGGAGTGCTGCACAAGGCCGCAGCCGGGCGCGAACACGCGCGCATGGCCACATTCGGCCGCGCTGGAATTTATAATCATCGCCGGGGTCTGAGAGAGCGCATTGCAGCGGTTTGCCGCAGCATCAAATAACCAGAGGAGGTGCGCGTGCCGTTCACGCTGCATGGAATTCCCGTATCACGCGGTATAGCCATCGGGCGAGCGTATCTGATCGCCCCGGCTGCACTCGACGTCGACCATTACCTCATCGAGCACGCGCAGATCGAAGACGAAATCGTGCGTTTTCGCGCGGCGCGCCAGGCCGTGGAGCACGAGCTCAACGCGCTGCGCGCCGACCTCGCCGCCGACGCCCCTTCCGAAATGGGCGCATTTATCGGCGTCCACCTGATGATCCTGAACGACGTGATGCTCGTGCAGGAGACCATCGATCTCATCCGCACGCGCCGCTTCAATGTGGAGTGGGCGCTTACCGAACAGCTCGAACGCCTCTCGCGTCACTTCGACGACGTAGAGGACGAGTACCTGCGCGAGCGCAAGGCCGATATCGAGCAGGTCGTGGAGCGCGTGCTGAAGTCGCTCGCGGGCGCCATGCCCCATTCGCTGCACGGCGGCTGCGACGAGATGATCGTCGTCGCGCACGACATCGCGCCGGCCGACATGCTGCAGTTCAAGGGGCAAACTTTCCAGGGTTTCGTCACCGATCTGGGCGGGCGCACCTCGCACACGGCGATCGTCGCGCGCAGCCTCGGCATTCCGGCGGCGGTGGGCGTGCAGCAGGCGAGCGCGCTGATCCGCCAGGACGATCTCATCATCGTCGACGGCGACCATGGCGTCGTGATCGTCGATCCCGCGCCCATCGTGCTCGAGGAGTACACCTACCGGCAAAGCGAGATGGCGCTTGAGCGGCGCAAGCTACAGCGCCTGAAGTTCTCGCCCACGCAAACGCTGTGCGGCGCGAAGATCCAGCTCTACGCGAACATCGAGCTGCCCGACGACGCGCAGGCCGCGCTCGACTCGGGCGCGACGGGCGTAGGCCTCTTTCGCACCGAGTTCCTGTTCATGAACCACAAGAACCACTTGCCGGAAGAGGAGGAGCAGTACGCCGCCTACCGCCGCGCGGTGGAGCTCATGAACGGGCTGCCCGTGACGATCCGCACGATCGACGTGGGCGCGGACAAGCCGCTCGACGCCATGAATGCGAGCGACGGCTACGAGACGGCCGCGAACCCGGCGCTCGGCCTGCGCGCGATCCGCTGGAGCCTGTCCGAGCCGCAGATGTTCCTCACGCAGCTGCGGGCGATCCTGCGCGCCTCGGCGTTCGGTTCGGTCAAGATCCTGATTCCGATGCTCGCGCACGCCCAGCAGATCGACCAGACGCTCGACCTGATCCGCGAGGCGAAGCGTCAGCTCGACGACGCCGGCCTCGCCTACGATCCCAACATCCAGGTCGGCGCGATGATCGAGATTCCGGCGGCGGCGCTCGCGCTGCCGATGTTCCTGCGCCGGCTCGATTTCCTCTCGATCGGCACCAACGACCTGATTCAGTACGCGCTCGCCATCGACCGGGCCGACAATGCGGTGGCCGACCTGTACGATCCGCTGCATCCGGCCGTGCTGCAGTTGATCGCGCATACGCTGCGCGAGGCGAAGCGGGCGGGCGTGCCGGTTTCGGTGTGCGGGGAGATGGCCGGCGACCCGTCGTTCACGCGTTTGCTGCTCGGCATGGGTCTCACCGAGTTTTCGATGCACCCGAGCCAGTTGCTCGTGGTGAAGCAGGAGATCCTGCGCTCGCAGCTCAAGACGCTGGAAAAGCCGGTGGCGGAGGTGCTGGCCGCATACGAGCCCGAGGAACTGCAGGCGGCGCTGCAGCGTGTTGCGCAGGCCTGAGCGGTCACCCACACTGACGCGAAAATGCAAAAAGCCCCGGCATGTCCGGGGCTTTTTACTTGCCTTGGCTCGCGCGGGCTTCAGGCGTGCCGGTGACGCTCGCCGCACACCGGGCAGTCCGGCTGGCGCGCCACGCGCATCGTGTTCCACTCCATGCGAAGCGAGTCGAGCATCATGAGCCGCCCGACGAGTGTCGCACCGATGCCGCCGATCACGCGCAGCGCTTCGGCAGCCTGCATCGCGCCGATGATGCCCACCGTGGGCGCGAACACGCCCATCGTCGAGCACGCGACTTCCTCGAATGGCTGATCTTCGGGAAACACGCAGGCGTAGCAGGGCGACGCGTCGTCGCGGAAGTCGAACGTGCTGATCTGGCCGTCGAAGCGCAACGCCGCGCCCGAAACGAGCGGCACGCCGTGCTTCGCGCACGCGCGGTTGATGGCGTGGCGCGTGGCGAAGTTGTCGGTGCAGTCGAGCACGACCGTCGCGCCCGGCACCTGGGCGTCGAGCCACGCATCGTCGATGCGTGTTTGCAGCGCGTTCACCTTCACCTCGGGATTCAGGCGCGCGATGGCGTCGCGGCCCGACTCGACCTTCGCGCGGCCGACCGACGCCGTCTCGTGCATGATCTGCCGCTGCAGGTTGGTGAGGTCGACGGTGTCGTTGTCGACGAGCGTGAGCGTGCCCACGCCCGAGGCCGCGAGATACATTGCCGCCGGCGATCCCAGGCCGCCCGCGCCCACGACGATCGCATGCGCGTCGAGAAAGCGCTGCTGCGCCTCGATGCCGATCTCGTCGACGAGGATATGGCGGGAATAGCGAAGGAGTTGGTCGTCGTTCATCGCGATGCGCTGGTTCGATGGCGCTGCGATGGACCTCGAGAGCCTGGGTGGCCCTGAATGGGGGAGCGCGCGCCGGGGAAATACCGTGCCGTTATTGTAACGACGCCAGCGGCTGGAGGAGGGGCGGCCTCGCGACCGGCGCACGAGGCGCGAGTCGCGAGTCGCGAGGCGGTACGGCGTGTTACTTCGCCGGTGCCGGAGCGGAGGCCGGCGCGGCAGCGGAGCCCGGAGCCGGCGCCATGATGAGGGCGCCCGGCTTCACGGCGATCGGCGCGGAAGCCGAGGTAGGCGGCTTCTGCTGCGCGAGGCGGCGCTCCATCGGCGACTTCGATTCGGCCACCGGCTTGCCCTGGAGCTTGTTCAGCGCCTGCTGAAGCATGTAGTCGTCGGTGGAACCGAACTCGACCGGCTTGCGCTCGCGATCCTTCTGGCGCTGCTCCGGCGTCTTCTTGTCGTTCTGCTCTTCGAGCTGACGCAGCATGTCCATGCGCTCCTGCTCGCGCACTTCCTGCTCCTTCTTCTCGTCCGGATCCTGCGTGTTGGCGAGGTGGTTCTGGTAGTCCACTTCGCGCGTGACGAGTGCGTCGTCCGGATCGCCGTCGGCGTACTGGTCGACCGCGATATCAGGACGGATGCCCTTGTTCTGGATCGAGCGGCCGCTCGGCGTGTAGTAGTACGCCGTGGTCAGGCGCAGCGCCGTGTCGGCCGTCATCGGGCGCACGGTCTGCACCGAGCCCTTGCCGAACGTCGTCTTGCCGACGATGAGCGCACGCTTCGAGTCCTGCAGCGCGCCCGCCACGATTTCCGAGGCCGACGCCGAATAGGCGTTGGTCAGCACGACCATCGGCACGGTCTTGAACTCGGCCGCCTCGCCCTTGAGCGGGTCGCCGTCGAACGACGGCAGGCGGTAGTTCTCGTAGGTGTCGCGGTAGACCTGCTTCGAGTCCGGGATCTGGCCGTTCGTCGAGACGACGACCGAATCCGGCGGCAGGAACGCGCCCGCCACGCCCACGGCGCTTTGCAGCAGGCCGCCGCCGTTGTTGCGCAGGTCGAGGATGATGCCCTTGAGGTTCGGCTCCTGGCGCGCGATGTCTTGCAGCTTCTGGGCGAGGTCGGGGACCGTGCGCTCCTGGAAGCTCGTGACGCGGATATACGCGTAACCCGGCTGCAGGATCTTCGACTTCACGCTCTGCACCTTGATGATGGCGCGCGTGATGGTGAGCGGGAAGGTGCGGTCGTCGGTCTTGCGGAAGATCGTGAGCGTGACCTTGGTGCCCGGGTCGCCGCGCATCTGCTTGACCGCCTGGTCGAGCGTCATGCCGCGCACCGGCTTGTCGTTGATACGCGTGATGAGGTCGCCCGGACGGATGCCGGCGCGGTACGCGGGCGTGTCTTCGATCGGCGAGATGACCTTGATCAGGCCGTCTTCCGACGAGATTTCGATGCCGAGGCCCGCGAAGCGACCCTTGGTCTGCTCCTGGAGTTCCTGGTAATCGGTCTTGTCGAGATACGACGAGTGCGGGTCGAGGCTCGACACCATGCCCTTGATGGCGGCGGTGAGGAGCTTCTTGTCATCCACCGGCACGACATACTCATGCTTGATTTGACCGAACACTTCGGCGAAGAGCCTCAGCTGGTCGAGCGGCAGCGGTTCTACGACCGTCTGCTGGGTTTGCTGCGCCTCGGCGGAAATCTGCAGGGTGGCAAATACGCCGGTCGCGAGGCCAGCGGCGATCAGGCCGATGTTTTTCAGGTTCTTTCGCATAGAGTATGTTGCGTGCGGTCGGAAAGGCTCGTGGCAGCGTCTATTGGAAAAGCGACGGACAAGTATAACTGCACACCCGCCGTGGCTGTGTATATGGCGCGTACGATGGGACTAAGACAGTGCTGCAGCCGCCAGGTTCGCAAACCGTGTGCCGTAATTTCGCTTCTGGCGCGATGCTGGCGGGGCGCTGGCAAACCTGCCAGCCAGGCCTAAAAAAAGCAGAAAAGGGGAATGTGCAACCAATTGGCAGGCGGCCAGAGCGGTCGGGGCGAAGCCGCAGGGCGCCCGCGTGGCGGGAGGGCATGGCCCGAAGCACAGCCGCCGGCCCGACGGACCGGCGGCTGCCTGAATCGACAAGGCACCGCCAGGGGCGGCCGATGCCGCGCGGCGCTAAGCGTCAGCCCGCCTTCTTGCCCTGGTTCGCAACGGCGGCCTGCGCCTTCGCGATGGCTTCTGCGTCGCCCAGATAGTAGTGCTTGATGGGCTTGAGGTTCTCGTCCAGCTCATAGACGAGCGGCACGCCGTTCGGGATGTTCAGGCCGACGATGTCGTCATCCGAAATGTTGTCGAGGTACTTCACGAGCGCGCGGATCGAATTGCCGTGCGCGGCGATCACCACCTTCTTGCCCGCCTTGATGGCCGGTGCGATCGACTCGTTCCAGATCGGCAGCACGCGCGCGACCGTGTCCTTCAGGCACTCGGTGAGCGGCAGTTCCTCGCGCGGCACCCTGGCGTAACGCGGGTCGTTGTACGCCGTGCGCGAGTCGGTCGGCTCGAGCGCCGGGGGCGGCGTGTCGTAGCTGCGGCGCCAGACCAGCACCTGCTCGTCGCCGAATTTGGCCGCCGTTTCGGCCTTGTTCAGGCCCGAAAGCGCACCGTAGTGACGCTCGTTCAGGCGCCACGAGTGGACGACGGGCAGGTACATCTGGTCCATCTGGTCCTGCACGTGCCAGAGCGTGCGGATCGCGCGCTTGAGCACCGAGGTGTAGGCGATGTCGAACGTGTAGCCGGACTCCTTGAGCAGCTGCCCGGCCTGCTGCGCTTCGCGGTTGCCCTGCTCGGTAAGGTCGACGTCCACCCAGCCGGTGAAGCGGTTTTCCTTGTTCCACGTCGATTCGCCGTGACGGATGAGTACGAGTTTGTACATGAGGATGCCGGTCGGTAGTGAAGGAAGCGGTAATCGGGGACGGGAGCGCCATGGCGACGGTCCAGTCCGGCGGGCTGCACGCCCGGGCTGGGGGGCGGTAACCCTGCGACAAACGGTTATTTTATAATGACCGGATTGTCCGAATCCGATTTCGCACGATTTCTCCGACTTTCCCTTTTTCCGGCGGACCCTCCGTGACGTTCTTCACCAATTACATCAACCTTGTACTCATCGCGATCGTCCTCATCTCAGGAGGGTTGCTCCTGTGGCCGACGCTCAAGCGCGGCGGCCGCGGCGGGGTTTCCACCGCCGAGGCGACGCAGCTCATCAACCGCCGCAACGCGGTGGTGGTCGACCTGCGTCCCGCGGGTGAATTCGCGAAGGGTCATCTGCCCTCGGCGCGCCAGGTCGAATTTGGCGAACTCGAGGCGAAGATCGGCCAGCTCGTGAAGAACAAGAGCAACCCGGTGTTGCTGGTCTGCCAGACGGGCCAGCAGTCGCACAAGGCGCTGCGCCTCGTGAAGGACGCCGGTTTTGCCGAAGTCCACGTGCTGGACGGCGGCGTGAACGCCTGGCAGCAGGCCGGAATGCCGGTCGTGAAACAAGGAGGTTCGAAGTGAGCAAAGTGGTCATGTACAGCACCCAGGTGTGCCCGTATTGCCAGATGGCCGAGCGTCTTTTAAAGTCGCGCGGCGTCGAGCAGATCGAGAAAGTGCTGATCGACCGGGACCCGGCGCGGCGCGAAGAGATGATGACGCGCACCGGCCGGCGTACCGTGCCGCAGGTTTTCATCGGCGAGACGCACGTGGGCGGTTACGATGACCTCTCCGCGCTCGACCGTGCGGGCGGCTTGATGCCGCTGCTCGAAGCCGCCTGAGGTTACAGGCGGATTCAAGGCCTGATTCGCAGCCCGATAGCCGTGCGGCCTCGGTCCGCAGGCGGGCTGCGCAGCGTGACGTAGCGACGCAGGGTTTCGGCCCGCGCGAGCCGGTGAGGCTCGCGCGGGCCTGTTGCCGTCCATTGCCGTAGCGCGGCGCATTTTCGCGACTTCGAGAGGTCACGATGATGCCGCCGCGATCCATTCAATCAGGGAAGCCATACACCATGTCTGACGAGAACAACCAGCCGTTCTTCAATATCCAGCGCATTTACCTCAAGGACATGTCGCTCGAGCAGCCGAATTCGCCGTCCATCTTCCTTGAGCAGGACATGCCTTCGGTCGAAGTGGAAGTCGACGTCAAGGCCGAGCGCCTCGCCGAATCGGTGTTCGAGATCATCGTCACCGGCACCGTCACGGCCAAGGTCAAGGACAAGGTTGCGTTCCTGATCGAAGCCAAGCAAGCCGGCATTTTCGACATCCGCAACATCCCGGCTGAACAGGTGGATCCGCTCGTCGGCATCGCATGCCCGACCATCCTGTTCCCGTACCTGCGCTCGAACATCGCCGACGCGATCACGCGCGCAGGCTTCCCGCCGATCCACCTGGCCGAGATCAACTTCCAGGCGCTCTACGAGCAACGCCTGCAGCAACTCGCCCAGCAAGACGGCGCAAGCAACGTAACGCACTAAAAAAGCGTACGTTGATCGTTTCCACGAACTACCGGTGCGGAGTATCGGAATGAACATCGCCGTTCTCGGCGCCGGAGCGTGGGGCACCGCGCTGGCGGGGCATCTCGCCCAGGCGCATCACACGCTGTTGTGGGCGCGCGATGGCGCGCTCGTCGACACCTTGCGCAAGACGCACGAAAACGCCCGCTACCTCGCGGGCGTCGCGCTGCCCAAGACTCTCCAATACGAAACGGATCTCGCCGCCGCGCTCGACCATGCTTCGGGCGAGGCGGATCTCGTCGTGCTCGCCACGCCCGTTGTGGGCCTGCGCGGCATGCTCTGCACGCTGCGCGACATGGGTCGCGTGCCCGCGCACTTCGTCTGGCTCTGCAAGGGCTTTGAAGCGCAAACGCAGTTGATGCCGCATCAGGTCGTGGCGGCCGAGCTGCCGGGCCACGCGAGCAACGGCGTGCTTTCGGGGCCGAGCTTCGCGCGCGAAGTAAGCGAGGGCCTGCCCGTCGCATTGACGGTGGCGAGCGCCTCCGCCGCTTGCCGCGAGCGCACGCTCGCTGCGTTCCATCACCGCGCGATGCGCATCTATACAGGCGACGACGTGGTCGGCGTGGAGGTCGGCGGCGCGGTCAAGAACGTGCTCGCGATCGCGACCGGCATCGCGGATGGCCTGGGCCTCGGCCTGAACGCACGCGCGGCGCTCATCACGCGCGGCCTCGCCGAGATGACGCGGCTTGGCGTCACGCTCGGCGGGCGCGCCGAGACTTTCACGGGACTGACGGGCCTCGGCGACCTCATCCTCACCGCCACGGGCGACCTCTCGCGCAACCGCACCGTGGGCAAGCAACTCGCGAGCGGCCGCACGCTCGACGACATCCTCGGCGCGCTCGGCCACGTGGCCGAAGGCGTGCGCTGCGCACAGGCCGTGCTGGCGCTCGCACGCGCACATGGCATCGACATGCCGATCACCCAGGCGGTATGCGCCGTGCTGTTCGACGGTGTCACGCCGCGCGACGCCGTGAGCGCGCTGCTCCGGCGCGACGCGAAGGCGGAGTAGGATGCTGCGGTCCTGCTGCGCCGGGCTTCAAGCACGCTCTGCGTGGGACCGGAGCGCAGAGCGCTAAAGCGCCAACTCCGGATCGCAAAGGAGGACCGTATGCTGACCATCGGAAACTGCCGCATCGAAGCGCAGGCCGTCGACATCACCACGTTGAAGGTCGATGCGATCGTCAACGCCGCGAACGAATCGCTGCTCGGCGGCGGCGGCGTGGACGGTGCGATTCATCGCGCCGCCGGACCGGACCTGCTGCGCGAATGCGAGACGCTGAACGGCTGCCCGACCGGCGACGCCAAAATCACCGGCGGCTATCGCCTTCCCGCAAAACACGTCATCCACACTGTGGGCCCCGTCTGGTACGGCGGCGGCCGTGACGAAGCGCATCTGCTCGCTTCCTGCTACCGGCGCTCACTCGAGTGCGCGCGCGCGGCGGGCGTGACGAGCATCGCGTTTCCGGCAATCAGTTGCGGCGTCTACCGTTTTCCTGCCGACGAGGCGGTGATGATTGCCGTCGCGACCGTGATCGACGAGCTATCGAAATACCCGACGCTCGAGCACGTGATCTTCGCGTGCTTCGACAATGCGATGCGCACGCGCTATGAGCGTGAGCTCGCGGCGCGCGGCAAGGCGTAGGGCGACGCGTCACAACGCGCTCGCCTCATTCGCCGCCTTCGAACCCCGCCTGTCGCCACGCTTCGAACACCACGACCGCGACCGTGTTCGAGAGATTCAGGCTGCGATTGCCGGGCCGCATCGGCAGGCGCACGCGCTGTGGCGTCTCGAAGCGCTCGAGCACCGCGGCGGGCAGACCGCGCGTTTCCGCACCGAACACGAACCAGTCGCCCGGCTGGAACGCGTGCGCATGAAAGCGGCCCGATCCGCGCGTCGTGAACGCGAACATCCGCGACGGGTCCGGTGCTTCCCTGGCGATGAACGCGTCCCAGTCGGCGTGCACGTGCATTTGCGCGTACTCGTGGTAATCGAGGCCCGCGCGGCGCATTTTCGCGTCATCGAGGGGAAAGCCGAGCGGTTCGATCAGATGAAGCCGCGCACCCGTGTTCGCGCACAGGCGGATCACGTTGCCGGTGTTCGGCGGGATTTCGGGTTCGACGAGAACGACGTTGAACATGACGATGAAACTCTCTCGATGTCTTGAACAGGGTGAGGCCGATCAGTCCTTCGGCGTGCGCAGCGCGACGAAATTCGTCACGCGCCGTGCGCCCGCGGCCTTCAGCGCATGCGCGAGCGCGTCGAGTGTGGCGCCCGAGGTCATCACGTCGTCGACCACGCCCACGTGCTGGCCGCTGAGCGGCCGCGTGAGCGCGAACGCCCGGCCGACGTTGCGGCGGCGCGCCTCGCGATCGAGCTTCGATTGCGGTGCCGTATGCAGGATGCGTCGTACGAGCGTGGCGTCCGCGTGCGTGCCCAACCGGCGTGCAAGCGGCCGCGCGATCTCCCAGGCCTGGTTGTAGCCGCGCTCGATGAGGCGTTCGCGCGAGAGCGGCACCGGCACGACGATCTCCGGCATGCCGTGCTCATCGCACATATCTTGTGCAGCCAGCGTGAGGCGTCGCGCAAATTCCTCGCCGAGCGCGAGGCGCGCGCGAAACTTCAGGCCCCGCGCGAGCAGGTCGAGCGGCGCGCGATAATCGGCGAGCGCGAGTGTGGCGTCGAATGCGGGCGGTGCGTCGGCGCAGGCCTCGCAGCGATAGCGCGCGCGTCCCGCCGTCCCGGGCCTGTGCGCGAGCGGCACAGCGCAGACCGTGCAGCGCTGGCGCGGCTCATTCCAGTACGCGGCGTCGCAGCACACACAGAGCGTGGTTCGCGACAAATTGCCGCATAATGGGCACAGATTGGGCAGCACGAAGTGGGCAACCTGTGACGGCAGCGCCCGCGCTTTTCGACAGACGCGCGCAACGCCCGCAAGACGAGTGCGGTGCGAAGCGGACAGTGTGATACGCGCTGCATTGCGTGTCTTACATGAAGAAGGGCGCGGTGGCATCGAAGGACGGCCCGGGCAGCGGGCTCGCGTGACTGAAAGGAAAGGAGTGAGCGAGTATACTTCGCAGACTTCGCCAATACGACCGACATGTCCCCGTCTACCGCAAGAACTGGCCGTCCGGACTATGACACCCGGCACCTTCGGCGCATCTTCGATCGCCGTGCGGCGACTTTCGACGACGTTGCCTTCCTGCCGCGTGAAATCGCGCAACGCATGCGCGAGCGCCTCGAGTACATCAAGGTGAATCCCGCGGCCGTGCTCGACATCGCGTGCGGCCAGGGCGACGACCTGCCCAGCTTGCGCGAACGCTTTCCCGAAGCGCCCGTGTTCGGCACCGATCTCTCCCTCGCCATGCTGCGCCGCGCCCGCGAGCACGACGCCCCCGACACGAGCTGGCGGCGATTTCTGCCGGCATCGGTTGGCCGCGCGCTCGGTTCGCGCGGTCCGCGGGTTGCGCAGGCCGACTTTGCCGAACTGCCGTTCGCGCATGGCGCGTTCGAACTGCTGTGGTCGAATCTCGCACTGCATTGGCATCCGCGCCCCGACCTCGTGTTCGGCGAGTGGCAGCGCGTGCTTAAAGTCAACGGCCTGCTCATGTTCAGCACGCTCGGTCCCGACACGCTCAAGGAGCTGCGCGGCGCGTTCGCCGAAGTCGAGGCCGCGCACGGCGTGCCGACGCGCGCGCACGTCATCGATTTCGTCGACATGCACGATCTGGGCGACATGCTCGTCGAGAACGGTTTCGAGATTCCGGTAATGGACCAGGAAACGCTCACCATCACCTACAAGACGCCGGAGAAGCTGCTCGCCGACGTGCGCCGCTGGGGCGCGTATCCGTTCGAGCGCAACGGCGATGGCGAGGGGGAGAACGGCGGCGCCGCGCGGCGCTTGCACCGTGCGCTCGTGGCCGCGCTCGAGGCGCGCCGCTGCACGGACGGACCGCACGCGGGCACGATCCCGCTGAGCTTCGAGATCATCTACGGCCACGCGTGGAAAGCCGTGCCGCGCACGACCGCCGAGGGCCATGGCATCGTACGCCTCGAGGACATCGGCCGAGGTCCGGCAAGGAATCGGTAACGTGGTAAGGGGGCTTTCGTTATGCCTGAAATTAGCGCCTGAAAAGCCCCGGGAAAATGCCTGAAAAATCGCTGCAAGGCCCGTCTGGTATGGGTTTGCGGGCGATTGGGTCTTGCTTGTGAGGGCTGGGGATCGCGCCTATAATGCGTCAGTTTGCTGCACGGAAGGGTCCCCAAAATCCATTGTGGCAAGTCCAGATCTCCCCGTAGTTGTGCGAGGCGCGACGCGGCGATAGTCTGGCGAGGTTGCAAGTGGGGGAAGCGAGCGATGCAGGCGTCTGATCTGCTGGCGAGTCCGGAACCGGTCCTGAAAGACTGGACCATGAAGCGCAACTGTTCGGTTTCGCCCAGGCAATTCGTGTTCTTCTATGTTTCGCTGGCGCTGGTTTCCATCGCGATCGCCGTTCTGTTGTTGATCCACGGCGCCTGGCTGGTTTTGCCGTTTACCGGTATCGATCTGTTGGTAGTAGGCGGCGCTTTTGTCATTTATGCGCGCCATGCTGTCGATTACGAACGTATCAGGCTTTATCCGAACCGGCTGGTGATCGAACAGATGAGCGCCGACGCGCTCACGCAGTTCGAATTCAATCCCCGCTGGGTCCGGGTCGAGCCGGGCGCGACCCCACGCGACCCGGTGCGTCTCGTGTCCCGCGGTCAGGCGGTCGCTGTCGGGTTGCATCTGCCGCAATATCGGCGTGCGCAGTTCGCGCGGGAACTGCGTGCCTGGCTTGCGCGCGCGGGTTGATGCGCAGCGCGTGAGTTTGCCGGTTTGCGGTACGAGCGTCCCAGGGGGCGCCCTGGTTGCAAAACCTTCCTGCGGGGTCGAGGGTTTGAATGGAAATTATGGGTAAGGAAGCTATGAAAACAATCAAGCGAGCCCTCCAGGGCGTGCTGGCGTGCAGCGGATTCCTCGTCGCCGGCGCGGCACTCGCAGTCGGAGACAGCCCAGGCGGCCCTGCGGTGAACGAGATCAATTTCCAGCCGCCCGTCACGCGCATCGCCGAAGAGCTCTACAGCCTCCATATGATGATGCTGCTCTTGTGCGTCGTGATTTTCATCGGCGTGTTCGGCGTCATGTTCTATTCGATCTACGCGCACCGTAAATCGAAGGGCCACAAGGCCGCTCATTTTCATGAGAGCACCACGGTCGAAATCATCTGGACGGTGGTGCCGTTCATCATCGTCGTGCTGATGGCGCTGCCCGCCACCAAGGCCGTCGTGGCGATGAAGGACACCTCCAACGCCGACCTCACCGTGAAGGTCACGGGCTACCAGTGGAAATGGGGCTACGACTACGTGAAGGGGCCGGGCGAGGGCATCAACTTCCTCTCCACGCTCAGCACGCCGCGCTCCGAAGTGAATAACCGCGTGCCGATCACCGATACGTACCTGCAGGAAGTCGACAATCCGCTCGTCGTGCCGGTCAACAAGAAGATCCGCATCATCACCACGGCCAACGACGTCGTGCACTCGTGGTACGTGCCCGCGTTCGGCGTGAAGCAGGACGCGATTCCGGGCTTCGTGCGCGACACGTGGTTCAGGGCCGACAAGGTCGGCACCTATCGCGGCTTCTGTACCGAGTTGTGCGGCAAGGAGCACGCGTTCATGCCGGTCGTCGTCGAGGTGCTCTCGGACGAGGACTACGCGAAGTGGGTCGATACGCAAAAGGCGAAGATGGCGGCCGCCAACGACGACCCGAACAAGACCTACACGCTGGCCGAGCTCAAGGAGCGCGGCGAGAAGGTCTACAACTCGAACTGCGCGGTGTGCCACCAGCCCACCGGCAAGGGCGCGGGCGCGTTCCCGGCGCTCGACGGCAGCAAGGTTGTTCAGGGTCCGCTCGCCGGGCACGTGAGCATCGTCCTGCACGGCAAGAACGCCATGCCTTCGTGGGCGCCGACGCTCAACGACGTCGAGATCGCATCGGTCATCACGTTCGAGCGCAACTCGTGGGGCAACCACACCGGCGACATTCTGCAGCCGCGTCAGGTGGCCGACGCGCGTAACGGCAAGATGCCCGAGGGCGGCGGCACGACGGCGGCAGCGGGCGAGGGCGGCGCGAGCGGCGCAGCCGCGGCAAGCGGCGCGGAAGCAGCCAGCGGCGCAGCCGAAGCGAGCGCGGCAAGTGGTGCGGCGCCCGCAAGCGGCGCGGATCAGGCGTCGGGCGCAGCGGCGCCGAGCGCGGCCGCGTTGCCGGCGAGCGTCTACTTCGAAGTGGGCAAGAGCACGCTGCCCGCCGACGCGAAGGACGCCATCCAGGCCGCAGCCGACTACGCGAAGGCGCATCCGGACGCGAAGTTCACGCTCTCGGGCTACACCGATTCGAGCGGCAACGCCAGCACGAACGCCGACCTCGCCAAGCGCCGCGCGCAAGCGGTGCGCGACGCGATGAAGGCGGCAGGCATTGCCGAAGACCACATCATTCTGAAGAAGCCGGAAACGATCACGGGCGGCGCGAACGCGAAAGAAGCGCGCCGGGTGGAGATCAGCGCAGCGGTCTGAGCGGCCCTGCGCGAGAAGGACAGGCAGCAACAGACGCAGGACAAGCGCTGCGCGAGCAAAACAAGCAGGCAAACGCTGCAGCAAGAGACAAAGCAATTCGCTTCCGCAGTTAAATTGCATGGGGCTGGAGTCAGGCGCTAAGGTGCCAGCTCCGGGCCGACAGGAGATAAGTCATGTCTAGCATCGGACACGATGTAGCTGGAGGGCACGGCCACGTGCACGGCGACCACGCGCACGCCACGCCCCACGGCTGGCGCCGCTGGCTGCTAGCGACGAACCACAAGGACATCGGAACGCTGTATCTGCTGTTCTCGTTCGTGATGTTCCTCTCGGGCGGCGTCATGGCGCTCGCCATTCGTGCGGAACTGTTCGAGCCGGGCATGCAGATCATGCGCCCCGAGTTCTTCAACCAGCTCACCACGATGCACGGTCTCATCATGGTGTTCGGCGCGATCATGCCGGCCTTCGTGGGCTTCGCGAACTGGATGATTCCGCTGCAGATCGGCGCCTCGGACATGGCGTTCGCGCGCATGAACAACTTCAGCTTCTGGCTGCTGCCCGCCGCCGGGTGCTTGCTGGTCGGCTCGTTCTTCTCGCCGGGCGGCGCGACCGCCGCGGGCTGGACGCTCTACGCGCCGCTTTCCACGCAGATGGGCCCGGGCATGGACTTCGCGATCTTCGCGCTGCACATGATGGGCGCCTCGTCGATCATGGGCGGTATCAACATCGTCGTGACGATTCTGAACCTGCGCGCGCCCGGCATGACGCTCATGAAGATGCCGATGTTCGTGTGGACGTGGCTCATCACCGCCTACCTGCTGATCGCCGTGATGCCGGTGCTCGCGGGCGCGATCACGATGCTGCTGTTCGACCGCCACTTCGGCACGAGCTTCTTCAACGCGGCCGGCGGCGGCGACCCGGTGATGTACCAGCACATCTTCTGGTTCTTCGGGCACCCCGAGGTCTACATCATGATCTTGCCGGCGTTCGGGATCGTTTCGCAGGTGATTCCGGCGTTCTCGCGCAAGCCGCTGTTCGGCTATAGCTCGATGGTGTACGCCACGGCGTCGATCGCGATTCTCTCGTTCATGGTCTGGGCGCACCACATGTTCGCCACCGGCATGCCGGTCACGGGCCAGCTCTTCTTCATGTACGCGACGATGCTGATCGCCGTGCCGACGGGCGTGAAGGTGTTCAACTGGGTCGCCACGATGTGGCGCGGCTCGCTCTCGTTCGAAACGCCAATGCTGTGGGCCGTGGGCTTCCTGATCGTGTTCACGTTCGGCGGTCTCTCGGGCCTGATGCTCGCCATGGCGCCGCTCGACATCCAGTATCACGGCACTTACTTCGTGGTGGCGCACTTCCACTACGTGCTGGTGGCGGGGTCATTATTCGCGTTGTTCTCCGGGTGGTACTACTGGGCGCCAAAATGGACCGGCTGGATGTACAACGAGACGCGCGGCAAGATCCACTTCTGGTGCTCGCTCATCTTCTTCAACCTCGCGTTCCTGCCGATGCACTTCGTCGGCCTGGCCGGCATGCCGCGACGCTATGCCGACTATCCGGCCCAGTTCACCGACTGGAACCAGGTGATCACGATCGGCGCCTTCGGCTTCGGGCTTTCTCAGGTGTACTTCCTGTTCTTTGTCGCGTTGCCCGCGTATCGCGGCGGCGGCGAGCTGGAAAAGGCCGGCGACAAGCCGTGGGACGGTGCAACGGGCCTTGAGTGGACCGTGCCGAGCCCGGCGCCGTTCCACACGTTCGAGAATCCGCCGACGGTCGAGTAAGCCGTTGAGTTTGTGGCGTCCGGCTGTGCGCAGCCGGACGCGAACGAAGTCCGCGGTCTTCATGCAGTCTTCATCGGAGCACGTACGAGAGGCGATTCAACGATGCAAGGAGAAGCCGCGGCCAGCCGCGCTGAACGCATGACCCGGGATCCACAAAAAAGACGCACGCCCGAGCAGATCCGCGCGGGCAATCTGCGGCTCGGCCTCATCTTGCTGGCCGTCGTAGTCGGTTTCTTTGTGGCTGCCGTCGTCAAGCAGGTGTATTTCCCCGGCCACTGACGCGCAGAGCGTTTGCAGGAAGTTCGTTCGAGGAGTTCGATGTCCACGCAAGCTGGAAATGATCGCGCGTTCAACCGGTCGATGCTCATCAAGCTCGTCGTGGTGGCGCTGCTGATGTTCGGTTTCGGTTTTGCGCTGGTGCCGATGTATCGCGCGATCTGCCAGGTCACCGGCATCAACAACCTGGTGCAGCGCGACGCCACCGAGCGCGAGGCGCGCAACACACAGGTGGACATGACGCGCACGATCTCGGTGGAGTTCGACGCGAACGCGCGCGGGCTGCTCGGCTTCAGGCCGGAGCAGACGAGCCTCGACGTGCATCCGGGCGAAGTCATGACGGTGATGTACGACATCTCGAACAACGAAGGACGCACGATCGACGCGCAGGCCATACCGAGCTACGCGCCGAAGCAGGCGACGGAGTACTTCCGCAAGATCGAGTGCTTCTGCTTCACGCAGCAGGTCTTGAAGGCGAACGAGACGAAGCGCATGCCGGTGGTGTTCGTGATCGACCCGAATCTGCCGAAAGACGTGAAGACGATCACGCTGTCGTACACGTTCTTCGAGCTGAACAAGCCGGCCGTGCCGCCGCCGCCGAAACAGTCGGCGGGCGCATGAGTCTGCGGTGCCGAGGTCAACGAAGCCAGGAGGCGAGAGGCGCATGAGCGACGAAGGCGGCAGCGGCGTTGAAAGGCCGGCGAAGAAGAAGGGCGGCATCCTGCAGGTGATGAAAGCGGTGGCGTGGTCCTTTCTCGGCGTGCGCAAACGCGCCGACCTCGAAGACGACGCCGCGAACCTCCACCCCGTGCAGCTGATCATCGCGGGCATCATCGGCGCGGTGCTGTTCATCGTCGTGCTGCTGTTGATCGTGCACGCGGTGGTGGGATGAGCGAGTGCGCGCAACGCCGCGCGCATAGCAGTGAATAACGAGGACACACTCGGACAAATGCAGCCGGCGATGTCCGGTGCAACTGGAAACTGGAGAAACAGGCATGAGCGGCCAAAACGATAGCCCGTACTACTTCGTACCGCACCCGTCGCGGCATCCGATCAGCGCGTCCATTGGGCTTGTGGTCATGCTCGGGTCGCTCGCCTCGTGGATCAACGGCGAGTCGTGGGGACCGATCGGCGTGCTCGTCGGCCTGCTGTGGCTGCTCTTCACGCTGTGGCACTGGTTCGGCGACGCCATCGCCGAATCCGAAGGCGGCATGTATGGCAAGCGTGTGGACGTGTCGTACCGGTGGAGCATGAGCTGGTTCATCTTCTCCGAAGTGATGTTCTTCGGCGCGTTCTTCGGCGCGCTCTTCTACGCGCGCGCGATCGCCCTGCATCAGCTCGGCAGCCTCGACTACAAGCTGATCTGGCCGGACTTCTCGGCGGTGTGGCCGAACAACGGTCCCGCGGCGCTGGTCTCGCACTTCCGCTCGATGACGCCGTGGCCCGTGCCGACCATCAACACGGCGCTGCTGCTTTCCTCGGGCGCGACGCTCACCGTTTCGCACCACGCGCTGCGCGACAATCATCGCTCGAAGGCGATCGCGTGGCTCGCCGCGACGATCGTGCTGGGCGTGTGCTTCCTCTTCCTGCAGGCGTTCGAGTACATCCACGCGTATGGCGAACTGAACCTCACGCTCGCTTCGGGCATCTACGGTTCGACGTTCTTCCTGCTCACGGGCTTCCACGGCTTCCACGTGTTCCTGGGCGGCACGATGCTGACCGTCGTGATGATCCGGCTCATTCGCGGCCACTTCACCGCGGAGCATCACTTCGCCTTCGAAGGCGCGGCCTGGTACTGGCACTTCGTCGACGTGGTGTGGCTCGGCCTCTATGTCGTCGTGTACTGGCTGTGATGCGTGGTGCGCCGCGCGGGCCGCGGCGCGGGAGACAGGAATGAAACAAGGCGCCCCCCGACCTCGTCGGCGCGGCGCCTTGTGTTTTGCGGAATGGGGTTTGCGCTGGGGGCAGTGACGGTCTGCGGCGCTCAGCGTCCGTAAGGAATACCGGTGGACTGGATCCAGCCCATCCAGTGCGCGAACAGGATGAACAGAAAGAGCGAGATGGAAAGGCCCACGCGCGTGGCGAGCGACCAGACCATCCGCTTGGTGCGGCCCCGGTCGTGCATCATGAAGTAGAGCGCGGAGATCATGCTCGCGATGATCAGCGCGAACGCAACGGGGACGAGTATGTGCATGAAGTTCACGGAATATGGCATGCCTGAAAACGTCTGTCTCATTATCGCACCGTGCCACACGGCACGGGGTTCGAGCACTTGTATCTTTCGCATCGGACGTGCCCAATGAAAATCCGGCTCGTCCCCACGTTGCTCATTCTGATCGTGATGGCCGTGACGATCCGGCTCGGCTTCTGGCAGCGCGACCGCGCGCATCAGAAGGAGGCGCTGCAGGCGCAAATCACGCAGTACGAATCGTCTGCGCCGCAACCGCTGGGCGTCACGCCACTCGCGCTGAAGGACATCGAGTTTCATCGCGTACGCGCGACGGGCACGTTCCTGCCCGAGCGCGTGGTGTATCTCGACAATCGCCCGTATAACGATCAGCCGGGTTTTTATGTCGTGATGCCGCTTAAACTCGAAGGCGGTGGCTACGTGCTGGTCAATCGCGGCTGGCTGCCGCGCAACATCGCGGATCGCGCCGCGATCGCGCCCTATGTCACCCCGCCTGGGCCGGTCGTCGTCGAAGGCATCGCGCGCGCAGACGCCTCGCGCGCGTTCGAACTCGGTGCGGGCGGCTCTGCAGCGCATCTGAAGATACGGCAGAATCTCGCCGTCGCTTCCTACGCAGCGGAAACGGGGTTGCCGCTGCAACCGTTCGTGATCCAGCAGACCGGCTTTGTGCCGGCCTTCAAGGACGGGCTCGTGCGCGACTGGCCGGTGCCGGACACCGATGTCGAGCGCAACTACGGCTACATGCTCCAGTGGTGGGGCATGGCGCTCGCAGCCCTGGGTTTCGGTCTGTTTGCGGCCCGTAAAGCTGCGAAAAGCGCTGCGACAAAAGCACGCACTGAAGGTGAAGCTGGGCGGCACGCCGAAGAGCCCGAAAGGCAAGACGCAGGCAGCGCGAAGGACGCCTGATGATCGGTCGGACGAATCAATTCGGCCCCGACATGATCCGGACAATGGCGCTGCGCGTGCAGCACATGGACAACTGAAAGCGACAGAAGCGAGGTTCCACGAGAGTGTCGACGCCATCCCCCCGTTCCGCCCAGGTCGCACAGCCGGCCGCCACGCCCGCACAGCAGCACGCGAAGCGGCGTGGCCGCTGGACGCTGCTCATCATCGCGCTCATCTGCGGCGCGCCGATCGCGATTTCGTACTTCACGTACTACGTGATCAAGCCGAAGGGCGGCACGACGAGCTATGGCGCGCTCATCGAGCCGCAGCGGCCCATTCCCGGCGCGCTCGTGGTGACGGGTGACGACGGTCATGAAGTGCCGCTTGCCTCGCTCAAGGGCCGCTGGCTGATGATCTCGGTGAATGGCGGCGACTGCGACGAAGCCTGCGCGACGAAGCTCTATTTCATGCGCCAGGTACGCGCGACGCAGGGCCCGGAGCGCGAGCGCATCGTCACAGTCTGGTTGCGCACCGACGACGCGAGCGTCCCCGCGAAATTGAAGGGCGCCTACGCGGACACGCGCGTGTTGCGCGCCGATCCGGTCGCCCTCGCCGCGTGGCTGCCCGCAACGCAGACGACGACAGACACCGACCACATCTATCTGGTCGATCCGAACGGCAACCTGATGATGCGATTCCCGGCGCATGCCGATCCGTCGAAAATCAAACAAGACGTCACTAAACTGCTCAAGTGGTCCCGCATCGGTTAAGGTGCGCAGCGCGAGTCTGACAGAGAAGAGTAAGAGAGATGTTTATCCTGGAGCTGGGCCTGATTGGCCTGTGCGTCGCGTTGCTGCCGCTCTCGTGGGTCTGGGTGAAGGCCGACGACAACAAGTTTCGCAAGCTCGTGTGGCTCACGACGTTCATGACGCTCGACCTCGTGATGTTCGGCGGCTTTACGCGCCTGACCGACTCGGGCCTCGGCTGTCCTGACTGGCCGGGCTGCTATGGCACCTCGTCGCCGTTTATCGCGCATGCGCAGATTGCCGCGGCGCATCTCGCGATGCCGAGCGGCCCCGTGAGCATGACGAAGGCATGGATCGAGATGATCCACCGCTATTTCGCCATGGCAATCGGTGTCCTGATCATTGCGCAGATGGCGATTGCCTGGCGCGCGCGCATCAAGCGCCTGCCGTTGCATGTGTCGCCGTGGTGGCCCACCGCGCTGCTTGGACTGATCCTCGTGCAGGGCGTGTTCGGCGCGTGGACGGTGACGATGAAGCTGCAGCCCATCATCGTCACGACGCACCTCCTGCTCGGCCTCACGCTGCTCGGTTCGCTCGCGTGGCTCGCCGCACGCATGACGCCGCTGCCCGCATACGAGCCCGACGCCGCGCGCTGGCGCGTGGCCGCACTGGCGGCGCTCGTGCTGCTCGTGGTGCAGATCGCGCTGGGCGGCTGGGTGAGCACGAACTACGCGGTGCTGGCCTGCACCGACTTCCCGACCTGCAACGGCGCGTGGATTCCGCCGATGGATTTTCATCACGGCTTCCACCTCTGGCGCGCGCTCGGCATGGACGGCAACGGCGACGTGATCACGCAGGACGCGCTCGTCGCGATCCACTGGACACACCGTACGTTCGCGTTCGTCGTGATCGCTTATCTGGTATGGTTCGCCCTCAAGTTGCGACGCTATGCCTCGCTGCGACGCCCGGCAAACTGGATCATGATCGTGGTCTTTATCCAATTTCTGACAGGGCTTTCCAACATCGTGCTGCAATGGCCGCTGCCTGTGGCAGTGGCGCACAACGGTGGCGCGGCGATCCTGCTGCTTTTGGTCGTCGTGCTAAACTTTCGAATTGCTTGTAGCCGCCCCGGCCGCGCCGTTCTCCCTGCGCGCGACACCGCTGCGGTGTGATCCCGCCCTATGGAAAGTACAACCCTATCCCAGACGCCCGGTAGCCGGATTTCCCAATATCTCGCGCTCACCAAGCCGCGCGTCACGCAACTGGCCGTGTTTTGCGCCGTCATCGGCATGTTCCTCGCCGTGCCGGGCATGGTGCCCTGGAAGCCGCTGATCGGCGGCACCGTCGGCATCTGGCTCACGGCCGGCGCGGCCTTCGCGATCAACTGTCTCGTCGAGCAAAAGGTGGATGCGCGCATGCGTCGCACTGCCTGGCGTCCTTCGGCGCGCGGCGAGATCACGAGCACGCAGATCCTGATCTTTTCGGCGGTGATCGGCGGCCTCGGCATGTGGGTGCTGTACACGTTCGCCAATCCGCTCACCATGTGGCTCACGGTCGCGACCTTCATCGGCTACGCGATCATTTACACGCTGCTGCTCAAGCCGGCCACGCCGCAGAACATCGTGATCGGCGGCGCCTCCGGCGCCATGCCGCCTGCGCTCGGCTGGGCCGCCGTGACGGGCCACGTGCCCGCCGACGCCTGGATTCTCGTGCTCATCATTTTCGTGTGGACGCCACCGCACTTCTGGGCGCTCGCACTCTACCGCCGCAAGGACTACGAAAACGCCGGCCTGCCGATGCTGCCCAACACGCACGGCGAGAAGTACACGCGTCTGCATATCCTGCTCTACACCGTCATCCTGTTCGCGGTCACGCTGATGCCGTACATCTCGGGCATGAGCGGCGTGCTGTATCTGGCTTCGGCCGTGCTGCTCGGCGCCGTGTTCCTCGCCTACGCGTGGAAGATCTACGTCGAGTATTCCGACGCACTGGCTCGCAAGACTTTCCGCTATTCGATCGTCTACCTCTCGTTGCTGTTCGTGGCGTTGCTCGTCGACCATTACGTGCATGCGCTCATCGCGGCGTAACGATATGGTCCACCGCACGCTTGCGCGCTTGCTGCGCGCCACGGTCGTCGCGCTTGCCGCTGCAGGCGCACTCGGCGGCACGCTGGTTCTCGAGGGCTGCGGCCAGCAGCCGCCCGCGTTCACGAACCTCGACATCACCGGCAATACCCAGTTCGGCAAGGACTTCGCACTCCCCGATACCGGCGGCAAGACGCGCACGCTCGCCGACTTCAAGGGCAAGGTGGTCGTGCTGTTCTTCGGCTATACGCACTGTCCGGACGTTTGCCCCACCACCATGGCCGAGCTTTCGCAGGCGCTCCAGCAACTGGGGCCCGATGCGGCGAAGCGCGTGCAGGTGCTGTTCGTCACCGTCGATCCCGAGCGCGACACGTCGCAGATCCTGAGCCAGTACACGGCCGCGTTCAATCCGACCTTCATTGGGCTGCGCCCGGCCAACGAAGACCAGCTCAAGCAGGTGGCGAAGGATTTCCGCGTGTACTACGCGAAGGTGCCCGGCAACACGCCGGATAGCTACACGATGGACCACACCGCCGCGAGTTACGTGTTCGACACGACCGGCAAACTGCGCCTCTTCGCGCGCGACGGGCAGGGCGTCACGCCCTGGCTGCACGATCTAAAGATCCTCCTCGGTTCGACTCCCGACTAAGGGAGAGCCCGCGTGTTCGCCTCGAGAGGCAAACACGCGCCGCGCGCTTCAGGGCGGCGCGGGCATACCAGTATGCGAATTCATTATTTCCCGCAACCGGTTCCATATGAGACGATTTATATCGTCCGGCAGAGGGTGCACAACGCCACGGGACCGGAGCAACACCAAAACCACGCAGGAACATCATCTCCATGCAGCGCAGAAATCTGATTAAAGCACTCCTCGCCGGCGTCGCCGCCACCACGCTCGCAGCCAGCTTCGGCGTCCGCGCCGACGACCAGGTCATCAAGGTCGGCACCGTTTCGGGTCCGGACGCGCAAGTCTGGGCCGTCGTCCAGAAGGTCGCCAAGCGCGAAGGCCTGAACGTCAAGGTCATCGAATTCAACGACTACGTGCAGCCGAACGCCGCGCTCGACGCCGGCGACCTCGACGCCAACAGCTTCCAGACCGGCCCGTATCTCGACAGCCAGATCAAGCAGCGCGGCTACAAGCTCGTGAACGCGGGTCTCACGTACATCTCGCCCATCGGCGTGTACTCGAAGAAGCTCAAATCGCTGAACGAGCTGCCGCAAGGCGCGAAGGTCGCTGTGCCGAATGACCCGTCGAACGAAAACCGTGCGCTGCTGCTCCTGCAAAGTAAGGGCCTGATCAAGCTGCGCGCTGGCGCGGGCACCAACGGCAGCAACGCGACGCCGCTCGACCTCGCCGAAAATCCGAAGAAGATCAAGCTCGTCGAACTCGACGCCGCGCAGCTTCCGCGCGCGCTCGGCGACGTGGACGCCGCCGTGATCAACACGAACTACGCGCTCGCGGCCGGCCTGCAGCCGACCAGGGACGCCATCGCCATCGAGGACACCCACAGCCCGTACGCGAACCTGATCGCCGTTCGCACGCAGGACAAGGACAAGCCGTGGGTGAAGAAGCTGGTCGCCGCCTACCAGTCGGAAGACGTGCGCCAGTTCATCAAGAGCGAGTTCAAGGGCTCGATGGTTCCGTCGTTCTAAGGGATCTTCGAGAAGCGGCTGCCTGCGTCCAATCGACGCGGTAACCCGCCAGAACCCGAACGCCGTGGCGACCGCCACGGCGTTTTTTTATTGCGCGTGCACTATCGCGGTCTGCGCGATCTTTCCTGTCGAAGTCGCGTCCTGGTCCTACGGCGGTACCACGGTGGGCTATGTCAGATAACCTTTTGATGCCACTCTGGTCCCATTGTGGCGCCCCGTGAATACCGCTCCAGGGTAAATCCTGATGCCGGACTGCGCCCCGCTGGAGCCTTGTGTGTTCGTGTAATATATTGATTTTTAACGATATTTTTCGACGCTATACGGCGAGGTGGCATCTGTTGACTGGTCTTATTGTGGTTATATAATGGGCTCGCTTTCGCACCGGACCAATCTGCACTACCGGCCCTGCCACGCAGCATGCCCGTCCGGCCCCCCACGATCGTCCAACCGCTGGCGCCAAGTCCATGGAAACCCGTTGGTCTGCCCTGATGCCCGATGCGCGCAATGTGACGCCGCTCTATCTGCAGCTGGCGCGCAACCTTGCCACGGCCATTCACTGCGGCGTGTGGTCGGCCGGCGAAGCGCTGCCATCGGAGCGCACGCTGTCGGACGCGATCGGCGTGTCGCGCATCACCGCGCGCAAGGCGATCGAGCTGCTCGTGGAGCAGGGGCTGATCCGGCGCGCGCGCGGCGCAGGCAGCTTCATCACGCCGCGCGTGGAAGATCCGCTTTCGCGCCTCACGGGCTTCACGAAGAAAATGGAGCAGCGCGGCTTCACGCCCGACTCGGTATGGCTCGCGCGCGAGGTACGGTCCGCGCACCGCGAGGAGATCGTGCAGCTCGGCCTCTCGCCGGGCGCCTCGGTCGCGAGCCTGCGCCGCCTGCGCCGCGCCGACGGCACCGTGATGGCGGTCGAGCATTCGGCGCTGCCGGTATCGATCGTGCCGGACCCGGAAGCCATCGAGGGCTCGCTGTATGCGTATCTGGAGCAGCGCCGCGTGCCCGTGGTACGCGCCCTGCAGCACTTTCGCGCGCTCAACGCGACGGGCGAGATCGCCGCGCTGATGGGCGTCGAGCCGCGCGCGGCGCTGCTCGTCATCACGCGCGTGGGCTTTTCCGCCGATCAGCGCGCCATCGAGCTGACCGACACTTATTGCCGCGACGGTTATTACGACTTCGTTGCGGAGCTGCGCCAGTGAGCGCCGTCGCAGTCTCTCTCATGCACGTCACCGAAACGTCCTACCGCGCTTCGATGCGCCTCATCGGAAAACTCTCATGCTGAGCGGAAACATACTCACCCCTGAAGGCTGGATCCACGGTACGCTGTCGTTCGAGAACGGACGCATCACCGCGATCACGGGCGAGGCCACCGATCCGGCGAACAACGACGCGCCCTACATCCTGCCGGGCTTCATCGACCTGCACGTGCACGGCGGCGGCGGCGCCGACGTGATGGAAGCCGGCGACGCGATCGAAACCATCGCGCGCACTCACGCCCGCTACGGCACCACGAGCCTGCTCGCCACCACCATGACCGCCCCGCGCGACGAGCTGATGAACGTGGTCGCGGGCCTCGGCAACGTCACGCGCAACCGCACGGCGGGCGGCGCGCGCGTGCTGGGCGTGCACCTCGAAGGCCCGTACATCAACCCGGGCAAGCTCGGCGCGCAGCCCGACGCCGCCGTTTCGGCCGTGCTCGACGAAGTGCTCAAGTACCTCTCGATCGCGCCGATTCGTGTGGTGACCGTGGCGCCCGAGATCGCGGGCCATATCGAGATCATCGGCGAGATGGCGGCGCGCGGCGTGCGCGTGCAGATCGGCCACTCGCTCGCGACCTACGACGATGCCGTAGCCGCGCTCAAGCACGGCGCCTGCGGCTTCACGCACCTCTTCAACGCGATGTCGCCACTGCACCATCGCAACCCGGGCGTGGTCGGCGCGGCGCTCGCGCATGCCGAGTACGCGGAGATCATTCCGGACCTGCTGCACGTGCATCCCGGCGCGATCCGCGCCGCGCTGCGCGCCATTCCGCGTCTCTATGTGGTGACCGACAGCACCTCGGCCACCGGCATGCCCGACGGCGAATACCGCCTCGGCAGCCAGCACGTGACGAAATGCCTTGGCGGCGTGCGTCTCGCCGACGGCACGCTCGCAGGCAGCACCCTCACCATGGACCAGGCGCTGCGCAACCTCGTCTCGATCGGACTGCCGATCGCGGACGTGTCCGCGCGCCTGTCGCGCTACGCCGCCGACTACCTCGGCATCGAAGACCGTGGCCGCCTCGTGCGCGGCGCATGGGCCGATGTCAACGTGTTCGGTCGCGAGCTGGCGCTCACCGCGACCTATGTCGAAGGAGAATCGATTGTCGAATATGCTTGAAGAAGCGCTGGCCTCGGCCAGCGTCGTCGCCGCGCAGCTCGCGGACACCTCGCGCGTCGAAGCGCTCGCCCGCGCGCTGGATGCCGAGCCGCGCCACGTCGCGCTGACCGTCGCGCGCGGCAGTTCGGACCACGCGGCGAGCTACTTCGCTGCGCTCACCATGAGCCGCATCGGCGTGCCGGTGGCCACGCTGCCGATGTCGATCGCGACGCTCCAGCAGGCGCCCTTACGTGTGCGCGGCCAGTTTGCCCTCGCTTTCTCCCAATCGGGTAGGAGTCCTGACCTCGTCGCGACGATCAAGGCGCTGCGCGAAGCCGGTGCGCTGACGGCGGCGATGGTCAACGTCGCGGGCTCGCCGCTCGCCGAGGCCGCGGGCACGGAACTGGCGCTCCTCGCCGGTCCCGAGCTGAGTGTGGCGGCCACCAAGAGCTATATCGCGATGCTCGCGATGTCGGCGCAACTCGTCGGCTTCTGGCAGCGCGACGCCGCGTTCCTCGACGCCGTGCGCGCGCTGCCCGACGCGCTCGATCGCGCGGGCACGCTCGACTGGTCGAACGCCGTCGAAGAATTGCGCGTCGTGAAACAGATGATTGTTATCGGCCGCGGTCCCGGCCTCGCCGTTGCGCAGGAGGCTGCGCTCAAGCTCAAGGAAACCTCGGGCATTCAGGCCGAAGCGTTTTCGAGCGCCGAAGTGCGCCACGGCCCGATGGAGTTGATCGACCGCGATTACCCGCTGCTCGTGTTCGCCCCGCGCGGGCCGGAGCAGGCAGGCCTGATCGAGTTCGCCCGCGACATGGAAAAGCGCGGCGCGCGCGTGCTGCTCGCGGCGCCCGCCGACGTAGCCGGCGCTGCGCTGCCGCTCGAAACGGCTGCCGATGCGGCACTCGATCCCATCGCGGCCATTTTGTCGTTCTACGTGATGGCGGCGGGCCTCGCCGCCGCGCGCGGCCGCAACCCTGACGAGCCGCGTTACCTGAACAAAGTCACCGAAACCCACTAGATTGGAAAGCGAATGGAACGCATCGAGGAGTCTCGCCTGATGGATCCGCATACTCGCGTCGAGGGGCACATCGTACTGGTCTCTCCGCTCACCGGGCCGGTCGTGCCGCTCGCGTCGGTGCCCGATCCGGTGTTCTCGGAAGGGTTGTTCGGCGACGGCATCGGCGTCGATCCGCTCGTCGGCCGTGTCGTCGCGCCGTGCGACGGCATCGTCGTGCATCTCGCGCGCACGGGCCACGCGGTCACGCTGCAAACGGCCGAAGGCGCGCAGGTGCTCATGCACGTCGGCATCGACACCGTCGAGCTGAACGGCAAGGGCTTCACGCCGAAGGTCGCGCAGGGCGCGCAGGTGCGGCTCGGCGACACGTTGATCGAGTTCGATCTCGACGTGGTGGCGTGCAATGCGCCGAGCCTCGTTTCGGTCGTCGCGATCGCCAATTCGGATGCATTCGAAGTGATCGAGCGCGCGGGCGCGGGTCACGTCGAAGCGGGCAAGTCCGCGCTGCTTGTGCTGCGCATGCGCGACGGCGCGGAGATCGCGGCCGCCCACGAATTGATCGCAAACGAAGTGCGCCGCAGCGTGACGCTCACGCATGCGGGCGGTCTCCATGCGCGGCCCGCGGCGCGGGCGCGCGAAGCGGTGCGCGGCATCGACGCGCGCGTCGAGGTCCGCTTTGGCGAACGCAAGTCCGCCATCGAGAGCGTCGTCGGGCTGTTGGGCCTCGGCGCGGGCGAGGGCGCGACCATCGAACTCGTCGGCATCGGCCTGGAGGCGCAGCGCGCCGTGGACGCCGTAGCGGGCGAACTCCTGCGCGAAGCGCCCGGCGAGGGCGGCGAAGCACCGGCGCGACTGCAGTCGCCCGCGCCCGTGATGCAGGAAGCCGCGGCCGCCGTGGCGTCGTCCGCCGAGCCGGGCGTGCTCGCGGGCGTGTGCGCGGCGCCGGGCGTCGCGGTGGGCAAGCTGGTGCGCTGGGACGAAGCCGAACTCACGCCGCCGGAACGCGCGAGCGGCCCATCGGCCGCGGAAAGCCGCCTGCTGGACAAGGCAATCGCCGCGGTGGACGCCGAGCTGAACCAGAGCGTGCGCACGGCTTCGCAGCGCGGCGCGATTGGCGAGGCGGGCATCTTCACGATGCACCGCGTGCTGCTCGAAGACCCGACGCTCGTCGACGCTGCGCGCGACGCGATCAGTCTCGGCAAGAGCGCGGGCTACGCGTGGCGCGAAGCGATCCGCGCGCAGATCGCGGTGCTCGGCAAGGTGGACGATCCGCTGCTCGCGGAGCGCGCCGCCGACTTGCGCGACCTCGAAAAGCGCGTGCTGCGCGCGCTTGGTCTGTCGAACACGGCCGCGCGCACGCTGCCCGAGGAAGCCGTACTCGCCGCCGACGAATTCACGCCTTCCGATCTCGCCTCGCTCGACCGCAAGCGCGTGATGGCGCTCGTGATGGCGCGCGGCGGCGCGACCTCGCACGCCTCGATCATCGCGCGCCAGGCCGGCATTCCCGCGCTCGTCGCGCTCGGCGACGCGCTGCATGCGGTGCCCGAGGGCACCGAAGTCGTCATCGATGCGGGTGCTGGCCGCTTTGCGTACACGCCGAGCGCGTTCGACATCGAACGCGCGCGCAGCGAAAAGCAGCGCCAGGCCGGCGTGCGCGAAGCGAATCGCCGCACCTCGCACGAGGCCGCGGCCACGCGCGACGGCCACGCGGTGGAAGTTGCCGCGAACATCGCGACGCTGGAAGACGCCAACACGGCGGTGGAAAACGGCGCAGACGCCGTGGGCCTCCTGCGCACGGAGCTGCTCTTCATCCATCGCCAGGCCGCGCCGACGGTGGAAGACCATCTTCAGAGCTACCAGGCCATCACGGACGCACTCGCGGGCCGCACCGCGATCATCCGCACGCTCGACGTGGGCGCGGACAAGGAAGTCGACTATCTCACGCTGCCGCCCGAGCCGAATCCGGCGCTGGGTCTGCGTGGCATCCGCCTCGCGCAGGTGCGTCCCGATCTGCTGGACGACCAGCTGCGCGGACTCGTCGCCGTGAAGCCGGCGGGCAAGGTGCGCATCCTGCTGCCGATGGTGACCGACGTGGGCGAACTCGTGCGCCTGCGCGAGCGCATCGACACCTTCGCACGTGAAGCGGGCCGCACGGAGCCGATCGAGGTGGGCGTGATGATCGAGGTGCCCTCGGCAGCGCTGCTCGCGGACCAGCTCGCGCGCCACGCCGATTTCCTCTCGATCGGCACCAACGACCTCACGCAGTACACGCTCGCGATGGACCGTTGCCAGCCTGACCTCGCGGCGCAGGCCGACGGTCTGCACCCGGCCGTGCTGCGTCTCGTGGCGGCGGCGGTCGAGGGCGCGAACCAGCACGGCAAGTGGGTCGGCGTGTGCGGCGCGTTGGCGGGCGATCCGCTCGCGGTGCCGCTGCTCGTCGGCCTCGGCGTGACGGAGCTTTCCGTCGATCCGGTTTCGGTGCCGTCGATCAAGGCGCGCGTGCGCAAGCTCGACTACAACGACTGTCGCGAGCGCGCGCAGAACGCACTCGCACTCGAATCGGCGCAAGCCGTGCGTGCGGCAAGCCGCGAAAGCTGGCCGCTCGATTGATGGTTTCTGTTTCACCCACCCTAAGCAATCCTTAAAAACACGCCGGCGCGCGCAGCGATCGCGCGCCGGCTTCTCTCACCCACACACGTCAAGCAAGAGATAGAGACTGGAGGCAGTTCAATGGATGGCAATCCGTTTCTCAAGATTCAAAGCCTCGGCCGCGCGCTGATGCTTCCCATCGCAGTGCTGCCGGTCGCCGGCATCCTGCTTCGTTTCGGCCAGGCCGACATGCTCAACATCAAGATCATCGCCGACGCGGGCGGCGCGATCTTCGATAACCTGCCGTTGCTGTTTGCGATCGGCATTGCAGTGGGCTTTGCGAAAGACAACAACGGCGTCGCCGGCCTCGCGGGCGCGCTGGGCTATCTGGTCCAGACGGCCGTGATGAAGGACATCAACGACAAGCTCAACATGGGCGTGCTGTCGGGCGTGGTGGCCGGTGTCGTCGCGGGCATGCTGTACAACCGCTTCAAGGACATCAAGCTGCCCGAGTTCCTCGCGTTCTTCGGCGGCAAACGCTTCGTGCCGATCGTCACAGGGCTCACGTGTCTGGTGCTGGGTATCGCGTTCGGCTACGTCTGGGGACCGGTGCAGGGTGTGATCGACACGGCCGGCCACTGGCTCACTACGGCGGGCGCGATCGGCACTTTCGTATACGGCTTGCTCAACCGGCTCCTGCTTGTCACGGGTCTGCACCACATCCTCAACTCGCTCGTGTGGTTCGTGTTCGGCTCGTTCACGCCGGCAGCGGGCGGCGCGGCCGTCACGGGCGACCTGCACCGCTTCTTCGCGGGCGACCCCACGGCGGGCAGCTTCATGGCCGGCTTCTTCCCGGTGATGATGTTCGGCCTGCCGGCAGCGTGCCTCGCGATGCTGCATGAAGCCCCGAAGGACAAGCGCGCGATGGTGGGTGGCCTGCTGTTTTCGATGGCGCTCACCTCGTTCCTCACGGGCGTGACCGAGCCGATCGAGTTCACGTTCATGTTCCTCGCTCCCGTGCTCTACGCGATCCACGCGGTACTCACGGGGCTGTCGCTTGCGATCTGCTCGCTGCTCGGTATCAAGCTGGGCTTCACGTTCTCGGCGGGCGCGATCGACTACGTGCTGAACTACGGGCTCTCCACGCATGGCTGGTATGCGATTCCGCTCGGTGTGGTCTATGCGGTCGTGTACTACGGGCTGTTCCGCTTCTTCATCCGCCGCTTCAATCTTCCCACGCCGGGCCGTGAAGCCTCGGCGGGCGATACGGCAATCGCCTCGTCGATGTCGGGCGTGGCGGTGGCAGCGGGCGGCGCGGCCACGGCGGCGTCGCTCTCGCGTGCTGCGCGTTATATCGATGCGCTGGGCGGCGCGGCCAACCTCAAGGTGGTCGATGCCTGCACGACGCGTCTGCGTCTCACAGTGGCCGATCCGGCGCATGTTTCCGAGCCGGCGTTGAAGGCGATCGGCGCGCGCGGTGTGCTCAAGCGCGGCGGCGAAAGCGTGCAGGTCATCATTGGGCCCGAAGCGGACATCATCGCCGACGAGATTCGCGGTGAGATCGCACGCGATGGCGCGGCCGCTGTCAGGACGGCGCCCGCGGCGCAGCCTGCGGGTCAGGCCGTTCAGGCTGCTCAGGCGAGCGCGAGCGCAGGTATCGCGCAGGGCCCGCTCGATCCGAATCCGTCGCGCTGGCTTGCGGTGTTCGGCGGCGTTGCCAACATCGTCTCGCTCGACGCGGTGGCGGCCACGCGCCTGCGCGTGATCGTGCGCGACCCGGCGGCCGTGGATCGCGAGCGCCTCGGCGCGCTCGACGTAGCGTGGACTTCGGCGGATACGCTGCACATCGTGGTCGGCGACGCCGCACCGCGCTATGCACGTGAACTGGCGCTCCAGCCGGCGTAATCGATCCGCTGACAACCAGCATACGTTGTACCGAGCGCCGCGGCGATTTAGCAGCGCCGGAAACAAAACGCCGCGGCAGGGTGCCGCGGCGTTTTTCACTGGCATACAGCGCGATACAGCGCGCAAAAGAAAAACCCCGTTCGCGGGAACGGGGTTTTCGGTTTGGCGTTGAGACCTGGCGACGGTTACGCGTAGTCGGCGAGCGCGCTGCGCATCTTCTTCATGGCGCTCGCCTCGATCTGGCGAATGCGCTCGGCCGAAACGCCGAACTCGTCGGCCAGTTCGTGCAGGGTCGAGCCGCCCGAACCGTCGTCGTCCACGTTGAGCCAGCGCGCCTCGATGATGCGGCGGCTGCGTGCGTCGAGCGCTTCCAGCGCGCTCGCAATGCCGTCCGACTGCAGGCGGTCGCGCGAACGTGCGGCGAGCACAGCGCTCGGCTCGTTGTGCGAGTCGGCGAGCCAGGCGATCGGGGCGAACGACTCCTCGCCGTCTTCGGTCTGGCCTTCGAGCGCGATGTCGGCGCCCGAGAGGCGCGTTTCCATTTCCACGACTTCTTCGCGCTTCACGTTCAGTTCCTGCGCGAGGCCGTCGATTTCCTCCGGCGTGAACGACTGCAGGCCCTGCTTGTGGCTGCGCAGGTTGAAGAACAGCTTGCGCTGCGCCTTGGTCGTGGCGACCTTCACCATGCGCCAGTTGCGCAGGATGTACTCGTGGATCTCAGCCTTGATCCAGTGCATGGCGTACGACACGAGGCGCACGTTCTGCTCGGGGTCGAAGCGCTTCACGGCCTTCATCAGGCCGATGTTGCCTTCCTGAATCAGGTCGGCGTGCGGCAGGCCGTAGCCGAGATAATTACGCGCGATCGACACCACGAGACGCAGGTGCGACAGCACCAGGCGGCGCGCGCCTTCAAGATTGTTTTGCTCGCGAAACTCGGTCGCGAACTGACGCTCTTCTTGTGGCGTCAACATCGGGATCCGGTTCACGGCCTGAATATAGGCGTCGATGTTGCCCAGCTGGCCGGGCAACAGGGAAGCATTCGCGAGCGCCAATGAGCCCCCGGCCTTGGCCGACGACGGGCTCAGCGTACTCGGAAGGGTCATGGTCATTGCGTTGCTCACGTAGCGAACTCCTCAGGAATCTTGCAAAAGTCAGACACCGACTCCACGGTGGATGTTAGCACTCTGAATTCCCGAGTGCTAATACTTGGAGTCTGTAGGGGCTTCAAGGTTCCTTGGTGCCTATCGAAATGGTTGTATCGATAGATTACACTAAACGGCGGCAGTCAAGCAGGGTGGGGCCTGGCGCCCGGCGCAGGCCCGCGCAGGGGGCAGGCCGAAGGAACACTCTAGAACGGGGCAGCAATCCGGCGCGAAAGCACGAGAAATAAAGGGTTGAATCAACGGCGCTAGAAGGGCGGCGGAGCGCGCCTGGACTTTGCCACGGAATCTGACAAATAGACATCGGACAAAGACGAAAGTGCTGCGCTGCGACATCCGGGCGCGGCCGTGGGGATGACGCTAGCGCCACGCGCGGTTTTCGCCGGGCGCGTGGCGTATGCACCATACATGGAGGCGTTGTCTTTGATCGCAAGTATCCATGCGCTAAAACCTGGTATAAATTTCAGCCAGACGTATGTAGAAAATCTTCGGCGTAGATCTCCGCTCATGCGCGGGTCGACGCGCAAGGGGCTCTAGCGATGGCGGCAAAACTAATCGATGCGATTCGCGGACTTGAGCGCGAGCGTTTTCGCGCGATGGTCGACGGCGACGGCACGTCGCTGGACCAGTTGCTGTCCGATCACGCGACCTTCGTCCACACCAACGGCAAACGCGAAACCAAGCAGCAGTTCATCGACGCGATCACGGCGGGCCGCCGCCGTTACCGCCAGATCGAGATCCAGTCGCAGGACGTGCTGCACGCGGGCAACGAGGCCTGCGTGGTCTCCGGCCGCGTGCTCATTGAGATGGAAGCAAATAACGGTGCGCTGCTCTTTCCTATTGCCTATACGGCGATCCAGACGCAGGAAGGGGGCCACTGGCGCCTGCTCGCATGGCAGGCGACGCGTTGCGCGATCGAGTGACGACCGGTAAGTCCACTCGCTGAAACACCGCTTGGGCGCTTCAGGCGCACGCCGGCGGCCCGTTTTGCCGCCGGCGCTCAACAATGCCGCCGATTTCCCTGCTGAAACTCAAACTGCTTCGCGCACCGCGCGCGACACGCGCGGAAGGTGTCAGGCCGCCGCGCGCCGATCCACTTGCGGCCAGACCGCGCGATTCACGGCGCTGACGACTGCCGCGACGCACGCATGGACCGCGTCTTCGCCCACGCCCACACCGTGGCGCAATGGCTGGCCGCCCACGCGCGCGCCGACGAACACGGCCGTGCCGCCCTGCGAGGTACGCTCGGTCTCGAACGATGTGATTTCGATGCGCTCGCCGGCCATCGCCGCGATGGCGGCGGCAACGGCTTGCGCATGCGCTTCGTCGCTGCTGGCGGCAGCCGGCATGGCCACATCACGGCCTTCCCAGCGCACACGGCCTGAACCGGCGCTGGCAGCCGGCCCGCGCGTTTCGAAGTACTCACGCGCGAACAGTGCGCAGACCGCATCGCCCGTGATTTCTTCGCCCGAGGTATCGGCAGCGGTCTGCACGGCGTGGCTGAACTCGATCTGGACGCGGCGGGGCGGCGTGAAGCCCATGCCGCGCTCGAGCAGATAGGTCGCGCCACCCTTGCCCGACTGGCTGTTCACGCGGATCACCGCGTCGTAGCTGCGGCCGAGATCGGCGGGATCGATCGGGAGATAGGGCACTTCCCAGACGGCGTCGGGCTGCTGCTGTGCCAAGCCCTTGCGGATCGCGTCCTGGTGCGAGCCCGAGAACGCCGTGAACACGAGGTCGCCCGCGTACGGATGGCGCGGATGCACGGGCAACTGGTTGCAGCGCTCGACCACGCGGCGCACGGCGTCGATATCCGAAAAGTCGAGGCCCGGATCGATGCCCTGGGTATAGAGGTTCATCGCGAGCGTGACGAGATCGACGTTGCCGGTGCGTTCGCCGTTGCCGAAGAGGCAGCCTTCGATACGGTCCGCGCCCGCGAGCAGCGCCATTTCGGCAGCGGCCACCGCCGTGCCGCGATCGTTATGCGGATGCACCGAAAGCACGATGCTGTCGCGGTATGCGAGATTGCGGTCCATCCACTCGATCTGGTCGGCGTAGACGTTGGGCATCGCCGCTTCGACGGTCGCCGGAAGATTCACGATCATCTTGTGATCGCGCGTCGGGCGCCACGTCTGGGCCACGGCGTCGCAGACTTCGCGCGCGAAGGTCAGCTCGGTCATGCTGAAAGTTTCGGGCGAATACTGGTAAGTCCAGTGCGTTTGCGGGTTTTTATCGGCATGTTCGCGGATGATGCGCGTGCCTTCGACCGCGAGCGCTTTCACTTCGTCCTTCGACTGGCCGAACACGATCTTGCGGAACGACGGGCAGATCGCGTTGTAAAGATGAACGATTGCGCGCGGCACGCCTTCGAGCGCTTCGAACGTGCGCGCAATCAATTCTTCGCGCGACTGCACGAGCACCTCGATGGTCACATCGTCGGGAATACGCTGTTCGTCGATCAGCTTGCGCACGAAATCGAAGTCGGTCTGCGAAGCGGACGGGAAGCCGACTTCGATTTCCTTGAAACCGATCGCGACGAGCATTTCGAAGAATTCGGTCTTCTGCTCGATGCTCATCGGCTCGATCAGCGACTGGTTACCGTCGCGCAGGTCGGTGCTCATCCAGATCGGCGCGCGTTCGACGGTGCGCGTCGGCCATTTGCGGCCGTTCAGGCGGATGGCGGGGAAGGGGCGGTATTTCTTGGCGGGATTACGCAACATGACGAGCCTCGTTCTTCATGGTGTCGTTTGCGATGGCGGTCGGCAGCGGGCGGCTGGCGGGCTGACGACGGAGCACGATGCGCGAAACTTCACGCGTACGGGCGGCAACCTCGGACGCGAAGAAGACGACCACGGTGACGGCGGTAGCCGGCGCGGCGAAAGCGGACGTGAACGATGCCCATGCAACGTGCATTTTGACCTCGCGACTCGTCCGAACGGTAAGCGGACGAATGCAGACGACAGGTTGTAGAGATACTGCGGATTTGGGGTACTGCGAAAACTGCTTTGGGAGGACCGCGGTGACCGGAGGAGGTGGTCGTTGCGGCGCTACACCAGCTTTAGGCTAGGCGTAGCAATAGGGCCGATAGTCGGCCGAGGGTAATTCGGAGGGTGTTCGGGTAGGAACGCATCCGTCCAATGTAAATCAGGGCGGATGCGCGTGTCAACAGAGAATTGGCAGATTGGCCGCGTGAAGATGCGTGAAGATGGCCGACGAAGTGCTCCGATGCGCTTGTGGTGGAACGCGCGGGTCGCCCGCCCCGCACGGGTTTCTGCGCATTGGGCGATGCGTTTCCTGTTCGATCGCTAGCGCTTCGCGATGCGCTTGATCGTCTCGATCTGGCGCGTGATCGCTTCCGGCACCGGCGCTTCGCCGCGCAACACGGCTTCGATCCAGGCGGCCGTAGTGGGCGCGTCGCGGCCTTCGGGCAGATCGACTTCGGGCGCACCGGGCGACGAGCGCTCCGGTTCGACCAGCGTTTCGCAGATGCCGTCGTGCAGCCAGTCGACCTGCACCTGACGGCGGGTATCGGCAACGGCTTCGCCCTCGGTGCCGCGCGCGAGCAACGCGCCGCCCACCGCCGCTTCCGGATGCGCCGCGAAGAGGGCGCTCAGGCTTTCGCGGTACGGCGGGTGCGTGTAGTTCACGAGACGCAGGCCCGGCTCGGCGAACGGCTGCAGCAGCTTGACGAGCGTGTGCGTGGAGTTGCGCACGCCCATGCGCCGGCGCATCGAGAGCAGGCGCGCGAGTTTGGGCGCGAGCGTTTCGATCGACGAAAACGCCACGCGGCTCGACGCCAGTTGCGCCTCGATTTCGGCGTGATCGCGTGCTTCGGGCCGATTCAGCGCCGCGAAGATTTCCGCGCTCGTGATGCGGCCCGGATCGGTGACGACGCCGTGCACGAGCGCCGGCACGCCTTCGCGCGCGAGCAGCAAGGCGAGCAGCGGCACTAGATTCGGCTGCTTGCGCGCGCCGTTGTAGCTTGGGATCGACACGGGCCGATAGTCGCCTTGCGGCACTGCGAGCGGCGCGAACGAGGCGTGCGCAGCGCAGAGCATGGCGGCCAGCTCATCCGCGGTTTCGCCCTTGAGGCGGTAGGCGAGCAGCACCGCGCCTAGCTCCAGCTCGGGCACGCGGCCGTCGAGCATGGCGGCGTAAAGAGCGTGCGTGTCTTCGGACGAGAGCGAGCGTGCGCCGTGCGGTCCGCGGCCGATCTCCTTGATGAAGCGGGCGCACGGGAAGATGTCGGTGGAGTCGGCGGTGGTCATGGGCGAGCGCGGTTCGTTCGACGGCGTGCGGCGGGCCGCCGTCGTATTGAAATGGGGAATGCGAGAAGTATCGCACGAGCACGGCGTGGCTCGCCGGCCACGCCCGCGGCCCGCCTGGGCGGCCCCACCTGGGCGGCCCCACCTGGGCGGCCCCACCTGGGCGGCCCCACCTGGGCGGCCCCACCTCGCCGGCTACTTGATGAAGGCGCCGCCGCGCACGCCCACCGCCGCGCGTTACACTCGCGATTGTTCTGGCGGCGCAAGCCGTGCGATCTACAGGCCCGCGTGCCTCGCGCACGCCCCATCACCAAGACGGAGAACTCCATGACGTACGTATTCGAACCGGCGGCGCTCGCCTCGGTGCCGGTGGCCGGCAGCGACACGCGTTTCCCGGTGCGGCGGATCTACTGCGTTGGCCGCAACTACGAAGCACACGCGCGCGAGATGGGCCACGATCCGAACCGTGAACCGCCGTTCTTCTTCTCCAAGCCCGCCGACGCCGTGCTCTACGTTGCGCCCGGCTCGACCGCCGAATTTCCGTATCCCGCGCAATCGCAGAACGTGCACTTCGAGATGGAGCTCGTCGCGGCCATCGGCAAGGGCGGCAAGGACATTCCGGTCGCGAGCGCGCTCGACCACGTGTATGGCTACGCGCTCGGCCTCGATATGACGCGCCGCGACTTGCAGGGTGAGGCGAAGAAGCTCGGTCGTCCGTGGGATACGGCCAAGGGCTTCGACCATTCGGCGCCGATCGGCCCGATCCATCCGGTTTCGAAGATCGGCCAGCTCGCGAAGGGCGAAATCTGGCTCGCGGTCAACGGCGAGGACAAGCAGCGCTCCGACATCTCGCAGATGATCTGGCCGGTTGCCGACACGATCGCGTTCCTTTCGACGCTGTTCGAGCTCAAGGCCGGCGACCTGATCTACACGGGCACGCCCGAAGGCGTGGGCGCCGTGGTCAAGGGCGATCTGATGACGGGTGGTGTGGCAGGGATCGGCGAATTCGCGGTGCGGGTCGTCTGAGCGCCGCGCGCCGGATCACGATTCAAGAGGAGCAAGAGAGGAGCATGAAGCTTTACAGCTATTTCCGCAGTTCGGCGTCGTATCGAGTGCGCATTGCGTTGAATCTGAAGAATCTGTCGTACGAGTACGTGCCGGTTCACCTCGTGCGCGACGGGGGCGAGCAGCTCAAGCCCGCCTACCGCCAGGTGAATCCCGACGCGATCGTGCCGGCGTTCGTCGACGACGAAGGGCACACGCTCCAGCAGTCGCTCGCGATCATCGAGTATCTCGAAGAGACGCATCCCGAGCCGCCGCTGCTGCCGAAGTCGCCCGTCGATCGCGCTCACGTGCGCTCTCTCGCGCTGCAGGTGGCGTGCGAGATTCATCCGGTGGACAACCTGCGCGTGCTCAAGTACCTCAAGCACACCGTGGGCGCGGATGATGCGACGAAAGACGCGTGGTATCGCCACTGGATCGAGGCGGGCTTCGCGACGCTCGAACAGCGGCTCGCCAGCGATCCGCGCACCGGCAAGCTCGCGTTCAGCGACACGCCGACTGTCGCCGATCTTTGCATCGTGCCGCAGGTCTACAACGCGAACCGGTTCAAGATCGACACGACGCGTTACCCGACCATTCAGCGCATCAACGACTACGCGCTCACGCTCGATGCGTTCGCGCGCGCCGCGCCGGGTGTGCAGCCGGATACGGAATGAGCGTCTGACCGTACCGATGAAGAAGGGCGTCGTTCGTGAGAACGACGCCCTTCGTGCATCTCAGTCCGGATAAAGCGCGCTGTCAGCTGCCAAGCAGCGCGTCGGCGAATTCCTCGGCCACGAACGGCTGCAGGTCTTCGACCTTTTCGCCCACGCCGATGAAATACACGGGAATCGGGCGCTGCCGTGCGATCGCGGCGAGAATGCCGCCCTTGGCGGTGCCGTCGAGCTTCGTGACGATGAGGCCCGTGAGGCCAAGCGCGTCGTCGAAGGCCTTGACCTGTGCGAGCGCGTTCTGGCCCGTGTTCGCGTCGATCACGAGCACCACCTCGTGCGGCGCGCCGTCGAACGCCTTGCCGATCACGCGCTTGACCTTCTTCAGCTCGTCCATCAGGTGCAATTGCGTGGGCAGGCGGCCCGCGGTGTCGGCCATCACCACGTCGATGCGGCGTGCGCGTGCGGCGCTCACGGCGTCGTAGATCACCGCCGCCGGGTCGCCGCCTTCCTGCTGCACGACCGTCACGTTGTTGCGCTGCCCCCAAATGGCGAGCTGTTCGCGCGCGGCGGCGCGGAACGTGTCGCCGGCGGCGAGCAGCACGCTCTGGTCGAAGCTTTGCAGATGCTTGGCGAGCTTGCCGATGCTGGTGGTCTTGCCCGCGCCGTTCACGCCCGCGATCATCATCACAAGCGGCTGCGCGCGGCCGAGCATGAGCGACTTTTCGAGCGGCTTGAGCAGGCCGATGAGCAGCTCGCGCAGGGCGTTCTTCACCTGCAGTGCGTCGGTCAGGCGCTCGGCGCGCACCTTCTGGCGCAGCGTTTCGAGCAGATATTCGGTCGCGTCGACGCCCGCATCCGACATCAGCAGCGCGGTTTCCAGCTCCTCGTAGAGATCGTCGTCGATCTTCGCATTGACGAAGATGCTCTGGATGTTCGAGCCGGTTTTCGAGAGCCCCGACCTCAGGCGCGTGAGCCACGATTGCTTTGCGGCGGCCTCGAGCGCGGGCGGCGGGACGATTTCGACGGCTTCCGGTTCGTCATCGTTTTCGTCGGCGGCTTGCTGCGGCTGGACCGGAGCGGGCACGACCGGTGGAGCGGACGGCGCGGGCGACGGTTCGCGGGGCGTGCTGGCGGGCGCGTCGACGGCCTCGTCCGGCGCCTCGAGCGTGGCTTCGTCCTGCGCGTTCTCGGCCGGCGCGTTCTCGGCGTCCTTCGAGCCGCGGAATCGTTTGAAGAAACTGAACATGGTCTGGGGTGGGTCAGGCGCGCTGCGGATCGGACCGAGGGGCGGTCAGCGACGGCATGGGAAGAGGTAACGCGCGGAAAACATGGCATTTTATCAGGCGCGTTCGCTGGAGTCGCTGCGGCGTCGCCGTGGGGGCCCACCTAGGGCCGTTGCGGCGCGCACGCGGCACCTGCGCGCCCCTGTGGTAACGTGCGCGCATTGGAGGGTGCGATGCGAAAGCGTCGTGCCCGAACCTCGCAGTCGAGTTCCGCCGGCAGGTTGACTGCCGGCGGTCATATGCACGCAGCCGTACGACCCAACGCATGACCCGTTCCTCACCTTCACGTGGCCAAGGCGGCCGCACCCATCAATCCGATCCGCGCGCACGTGGCGGCGGTGGCGCGCACACGATCCGCATCATCGGCGGCGACTGGAAGCGCACGCCGCTGCCGGTGCTCGACCTCGATGGTCTGCGCCCGACTCCCGACCGCGTGCGCGAAACGCTCTTCAACTGGCTCGGCCAGCGTCTCGACGGCCTGCGTTGTCTCGATCTTTTCGCGGGCAGCGGCGGCCTCGGCTTCGAGGCGGCCTCGCGCGGCGCCGCGCGCGTCGTGATGGTGGAGCGCAGCGCGCGCGCCGTCGCGCAACTGCGCGCGAACCAGGCGCACCTTGGCGCGCGCATGATCGAAATCGCGGAAGCCGATGCACTGCGCCTCGCGGCCAATCTCGCGCCAGGCTCGTTCGATGTGGTGTTCCTCGATCCCCCGTTCGGCGACACCGCGCTGCTCGAGCGTGCGCTCGAGCTGGCCGCGCCGCTCGTCGCGCCGGACGGCTGGCTTTATGTGGAGTCGGGCGAGCGCATCGATCCGGCAGCGCGGCCCACGCTGGCGGGCTGGAGCGTGGTGCGCGAGGGCCGGGCGGGTGCGGTTCACTATCATTTGCTGCAGCGCGAAAATGAGGAATAATGCGCGTTCGATAAGAAGCGGCGGGCGGCCTGGCCGTCACGCACGCACGTGTGCATGCGTCGCCACGGCACCGCATTGCGCCCCATTTCTGTTGAGAGGAGAAGCCTCATGGTAGTCGCCGTGTACCCCGGTACCTTCGACCCGCTCACGCGCGGCCACGAAGATCTCGTGCGGCGCGCGTCGAGCATTTTCGACACGCTGGTAGTCGGCGTTGCGGACAGCCGCAACAAGAAGCCTTTCTTCTCGCTCGACGAGCGGCTCGAGATTGCCCACGAGGTGCTCGGCCACTATCCGAACGTGCAGGTCATGAGCTTCAAGGGGCTCCTGAAGGACTTCGTGCGCACCAACAACGCACGCGTCATCGTGCGCGGCCTGCGCGCCGTATCGGACTTCGAGTACGAATTCCAGATGGCGGGCATGAACCGCTACCTGCTGCCCGACGTCGAGACGATGTTCATGACGCCGTCGGACCAGTATCAGTTCATTTCGGGCACGATCGTGCGTGAAATTGCCCAGTTGGGCGGCGATGTGAGCAAGTTCGTGTTTCCGTCCGTGGAAAAGCGCTTGCAGGACAAGGTCGCCTCGATGGGCCCGGTTACGAAGGCGTGAACGCGTGGCGAAAGCAGCGTAAACTATAGGGCTGAGCAACGTGTGAGCCGGCCTTCGCGCCGGCAGGAAGTGAGAACAGCATGGCCCTGATGATTACCGACGAGTGCATCAATTGCGACGTGTGCGAGCCCGAGTGCCCAAACGACGCGATCTCGATGGGCCCGGAAATCTACGTGATCGACCCGAAAAAGTGCACCGAATGTGTCGGCCATTTCGATGAGCCGCAGTGCATCCAGGTGTGCCCGGTGGAGTGCATTCCCAAGAATCCAGAGCATGTCGAGTCGCCCGAGCAATTGATGCAGAAGTACCACGCGCTGACGGCGGCGAAGAACAACGCCTGAATCGCGCAATCCTCCGGAAATAAAAAACGCGCCAACTGGCGCGTTTCTTATTTCATCTTGCCGTCTTCTTACGCGACGATGGCCTTCAATGCACCGACGAGCGTGTCGCACTCGGCATCGGTGCCGATCGAGATGCGCAGATGCTGGTTCACGCGCGGCGCGTTGAAATGGCGCACGAAGATCTCTTTTTCGCGCAGTTTGGCCGCAATTGCCGCCGCGTCGTGTGCGGGGTGCTTCGCGAAGACGAAATTCGCCGCCGAAGGCACCACTTCGAAGCCGAGCGCCGTGAGCGCGGCCGTCAGGCGCTCGCGGCTTGCGATCACGCGTGCGCTGGTGGTCCTGAGCCATTCGTCGTCTTCGTAAGCGGCGGTCGCGGCGGCTTGCGCCAGGCGGTCGAGCGGGTATGAGTTGAAGCTGTCCTTCACACGGTTGAGCGCATCGATGAGATCGGGGTGACCGAACGCGAAGCCCACGCGCATGCCCGCGAGTGAGCGCGATTTCGAAGTCGTGTGCACGACCAGCAGGTTCGGATAGCGGTCGATCAGCGCGATCGCCGATTCGGCGCCGAAATCCACATACGCTTCGTCGATCACCACCACGGATTCCCTGTTCGCCGCGACGAGCCGCTCGATTTCCGCGAGCAGCAGCGCGTGACCCGTGGGCGCATTCGGATTCGGGAAGATCACGCCGCCATTGGGCTGGCGGTAATCGTCGACGCGAATCGTGAACTGCTCCGTGAGCGGCACCGTGCGGTACTCGACCTCGTAGAGCCGCGCGTAGGTCGGGTAGAAGCTGTAGGTAATGTCGGGAAAGAGGATCGGCTTGTCGTGCTTGAGCAGCGCCTGGAATGCGTGAGCGAGCACCTCGTCCGAGCCGTTGCCGACGAACACCTGCTCCGCGCGGATGCCGTGATGCGCGGCCACGCCGGCGCGCAGACGCTTCGCGACGGGGTCGGGATAGCGGCGCAGCGACTCGCCCGTCTCGCCCAGCTCGTGGCGGATCGCCTCGAGCACGCGCGGGGAGGGCGCATACGGATTCTCGTTGGTGTTGAGCTTGACCGGCTTCGCGAGCGCGGGCTGTTCGCCCGGCACGTAGGGCACGAGCCGGTTGACGATGTCACTCCAGTAACGACTCAAGACGCTCTCCTTGTTTCAACCATTGCGATGCAACTGCATCACCGCGCGTTCGGCCTCGCCCTTCAGGAACGTCGGCATCACGGCGAGCGCGCGTTCGATCGAGGCGTCGATCACCTCTTGCTCTTCGCGGCGCGGCGGCTTGAGCACGAAGTTCGCGACATCGGGCTTGGCGCCGGCGCGCGCGCCTTCGGGAATCAGGTCGCGCGGATGGCCGATGCCGATGCGCAAACGCCAGTACTGCTGCGTCGACAGATGCGCGGAAATGTCCTTCAGGCCGTTGTGGCCGCCGCTACCGCCGCCGAGCTTGAGCTTGACGGTGCCGGGCGGCAGATCGAGCTCGTCGTGCGCGACGAGGATCTCATCGGGCAGGATCTTGAAGAAGGCCGCGAGCGCGACAACCGATTGCCCGGAGCGGTTCATATAGGTCTGCGGTTCGAGCAGATGCACTTCCTCGCCGTAGAGGCGCGCCTTCGCATAGTGGCCGTGGAAGCGCCGCTCGTCGCGCAGCGTCGTGCCGGCTTCGCGCGCGAGCTGGTCCACGAGCCAGAAGCCCGCGTTGTGGCGCGTCGCCGTGTATTCGGCGCCCGGATTGCCGAGCCCGACGATCAACCTGATCATTGTGGTGTTCCGCCAGCGGAAATCGTTGAATTGACCCGCAAGTGTACGAAAAAGTGCGAAAAAAAACCCGCCGGGGCGAACCGCGGCGGGTCACGTCGTCCGTTTCAGGGAAACGGATCGAGAGGATCGGCTCATTGAGGCCGCTGCGCTTACTCCGCAGCCGGCGCTTCTTCGCCTTCAGCAGCCGCTTGGGCGCCAGCCGGCACGGGTGCCGACACGATGACCGGGTTTTCCGCTTCAACGTGCTGAACCAGCGTCACGCCTGCGGGCAGGGTGATGTCCTTGGCATGCAGCGATTGGCCGGCTTCGATCTTCGCGAGGTCGACTTCGAGGAATTCCGGCAGTTGGCCCGGCAGGCACTGGACTTCGATTTCAGCCAGAACGTGCGAGATGATCGCGCCACCCGTCTTCACAGCCGGGTTGGTTTCCTGGTTCATGAAGTGCAGGGGCACCTTCGTGTGGATCTTCTTGTTCGGATCCACGCGCTGGAAGTCCACGTGCAGCACGAGCTGACGGAACGGGTGGTATTGCACGTCGCGCAGCAGCACTTGCTGCGACTTGCCTGCCACTTCGAGCTCGAGGATCGACGAGTGGAAGGCTTCCTTCTTCAGGGCGTGCCACAGCGCATTGTGGTCGACTTCGACCAGTTGCGGCTCCGAACCGACACCGTACACGATGCCAGGGGTCTTGCCAGCATTGCGCAGGCGGCGGCTCGCACCCGTACCTTGCAGGTTGCGCTCGAAAGCGATGACTTTCATTTGATTCTCCATTGCACTGCCCGCGACCAGGCAGTAAAACGGGGCCTTTTCAGCAGAACGCCTGCCTTTGGGCCCCCAGTGATGCAGCGCGAACCTTCGTCCGTTCGCGCCGATTACGTGCAAAGGCGCGGCGCTCTTGCGAACACCGCGCCTTGCGCGTCAATACTTATCAGCTTTCCGCGAAGAGCGACATCACCGAGTCGCCGCGGCGGATACGCGAGAACGTTTCGGCGAGAAGTCCTGCGCTCGTGAGCGAACGGATCTTCGCGCACGAACGCGCTTCGGTGCCCAGCGGAATTGTGTCGGTCACGACGAGTTCGTCCAGAGCCGAAGCGGCGATACGCTCGCCTGCGCCACCCGAGAGAACCGGGTGCGTGGCGTAAGCAAACACCTTCTTCGCGCCGCGTTCCTTCAGCACTTGCGCTGCCTTGCAGAGCGTGCCGGCGGTGTCGACCATGTCGTCCATGATCACGCAGGTGCGGCCTTCGACTTCACCGATGATGTTCATCACTTCGGCGACGTTCGCCTTCGGACGACGCTTGTCGATGATGGCGAGATCGCAATTCAGTTGCTTGGCGAGCGCACGGGCGCGCACGACGCCGCCGACGTCCGGCGAAACGACCAGCAGGTTCTCGTGATTCTGCTTGCGCAGATCGCCGAGCAGCACGGGCGTTGCATAGATGTTGTCGACGGGAATATCGAAGAAGCCCTGAATCTGGTCGGCGTGCAGATCCATCGTGATGATCCGCTCGACGCCGGCGATCTCCAGCATGTTCGCCACGACCTTCGCCGAGATGGCGACGCGCGCCGAACGGGGGCGGCGGTCTTGACGGGCATAGCCGAAGTAGGGGATAGCTGCGGTGATCCGGCCTGCGGATGCGCGCTTGAGCGCATCGACCATGATCATCAGTTCCATCAGGTTGTCGTTGGTCGGCGCGCAAGTCGACTGAAGGACGAAGACGTCCTTGCCGCGCACGTTTTCCTGGATTTCGACCTGGATCTCACCGTCGGAAAAGCGGCTAACCATAGCCTTGCCGAGGGGAATACCGAGGATCTTGACGACTTCCTGGGCAAGCGCGGGATTTGCGTTGCCAGTAAAAACCATCAGGCCGTCATGGCTGCTCATCATGCACCTGCTGCGGACTTTGAGGGGGCGAGAGGAACTACTTAGGCGAACTGCCCTGGGTAACCCACAGAGCGAACTGCCTGGAAATTTTGGCAGGGGAGGAAGGACTCGAACCCTCGCATGCCGGAATCAAAATCCGGTGCCTTAACCAACTTGGCGACTCCCCTACACTCAACTTTGAGCCTGACTGACCGGTAGGACGATCAACCACGCAAAACTATGCCGCGAAAGCGAAGAGTGGATGCGTATTCAGACTCGAGGCTACCGCGCTTCTCCAGTCCGGTTGTTCCGCAAGCAGCCTGGCTCGTGCCGATTCTGCTTCGGACCGACTGGCGAATGCTGCAAAAACGCTGGCACCCGATCCGGTCATCCGCGCTGGTGCGATGCTGTTCGACACACTCTCAAACCATCGAAGCACCTGCGCTACTTCCGCGTATTTTCCTGCGACAACCGCTTGCATATCGTTATGACCGAAGCTGTCTGGCCATCCGTTTTGCGTTGCTTGCTGTGCAAGAAAGACTGCTATTGTGCGGGTCTTTGTGTCCCTTGTCAACGATTTTTCTGAAAAAATCTCGGCAGTAGGAACATGAACCCGCGGCGTCACGACCAAAAAATGACGCGGGGGCAATTGTACAGCCTCGAGAGCTTCGCCAACACCCTCCGCGAACGCATTTTTTCCGAACACGAAGAAGGGCACGTCTGCGCCCAGCTTGAGTGCGAGCGCCTGCAATTCCTCGCGCTGCAGGTTGAGCTTCCAGAGGCGGTTGAGCGCGAGCAGCGTCGTGGCTGCGTCGGAGCTGCCGCCGCCGAGTCCCGCGCCCATCGGCAGACGCTTTTCGATATCGATCTCGACACCCTCGCTCGCACCCGTGTGCTCCTTGAGCAGCGTCGCGGCGCGCACGGTGAGGTCGTGCTCGGCAGGTACGCCTTCCACTTCCACGGTGCGCGTGATGCGGCCGTCGTGGCGGCGCGTGAAATGCAGCGTGTCGCCCCAGTCGAGCAACTGGAACACGGTCTGCAGATCGTGATAGCCATTGGGACGGCGGCCCGTGATGTGCAGGAAGAGATTGAGTTTCGCGGGCGCGAGGCAGTCGCGCAGCGAGTCCTGGGTTTCGATCATGATGCTCTTGGGGTGATGCCTGGATCCTGGCCGGCGCATGCCGGCCAGATATTGCTGATGAGAGACGGTAACCGGCGCGCTTACTGGTCGAGCACGAGCTTGATCTGGAGCGGCGGGACTTCGCGCGTGAGATTCACGCGCTTCACGCCAGTGGCCGGCGCGTCCGCGTAGGCGACGTAATCGACGGTCCAGCCGTCCTGCTCGATCTGCGAAAGCCGCTGCGGATTCTGCGGATCGGGCGTGGTGCGCGCGTGCGATGTGGGCGCGACCGAAGGCTGCAGCCAATAACGCAGCCCTTCCACGGGCAGTGCGAAGCCGAGCGCCTGCTGCATGAGCGTACTCACGTTGTCGGCCGTGAGCGGCTGGCGGTTAGGCAGTTCCAGCGTGGCTTGCGACGGCGCGGACGTGACGAGCGCCAGCGTTTGGCCGAGCGGATTGAGCAGTTGCAGCGTCACCGTCGAATCGGTCTCGTGCCATTCGAAGTTGCCGTACGCGTTGCGCTGCTGGCCGTTCTGGTCGACGTACTGCACGGCGAAGCGGCCATGATAGGCGCGGTTAGTCTGCGTAGAGAGCGAGGTCGTGGCGTTCGAGGTGGACGGCTGGCGCGGCGGCTGTTGCGTCGCGCAGCCCGTGAGCACGAGGAGCGCAGCCGCCGCTGCGCCGAGCGACGCGCGCCGTACAAGGCGGGCGGCGCGCGCAACGGGGAGGGCCTTGGGGGAGATCGAAGTGAAAAAATCTGCCATCAGAGATCGTTGACCTGGAGGCGCTTGAGCGTCTTCAGGAGCGTGTCGTTGTCGGGTTCGAGCTTGCGGGCCTCGCGCCAGGCAGCGCGGGCGCCGTCCTGGTCGCCGTTTTTCCAGAGCACTTCGCCGAGGTGCGCGCCAATTTCCGCGTTCGGCTGAAGACTGTAGGCTTTGCGCAAGAGCTTGATCGCGTCGGCGTTGTCGCCCAGGCGGAATTTCACCCAGCCCACGCTGTCCATGATGAACGCGTCGTCCGGTGCGAGCGCCGAGGCTTTTTCCACCAGTTTGTCGGCTTCCTGCAGGCGCTGGTTGCGGTCCGCGAGCGAGTATCCGAGCGCGTTGTAGGCCTGCGGATTGTCGGGCTGCGTCTTGATCAGCTTGCGCAGCTGCGCTTCCATGACGTCGTAGTGGCCGGTTTTTTCCGCGGCCATCGCGTAGTCATAGGTGAGGTCCGGGTCGTCCGGGAAGTCGGCGGTCGCCTTCGCGAGCCGTGCCTCCGCCTCCGGGTAGCGCTTCGCGTCGAACAGGATCGCGGCATCGGTGCGCGCGATCAGCGCCTGGTCACGCGGATCGTCGGCCTGAATGCTCGCGAGCTGACGGCGCGCGTCGTCGGTCTTGCCTTCCTTGTCCAGGATCTGCGCTCGCGTGATCTGGGCCGGCACGTACTGCTGGCTGCTGGGCTGGATCTTGTCGAGCCACTTCTGCGCGCCGGCGTCGTCCTTCTGCTCGACCGACAGTTGCGCGAGGTAGATATAGGCCTGACCGGGGTCGGCGGCCGGATTCTTCTCGGCAAGTTGCGCGTATTGCGTCAAATACTTCTGCGCAGCGTCGAACTTCTTCTGCTGCACGCTGATGAGCGCGAGCGCCATGAGCGGCATCAGGTCGGTCGCGTTGTCCTTGTGCAGGATCTCGAACTGCTTCTGCGCGTCATCGAGGCGGTCGGCCGCGAGATAGGTCTGTGCAAGTGCAAGACGGCCTTCACGCGACTTCGGGTTCTGCTGGACGTACTTTTCGATCGACGCAATGCCTTCGGCGCGCTCCTCCGGGCCCATCTGCGCGAGCATCAGCGCGGCGGGAAGGTAGTCGGGCTTGAGCGCGAGCGCCTGCTCGAACGACTTGCGCGCGCCGGGCGCGTCGTCGGCGAGCAGTTGCTGGCGGCCGATCGCGAGCTGCGCCTCGGGACGGTTCATGTCGTCCTTGAGCAGCGCTTCGAGCACATTCAGGCCGCCCACGCGATTGGGGCCGCGCGAAAGCAGAAGCTGCAGCGAGAGGATGGCCTGGCCGCGGCTGTCGGCCGGTACTTTCGCCAGTTCGCGCGCGAGCAGCGGCTGGGCGTCGTCGGGCTTGCCGGCAAGCACGAGCAGCGAAGCGTCGAGTTGCGCCGCGCGCTCGGAATCGGGCGCGTACTGCTGCCAGAGCTGGACCGCGGTCAGGGCATCGGACGGGCTTTGCGCCGCGAGCGCGATTTCGGTCCCACGTTGCGCCATGCGCGGGTCGTGCGTGTCGCGCGCGAGCGCGAGATACGTTTGAAAGGCCGGTGCAGGCTGGTCGCGCTGAAGAGCGATTTCGGCAGCGAGCACCTGGAAGACGATCTGGCTCGACAGCGGAACGCCCGGCAGATCCTTCTTCTCGTCGGGCGAGGCGGGGCCGAAAGCGTCCGGCATGGTGACGGAAGTGTCGTCCGTGTCGGGGGACGGATCCTGCGCATACGCGCTCGACGTGGTCAGCGCCCAGGCGGCGAGAACCGCGGCGCCAACGAGGCGACGCGCGAAGGCGGCAGGCACGCGGGGCGTCGCGGGACGCTTCGCGAACAGCTTAACGAAAGACAGTTCCATGGAATTCCGTCGAATGTTTCGGTCGATTGTAACGCGCTGGCTACAATACGCGCACAACGCGCACACACGTTTACGCAAGTTGCAGACCAACCCGGACCAGCATTCGAATCAGGCCGCCAGACATGCCAGAGTTGCCAGAAGTTGAGGTTACCCGAAGGGGGATCGAACCGTGGGTCGCGGGCCGCCGCGTCGAGCGTGTGGAGGTGCGCAACCCCGCATTGCGCTGGCCCGTGCCGGCCACGCTCGCCCGTACGCTGCGCGGCCGCACGATACGTTCGGTCGGTCGGCGCGGCAAATATCTGCTGTTCGAGGTCGACGAGGGCTGGTTCATCGTGCATCTCGGCATGACCGGCACGCTGCGCGTGCTGCGCAATCTGCCGAAGCCGCCCGCCGCGGAGAAGCACGATCACGTCGACTGGTTCTTCGACGACTTCACGCTGCGCTTTCGCGACCCGCGCCGTTTCGGCGCCGTGCTCTGGCACCCGCGCGAGGCCGGCGACGTGCTCGGCCATCCGCTGCTGGCGGGGCTCGGCATCGAGCCGTTCGCGCCGGCCTTCGACGGTGCGCTGCTCTTTCGCGAGACCCGCGGCCGCAAGGTCGCCGTCAAGCAGGCGCTGCTCGCGGGCGATATCGTGGTGGGCGTTGGCAATATCTACGCGTCGGAAAGCTTGTTCCGCGCCGGCATCCGGCCGACGACCCCGGCGGGCCGCGTTTCGCTCGCGCGTTACGAGTTGCTCGCGGACGCCGTGCGCGCCGTGCTCGCCTCGGCCATCGAGAAGGGCGGCAGCACGCTGCGCGACTTCGTCGGCAGCAACGGCGAAAGCGGCTATTTCCAGCTCGAATACTTCGTTTATGACCGCGCGGGCCAACCCTGCCGCGTGTGCGGCACGCCGATCAAACAGATCGTGCAGGGCCAGCGTTCCACCTATTTCTGTCCGCGCTGCCAGCGCTGAGCGACCAGCTTTTTCATGTACCGAACGTCCTCCATTTCCGCGCCGCTACCGGCTGGCGCCTATCCCGCTGAACTCCTTACCGGTTTCGCGCCGCGCCTGATCGCCTGGCAGCGCGAGCATGGCCGTCATGACCTGCCGTGGCAGAACACACGCGACCCGTACCGCATCTGGCTCTCGGAAATCATGCTGCAGCAGACCCAGGTCTCGACCGTGATTCCGTACTACACGCGTTTTCTCGAGCGCTTTCCCACGGTCGAAGCGCTCGCGGCCGCGCCCGACGACGACGTGATGGCGCTCTGGGCCGGCCTCGGCTATTACTCGCGCGCACGCAATCTGCACCGCTGCGCGCAGGTCGTGGCCGATACCCACGGCGGCAAGTTTCCGTCGACGGTCGAGGCGCTCGCGGAGCTGCCCGGCATCGGCCGTTCGACGGCGGCGGCGATCGCGTCGTTCGCGTTCGGCGCGCGCGAGACGATCCTGGACGGCAACGTGAAGCGCGTGCTCGCGCGCGTGTTCGGCGTGGAAGGCTTTCCTGGCGAAAAGCGCGTGGAGAACGCGATGTGGACGCTCGCCGAAACGCTCGTGCCGGGTCCCGAAGCGAGCGACGCCGACGTGAGCGCGTACACGCAGGGCTTGATGGATTTTGGCGCGACGCTGTGCGGGCGCGGCAAGCCCGACTGCGCGCGCTGCCCTTTCGCTGACGACTGCGTGGCGAAGACGACGGGACGTCAGCGCGAACTGCCCGCCGCGCGCCCGAAGAAGGCCGTGCCCACGCGGCGCACATGGATGCTCGTGCTGCTCGACGGCGACGCAGTCATGCTGGAGAAGCGCCCGCCATCGGGTATCTGGGGCGGCTTGTGGAGCTTGCCCGAAGCGGCGGACGAACTCGCGCTCGCCGAGCGCGCGCGAGACTTCGGCGTGACGCCGGAGGGCGCGGCGTCGAGCTCCGCGCTCATGCCGCTCACGCATACGTTCACGCATTTCAAGCTCGACATCGAGCCGCGCGTGATCGAACTCAAGCACGATGCCGCGCCGCTCGAAGCCAACGATGGACAGACCGCATGGGTGTCGCTCGGCAATATCGACGCCTATGGCGTGCCCGCGCCGGTGCGCAAGCTGCTCGACGGTTTGCGTGGACCGCTGATCTGAGTCAGCGAGCAAGCGACATCAACGCAGCATCAACGCCGCCTCAAAGCAACTGATGCTGCTGCATGTAGTGATGCACGATTTCGATACGCGCGCCCGCGTCGTTCAACTCCATGAGCTTCTGACGCGCGCGCAGCGCGATCGGCAGCACCTCGGCCAGACGGTTCGACACCCACGAGGGATCGTCGAAGCGGAACGGCTCTGCAAACGGCAGGCTCGCGGGGTCGCGCTCGCGGATCGTCGCAATGATGCGCTCGAGGACTTCCGCGCACGCGCCGAATTGCGCGAGCTGATCGCCGCCTTCTAGCGGAATATCTTCGGGGATCAGTTCGGCCATGCCCACTAGCAGGCCGTCGGCTTCCACGCGATGCGAGAGCAGATGAAAGCGCTGGGTGCCATGAGCCTGGATGTGCAGCATGCCGACGGTCTCGACATCGCATTGCTCGATGAGCGCGAGGCAGCCAACGGGCTCGGGCACGGCAGTGGTCTCGTCGGGCTGCGCGACTTCCGCGCCGCTTTTGAGCAGACACACGCCGAACGGCGTGTGCTCGCGCAGGCACTCGCTCGCCATGTCCAGGTATCGCGCTTCGAAGATCTTGAGCGGCAGCAGGCCGCCGGGGAACAGTACCGTATGCAGCGGGAGCAACGGCAAATCGGCAAGCACGGCAGGAGACGAGGGCATGGCGCAACGCTTTCGGTTAAGGGCCGCGCGATGCGCAGCCGGTTAGGCGATCAGCCGTGACGACTCTCCGACATCGAGAGGCGCGTCGCGGTGACGCACGATAACGTTCGACTCGCCGGCAAAGCGCGTGGCGAGCGTCTGGGCGATGTACACCGATCGATGTTGTCCGCCCGTGCAGCCAATCGCAACGGTGAGATAGCTGCGGTTGTCGGCGCGAAAATGCGGCAGCCACTTCGCGACGAACGCATAGACATCGTCGATCATTTCGTGAACGGCCGACTGCGCATTCAGAAAGTCGATCACGGGCTGATCGAGCCCGGTGAGCGGCCGCAGGCGGGCGTCGTAATGCGGGTTCGGCAGCGTGCGCACATCGAACACGAGGTCCGCGTCGAGCGGCACACCGCGCTTGAAGCCGAACGATTCGAACGTGAGCATGAGCGAGCCGCGCTCGCCGCCGACGAACACTTTCACCCACTGGCGCAGTGCGTTCGAACTCAGGTTGCTCGTGTCGACCTGATGGCCGAATTCGGCGAGGTTCGAGACGAGTTCGCGCTCGTGCTCGATCGCTTCTTCGAGTGACTTGAGCATGCCCACGTTCGCGTCGTGCGCGGCGGAGCCCGAAAGTGGATGGCGGCGCCGCGTTTCCGAGAAGCGCTGGATGAGCGACTGCGTGCTCGCGTTGAGGAAGAGCACACGCACATCGTGGCGAAGAGCCAGGTCGCGGATCATCTCCGGCATGTCGTCGAACGACGAACTCGAGCGCGCATCGATCGCGACGGCGAGGCGTTCGTAGCCATCGTCGCTGAGATATTGGGCAAGTTGCGGTAGAAAGCGCGGCGGCAGATTGTCGACGCAATAGTAGCCGACGTCTTCGAGCGCGTTGAGCGCCACTGACTTGCCGGAACCCGAAATGCCGGTGATCAGAATGATACGCATGGGAGAGTCGATGAACCCGATTGGGTCATCATAGCATCCGATCCGCGCGCCTGTATTGGCTCTCCGGGCCGCAGGCGCTCGTTTCGGGGGCGCGCGCGGCGTGCTTCGCGCGCCTCGCCGGCCGCGCGGCTTCGGGCGTCAGATCAGCTTGCCGGGAAACTGGCTGTCGGGGTCCTGCATCGCGAGGCGCTGGCGGTCCATGAAGTCGCGCAGGGTGTCGATACCGCGCAATTGCAGGATCGTGTTGCGCACGGCGGCCTCGACCAGCACGGCGAGGTTGCGGCCCGCGGCCACCTGGATCGTGACCTTGCTGATGGGCAGGCCGAGCACGTCGACGGTCTGGCTCTCCAGCGGCAGACGCTGGAACTCGCCGTCCGGGCGGCGCACGAGTTGCACGATGAGCTTGAGCTTCATCTTCCGGCGCACGGCCGTTTCACCGAAGATCGTCTTGATGTCGAGCAGACCGAGGCCACGCACTTCGAGCAGGTTCTGCAACAGCGGGGGGCAGCGGCCCTCGACGAAATCGGGGCCGAGGCGCACGAAGTCCACGGCGTCGTCGGCCACGAGGCCATGGCCGCGGCTGATCAGCTCCAGACCCAGTTCGCTCTTGCCAAGACCCGAGTCGCCCGTGAGCAGCACGCCCATGCCGAGAATGTCGAGAAACACGCCGTGCAGCGTCGCGCGCGGCGCGAGTATGCGCGACATGTAGAGGCGCAGGCTGTCGATGACCGTAGCCGCCGACATTGGCGTGGTGAAGAGCGGCGTGGAAGAACGCGTACAACGCAGCACCAGTTCGGGGGGCGCGGTCATGCCGTCGGCGACCACGAGGAACGGCGGTTCGAGCGCGATCAGCTCGGCCATGTGGCGTGAGCGGTCTTCGTCGGTCTGGCGCTGGTAGTAGTGGATTTCGGCGTCGCCGAGCACCTGGATGCGGTTCGGGTGGATGAGGTTCAGGTGGCCGACGAGGTCCGCGCTCGCCGTGGCCGTGGCCACCGTCTCGGTCGAAAAGCCGCGTTCCCAGCCTTCGTGCCCCGTCAGCCAGCTGAGTTTCAGCGTGGTGGCGTTGTCGTCGAAGATGCTTTGGGCGTTGATGCTGGAAGTGTCCATGAGTCGGTGACTCCGCGAGATGACTCGCTTAACGGCTGACTGAATTGCTGGCTAAATAAACCGCGCTACCTGGATGCGCTACCTGGGTGGTTAACGGCTGCCGGCGCCCGGCGCTTCACCCCTGCAACGAGCGTCGAGCGCGCGCTGTTCGGTCGCGGCGGGCCGCGACCGCGCACCACAAGACGCCGCACATTACATCAAGGTTGCCACTGGGTGAGCAGGCGATGCAACGTTTCGCGGTCTTCTTCCGTATGGAGCCGCTCACGCGTTTCGCGATCCGACAACAGTTGCGCGATCTCGGACAGGATTTCAAGGTGCTGCTGCGTGGCCTGTTCGGGCACGAGCAGGAAGATCAGGAGCGAGACGGGCTGACCGTCTGGCGCTTCGAAGGCGATCGGCTCGGCGAGGCGCACGAAGGCAGCCTGCGGCTGCTTCAGGCCCTTGATGCGGCCGTGCGGGATCGCGACGCCTTCGCCGAGGCCCGTAGAGCCGAGGCGCTCGCGTGCGAAAAGATTGTCGGTAACCGTGCTGCGGGCGATGCCGTTCTGGTTTTCGAAGATCAGGCCAGCCTGCTCGAAGACGCGTTTCTTGCTGGTGACGGACAGGCCGACGACGACGTTCTCGATAGGAAGTATTTTGGCTAAACGATTCATGTTGGCAGGCGAAAACGTGGCCTGAATGCTTCACACCCCGTCAGCTGACCGCTTTGGCGGAAGCTTTGGATCTGGCGACGAAGCCCGGTACCGGGACCAGTGGGGACTTGTTGGCGCGTTAGACCCCGTAATACGACTGGACCATTATAGAACAAGCGTCCACGCCGATGGTGCGATGCGCCACGCATGAGCGCAACCCTCGTTGCCCGGTTGCACCCGGCGGTAAAATCCTGCATGGCGTGCACTCACGAAAAAGCCGCCCGGTCCGGGCGGCTTTGCTTCGAGGGGCGGAGGATGAACTATCGACTCCAGCCCCGGTTCATGGCGTGAATCGCCACGCAGGACACTGCGGGATCACTGCGGCGGGATTTCGATGATGGGCGCAGGCTGGTGCTTGATCGCCTCATGTTGATGTCCCTGCACGCGGTCCTTGTGACGTACGACCTGGCGGTCCAGCTTGTCGACCACGAGATCGATGGCGGCGTACATGTCGCCGTTCGCGCTCTCCACAAATATGTCCTTGCCTTTCAGATGAAGGTTCACTTCGACCTTCTGTCTCTTATCCTTTTCCTTATGGTTGTCGACCGAGAGGACCACATTGCCATCGATTACCTGATCGAAATGTCTTAGCACCCTGTCCAGTTTGGTGATCACGTATTCTCGCAACGCTGGCGTTACTTCGAGATGGTGTCCACTGATCTTCAGATTCATAGTGCTTCTCCAGGCTAATGGCCGCGTGACGCGTGAAGTGCGGCAATGCCGGTCGACTGTCTGCCTGTGCGCGGCTCCCCGAAAGGCCTGCGACGGCGGGCTAACTCGGCCGGCCATGTCCGCCAACGGGCGTAGCGGCCGGAAAACGCCTGCTCCGTGAAAACCGGAACAAGCTAAAGAGACTTGCGCAGATTAACCGCCGGAATCTTCAGTGCTTCGCGATACTTCGCAACGGTGCGTCGCGCGACCACGAAGCCCTGTTCCGCCAGCAGTTCGGCTATGCGGCTGTCTGAAAGAGGAGATTTGGTGTTCTCGGCTCCTATGAGTTGCTTGATGAGGGCGCGGATGGCGGTAGACGATGCAGCGCCGCCGGTGTCCGTCGATACATGCGATCCAAAGAAGTACTTAAATTCAAGTGTCCCGAATGGAGTCAGCATGTATTTACCGGTTGTCACACGCGAGACAGTTGATTCGTGTAGGCCCAGCGTATCAGCAATCTCCCTCAAAACCAAGGGGCGCATGGCGATTTCGCCGTGCACGAAAAAGTTCTTCTGACGCTCGACGATAGCCTGCGCAACGCGCAGGATCGTCTCGAAGCGCTGCTGGATATTCTTGATGAGCCAGCGCGCTTCCTGCAGCTGCTGGCGCAGCGAACCGCTGCCCGGATCGCCGCGGTTGTTGCGCAGGATATTCGCGTACAGATGGTTGATGCGCAGCTTCGGTACCACCTCGGGGTTCAGTTCCGCATGCCAGTTCTGGCCGGCCTTCTTCACGATGATGTCGGGCACCACGTAATCGGCTTCGGCCTTGCCATACGACGCACCCGGGAACGGTTCGAGCGAACGGATCAGCGCATGCGCCTCGCGCAGCTCGTCGTCGCCTGTCTTCAGTTGCTTGCGCAACCGCGTGAAGTCGCGCGCGGCGAGCAATTCGAGATAGTTCGACACGATCTCGAGCGCGAGCGTGCGCGTGGGCGACGAATTGACGCGCAGCAACTGCAGCTTGAGGCACTCGGAGGCCGAGCGCGCGCCCACGCCCGCGGGGTCGAAGCTATGTAGCAGCGCTAGCGCCGCATTGAATTCGTCGACGTCGATTTCGAATTCTTCGGGAATGTCGGCAAGTATTTCCTCACAGGTCGCGCTGAGGTAGCCGTCTTCGTCGAGCGATTCGATGAGGAAGGTGATGAGCGCGCGGTCGCGCTGGCTCGCGTTCGTTTCGCGCAACTGCGCCATAAGATGGTCGCGCAGCGTGGTGGTCGATTCGTGGATCTGCAGCGGCGGCAGGTCGTCGTCGTCGGAGGCGTTGCCCGAGCGGCCGTAGTCGTCCAGGTTCCACTGGCTCGCGTCGCCGTTCGCGTCGCCGCCAAGGCCGTCGTATTCGTCCACGCCCCGCGGCTCGCTCTCGCTGTTCTCGCCGCTGCCGTTCGAGGCCGAAGTGGCGCTGTTCGCGCCCTGCATCGGCTCGGCGCCCGAGGACGTGGGCGGCTGCGCGATGAGCGACCCGTCCGAGGCCACGCGCAGCGGGCTCGCGATCCAGTCGTCCTCGTTTTCGAGCAGCGGGTTCTGCGAGATCGCTGTCGCGACCTCCTGCTGCAGTTCGAGCGTCGACAGCTGCAGCAGCCGGATGGACTGTTGCAGTTGTGGCGTGAGCGCAAGATGCTGCGAGAGGCGGAGTTGGAGGCTGGCTTTCATGGCGGTGTGCGAACCATTGTAAAGAGTTTGCCACGCGGACGAAACCACGGGGGCATTCGCAAAAACGAGCGTGCGCCGTGCCGGTGCGTGCCCGGAATTTGGTGCGCAAACAGAGGCGCTGCCCGGCCTGCCATGCACCGTTTTGGGGGCAAGGTCGATACAGCGGAGTTACACGGGGAATGCGAAAGATGAGGCCGGAAAAGCGCGAAAGCGGATCGCGCGCCCGGGTGGGTGCTGCGGGGCGGCGGTGAGGGGGCGCGCGAGGCGCGCCCGGGGCTTACATGCGGAAGTGCTCGCCGAGATAAACGCGGCGCACGTTCTCGTTCTCGATAATCTCGCCGGGTGCGCCGGCCGCGAGGACGCTGCCGTCGCTGATGATGTACGCGTGATCGCAGATGCCGAGCGTCTCGCGCACGTTGTGGTCGGTGATCAGCACGCCGATGTTGCGCTGCTTGAGGAACTTCACGATCTTCTGGATTTCCAGCACGGCGATCGGGTCGACGCCCGCGAACGGCTCGTCGAGCAGGATGAAGCTCGGATCGGTTGCGAGCGCGCGCGCGATTTCGACGCGTCGGCGTTCGCCGCCCGAGAGTGACAGCGCCGGATTATCGCGCAGATGCGCGATTTGCAGTTCCTCGAGCAGCGCTTCGGCGCGCTCGGTGATGACGTCTTTCGACAGACGTTTGCCTTTGCCATCCACCTGCAGTTCGAGCACTGCGCGGATGTTCTCCTCGACGCTGAGCTTGCGGAACACCGAAGCTTCCTGCGGCAGATACGAAAGACCGAGCGCCGCGCGCTTGTGGATGGGCAGAAGGCTGATGGACCGGCCGTCGAGGTCGATCTCGCCGGCATCGAGCGGCACGAGACCCACGATCATGTAGAACGACGTAGTCTTGCCGGCGCCGTTCGGGCCGAGCAGCCCGACCACTTCGCCGCTCTTCACGTCGAGCGAAACGTCCTTGACGACGGTGCGCGAGCCATAGCGCTTCTTCAGGTTGCGCACGACGAGCGTGCTCGTCTTGCCGGCCAGCTGGCGGCCGTAGCTTTGGGGGGCGGTAACGGTATTCACTGTGGCGGCGCTTCCTGCAGCTTGGTGGACGGCGTGAGCGCGGCCGGGGCGCCGGCGGGTGGCTGTGCGCCGGTGGTGGTGTTGCGCGGCGAGAGCATGGCGCGAACGCGGCCGCCGGGGTTGCCGGGACCTGCGACGTCCTTTCCGGAGCGCGCCGTATAGAAGTCGTTCTGGCCGTCGTACGTCACGACGCTGCCGTGGACCTGATCCATCACCGTCGAGAGGCCCTGCAGACGGCGCACCGTGGCGCGCGTCGTGAGCGTGGTGAGGTCCTGCTTGCCGTCGTAGTCGATGCGCTCGGCCGTGCCGTCGACGTATTCGTCGAGGCCTTCGCGCTTCTGGCGGAAGTAGGCGAGCTTCTCGGCGGGCGTGCCCGGCGCAACGGTGCCGGTCGCGAACTGGTAGCCCTGCGGGTCCTGCGTGACGACGAGCTTGTCGGCCTTGATGAGGATCGTGCCCTTGGTGGCGACCACGTGGCCCGTGAAGACGGTCTGCTGCTTCAGATCGTCATACGTCATGTTGTCCGCTTCGATATTGAGCGGCTTGTCCTTGTCGGCGCGTTCGGCGTGGGCGGCGGGCGCGAGGCCGGCGAACAGCAGCGCGCTGGCGAACGCCATCAGCGCCGCGAAGCGTGCGCGGCGCGCGTCGGGCGAACGGCCGTTCATTGGACGGGGAAGCGAATCGTTCATGCAATCGTGCCTTGCGTGGACGGCCCGGCGTTCAGGACGAGCCGCCGGAGTCAGCCGGGGCGATGGCTCCACGGACGTTGCCGAAGAGCTGGATGACCCGGGAGACATTGTTGTAGTTCATGCCGCTGGTGGCCGTCATGACCGACTGGCCGCGTCGAAGTTTAACCGGCTTTTCGGTCAGGATCACATCGTCGTTCACGAGCACTTTGAAATGCTCGGAATCAGCCTGCATTTCGGGATCGCCAGCGCCAGCCGCGCGCAGAATGCGCGCGTTGTCGTACAGATTGACGATCGAGGCGTCGGCGTTGACCGTGCCGCGCAGCCCGGTGGCCGTGACAATCGGCTTGCCGGGCTGGAATGCGCGTACGGCCGGGTTCGTGAGGTCGCTGTTCTCGTCGTCCTCGTAGTGAACCATGTGCGTGGCCGTGAGCCGGTACTGCGTGGCGCCCGACTGGTCGAGCTCGGACACCGAGAAGTTGTCGGCGAAATAGTCGGGCGTATGCGTGGGCGCACGCGGCGCCGCCTCCTTCTCGCGCGGCTGGACGGCCTGCAGCAGCCACCACGTGAAACCGGCGAGCGCGGCGACGCACACGAGCGGCACGAGCGAAGTGAGGCGGAACTTCGGGTTCATCGCGGCATCCCGGCGAGCGGCGCGCAGGCCTCGGCGAGCAGGGCGTCGTAACGGTTCTGCGCGCGCAGGATCAGGTCGGTGACTTCGCGCACGGCGCCGTGGCCGCCCACCTTGTCGGACACCCAGTGGGCGCGCGAGAGCACGTCCGGATGGGCGTTCGCGGGCGCGGCCGCGAAGCCGCACTGAAGCATCACGCCGAGGTCGGGCCAGTCATCGCCCATGTAGCCGCACGCTTCGGGCGCAATGCCCGTTTGCGAGAGCAGCTCGGCGAACGCTACGCGCTTGTCCTCGGCGCCCTGCCACAGGTGCGTGATCTTCAGTTCCTTCGCGCGCACGGCGACGATCTCCGAGCGGCGCCCCGTGATGATGGCCGTGTCGACGCCGGCTTCGCGCAGGAGCTTCGCGCCGTGGCCGTCGAGCGAGTTGAACGCCTTCATCGTGTCGCCCGCGCCGGTGAAGAGCAGGCCGCCGTCGGTGAGCACACCGTCGACGTCGAAAATCATGAGGCGCACACGCGCGGCGCGCGCGGTTGCGTCGAGTGGGGTAGCCATCAGATCACCTTCTTGGAGAACAGGTCATGCATGTTGAGGGCGCCGATCAGCGTGCCCTCGGCATCGACGACCAGCATCTGATTGATGCGATGGCGCTCCATCAGTTCCACGGCTTCGACGGCAAGTTGGTCCGGGCCGATGGTGCGCGGGCCTTTCGTCATGACCTGCGCGATCGGCAGGTCGCGGAAATCGCCCACGCGCTCGAGCACGCGGCGCAGGTCGCCGTCGGTGAAAATGCCTTGCACGTGGCCGTCGGCGTTGATGACCGCCGTCATGCCCATGCGCTTGGCCGTGAGCTGGAAGAGGGCGTCGCGCACGGTCACGTCGTCGCGCACCTTCGGGATTTCGTCGCCCGTGCGCATCACGTCGCGCACGTAGGTGAGCAGGCGCCGGCCGAGCGCGCCGCCCGGATGCGAGCGCGCGAAGTCGTCGGCGCCGAAGCCGCGTGCGTCGAGCACCGCGACCGCGAGCGCGTCGGAGAGCGCGAGCGCCGCCGTCGTGCTGGCGGTGGGCGCGAGGTTCAGCGGGCAGGCTTCTTTCTCCACGCCGGCGTCCAGATGCACATCGGAGAGCTGGCCGAGCGTCGACTGCGGGCGATTACCCGTCATGCCGATGAGCTTCGCGCCAATGCGCTTGACGAGCGGCAGGATCGCCACGAGTTCTTCGGATTCGCCGGAGTTCGACAGGCCGATGAAGACGTCGTCGGCGGTGACCATGCCGAGGTCGCCGTGGCTCGCTTCCGCCGGATGCACGAAGAACGCCGGGGTGCCCGTGGAGGCCAGCGTGGCCGCGAGCTTGCGGGCAATGTGGCCCGATTTGCCGATGCCAGACACGACCACGCGTCCGCGGCAGCTGAGGATAAGGTCGACCGCGCCTACGAAGTTGTCGTCGAGCCGGTCGCGAAGCCCGCGCACGGCGTCCGCTTCGATGTCGAGCACGTTGCGAGCGAGCTTCAGCGCCCGGTCGCCATTGATTTTCGCTATCATCCGCGGAGTATAGCAAAGGCGTCTGCGCGCCGCGCCAGCGCCCCCCAGCGCCAAAACCCCGTGCGCGAGCCGCCGGGCTTGCCCAGTCGTTTCTCCGTAGCCCTTCCCATTTAGCCCGTTATTAATGTAAACAGGCCCTAGCCGCCTTCGCGTCGATCAGTGACCCGGCGCGGGGCAGAATTCGCATCGCCGGTACCGCAGACGAACGAGGACGCTTCACACGATGATCTCCCCGCTGGAAATGACGCTGTTCCTGCTGCTCGCCTCGGTGGTTGGCGTCGTGCTGTTTCGTTATCTGAATCTGCCGCCGATGCTCGGCTACCTCACGGTGGGCATTCTCGTGGGCCCGCGCTCGCTCGGCATCGTGCCGGACACGCATGGCGCGCAGAACCTGGCCGAGTTCGGCGTCGTGTTCCTGATGTTCTCCATCGGCCTCGAGTTCTCGCTCTCGAAGCTGCGCGCCATGCGCCACGCCGTGTTCGGCCTCGGGCTTTCGCAGGTGCTCGGCACGATCGTGGTGGCGCTCCTGCTCGGGCTCGTGCTGGAGCCGTGGGTGCATATCACGTGGCAGGCCTGCGTCGCGCTGGGCGGCGCGCTCGCCATGTCGTCCACGGCCATTGTCAGCAAGATGCTTTCCGAGCGGCTCGAGATCGAATCGGAGCATGGCCGCAACATTATGGGCGTGCTGCTGTTCCAGGATCTGGCCGTGGTGCCGCTGCTCATCGTGATCGCGGCGTTTGGCGGTTCGTCGGCGTCGCTCGTCGAGTCGCTCGGCACGGCGGCCGTGAAGATCGTGCTCGCGCTCGGCATTCTGCTCATCGTCGGGCAGAAGTTCATGACGCGCTGGTTCACCGTGGTCGCGCGGCGCCGCTCGCAGGAGCTGTTCGTCCTCAACGTGCTGCTCGTCACGCTGGGCGCCGCGTTCATCACCGACAAGTTCGGCCTCTCGCTCGCGCTCGGCGCCTTCATCGCGGGCATGCTGATCGCCGAAACACCGTACAAGCACCAGGTGGAAGAAGACATCAAGCCGTTTCGCGACGTGCTGCTCGGCCTCTTCTTCGTGACCACGGGCATGCTGCTCAATCCGCACGTGATCTGGCAGCACCCCATCATGGTGGCGGCGTTCTTCCTCGGGCCGGTCGTGCTCAAGGCCGTGCTCATCACCGCGCTCACGCGTATTTTCGGCGCCTCGCCGGGCGTGTCCATGCGCACGGGTCTCGGCCTCGCGCAGGCCGGCGAATTCGGTTTCGTGTTGCTGAACCTCATTCTCGACAAGCACCTCGTCGATGCCACGCTGCTCCAGGCGATCCTCGCGGCCATGCTGCTGTCGATGCTCGCCGCGCCGTTCCTGATCCAGAACGCCGACCGCATCGTGCTGCGCCTCTCCTCGACGGAATGGATGCAGCAGTCGCTGATGATGACGCGCATCGCCACGCAAAGCATCAAGCAAAGCGGCCATGTGATCGTGTGCGGCTACGGCCGCGCGGGGCAGAACCTCGCGCGCATGCTCGAATACGAGGGCCTTTCGTACGTCGCGCTCGACCTCGACCCCGATCGTGTGGCGGCCGCGGCGGCGGCGGGCGAGTCGGTGGTGTTCGGCGACGCGGCGCGGCGCGAGTCGCTCGTCGCGGCGGGCATCCACCGTGCGGCCGCCGTGGCGATCACGTACGCCAATACGCAATCGGCGTTTCGCGTGCTCCATCACATTCACGAGCTGGAGCCCACCTTGCCCGTGATCGTGCGCACGGTGGACGACGCCGATCTAGAACGCCTGCTCGCCGCGGGCGCCACCGAGGTGATTCCGGAGATCGTAGAAGGCAGCCTGATGCTCGCCTCACACATGCTGGTGCTGATGGGCGTGCCGATGCGGCGCGTGGTGCGCCGCGTAGAGGAACTGCGCGACGAACGTTACAGCCTGTTGCGCGGCTACTTCCACGGCACCGACGATGTGGGCGAGGACGGTCACGAGCAGGTGCGGCTACAATCCGTACCGGTCGACGAGCGCGCCGACGCCGTGGGCCGCACGCTCGCGGAACTGGGCCTGTACGAGCTCGGCGTCGAGGTGACGGCGATCCGCCGCCACGGCATTCGCGGCGTGGAACCGGACCCATCGACCAAGCTGCGCGAGGCCGACATCGTCGTGCTGCGCGGTCTGCCCGAGCAGCTCGCGCAGGCCGAGGAGCGGCTTTCGCGGCATCGCAAGCCGGGTGCGGCCGGCGCGGGCGCCGCGGCGGTCTGATACGCCGTCGTTGCCACCTTCGCTGCCGCAACCGCGAGACTGCGCCAAGGGGTCCTGCCCCGTTTAAATAGCTCTACCGTTCTTTATCCAGCCACTACCCGGAGAAACCATGTCCAACGCACCTGCGAACCCGAGCGCTGAAGCCGCCCAGTTCGTGAAGAGCCTGATCCGCACGGTGCCCGACTGGCCTCAGCCGGGAGTGCAGTTCCGCGATATCACGCCGCTCATCGGCCATCCGAAGGGCCTGCGCGTGCTGATCGATCTGTTCGTCGAGCGCTATGTCGATGCGAAGCTCGACTACGTGGCAGGGCTCGACGCGCGCGGCTTCATCATCGGGCCGATCGTCGCGTATGAGCTGAACGTGGGCTTCATTCCGATCCGCAAGATCGGCAAGCTGCCGTACAAGACCGTTTCCGAGACCTACCAGCTCGAATACGGCGAAGCGACCGTTGAGATTCACGAGGACGCCTGCAGCGAGGGCGATCGCGTCGTGATCGTCGACGACCTGATCGCCACCGGCGGCACCATGATGGCCGGCAAGCTGCTGCTCGAACGCCTCGGCGCGAGCGTGGTGGAGGGCGCCGCGATCATCGACCTCCCGGATCTGGGCGGCTCGAAGCTGCTCTCCGATGCAGGCCTGCCGCTCTTCACCGTGACCGCCTTCGGCGGGCACTGAAACCCGAATGCACACTGCCACGAGTCGATCTCATGCCGAATTTCGCGCTCTTTCTCGCCACCTCCATCGCCATCACGTTCGCGCCCGGTCCCGACAATCTCCAGGTGCTCGCGCGCGGCATTTCGCAGGGCCGCGCCGCCGGTCTCGTTGCCGCGCTCGGCTTCGCCGCGGGCGTGACGTTCCACACCACGCTCGCCGCGCTCGGCGTGGCCGCCGTGCTGCGCTCTTCGCCGCTCGCGTTCCAGATCCTCAAGCTCGCCGGCGCCGCGTATCTCGTGTGGATCGGCGTGAAGGCGCTGCGCAGCCAGGGTCTCGCCGCCGCCGGCGACAGGCCGCGCCAGCCGCTCTCCGCGATCTTTCGCCAGAGCGTGCTCGGCAACATCATGAATCCGAAGGTGACGCTGTTCTTCGTCGTGTTCCTGCCGCAGTTCGTCGACCCGCATGGCGCGCAGCACGTCACGCTGCAGATGCTCGAGCTCGGCCTCGTGTTCATGGCGCAGACGGTCGTGGTGTTCTCCGCCTTCGGGCTGTGCGCGGGCACGATCGGCGGCTGGCTGAAGCGCCGGCCCCGCGCGGGTGTGTGGCTGGACCGTCTCGCCGGCGTCACCTTCATCGCCATCGGCATTCGCGTCGCCTTGCGCGACTGATCCACGGAGTCCTGATCGATGACCTTGCCTTGCATTACCGACGCGCGGCGTTTCGATGCCGGCGCGCATCTGCCGTTTCATATCGGCGACGAGCGCGTGGGCTGGATACGCGAGAACGACGTGGCGCGGCTCGCGCGCTGGCCCGACGTGTTCGAGATCGACGGCGATGCGGATAGCGCCCGCGTGACGCTCGCCCCGCACTTCGATAGTGTCGATGCACGCAGCGCGGCGCTCGGCTCGGTGATTGGCGCACTCGCGGCGGAAGGGCATATTCCGGGCTGGCGCAACGAAACCTACGCGATCCGCAACGCCTTCGACGCGCCGCCGCTCGCCTTTATCGAACGCGCGGCCTCGCGCTTTTTCGGCACGATGACGTACGCGGTGCATCTGAACGGCGTCGTAGAATACGCGGATCCGTTGTCGCCCGGCGCGCCGCAATTGTGGATCGCGCGGCGCAGCCACACCAAGGCCACCGACCCCGGCATGCTGGATAACGTCGTGGCGGGCGGCATCGGCTGGGGCTTGGGCATCGAGGCCACGCTTGTGAAGGAGTGCTGGGAAGAGGCTGGCATTGCCGAGGACCTGGCGCGCGAGGCGCGCGCGGGCCGCACGGTGCACGTGCTGCAGTCGCTGCCGGAAGGCACGCAGGCCGAGCAGATCTTCATCTACGACCTCGTGCTCCCGGCCGATTTCGTGCCGCACAACCAGGACGGCGAAGTCGGCGAGCATCGCCTCGCGCGCATCGACGAAGCCGCGCGCTGGATCGAGGAGGGCGCGATGACGGTGGACGCGAGCCTCGCGACACTCGACTGCCTGCTGCGCCGCCAATGGATAGACGAAGACGCGTGCGAGGGCATTGCCGCGATCTTCGAACCGCCGACGCTGTGAAAGGGCGCCGGTTCTCTTAGCAAGGCCTCAAGCCCTTTTAGCAACACCAAAGTATTGACGGGAGTTACCAAGGTCATGTCGACCGATCACAGCTTCATCCTCAAACTGTCGTGCGCCGACCGGCCTGGCATCGTGCATGCCGTGTCGGGCTTTCTGTTCGAGCGCGGCAGCAATATTCTCGACTCGGCCCAGTTCGGCGACAGCCACACGGGCGAGTTCTTCATGCGCGTGCACTTCCAGCAAGTGGGCGGCGACCCGGGCCTCGACGGCCTGCGCAGCGCGTTCGAGCCGTTCGCGCAGGAGTTCGGCATGCGCTGGGAACTGCATGACGCGAACGTGAAGCCGCGCGTCGTCATCATGGTCTCGAAGATCGGCCATTGCCTGAACGACCTGTTGTTCCGCTATCGCACCGGCCAGCTGCCTATCGAGATTCCGGCGATCATCTCGAATCACAAGGACTTCTATCAGCTCGCCGCGAGCTACAACATTCCGTTCCATCACTTCCCGCTGCTCGGCGGCACTGAGGCCGACAAGGCCGCGCAGGAAGCGCGCGTGCTCGAAGTGGTGAACCGCGAAGGCGCCGATCTCGTGGTGCTCGCGCGCTACATGCAGATCCTCTCGCCGCAGCTTTGCAAGGCGCTCGAAGGCCACGCGATCAATATCCATCATTCGTTCCTGCCGAGCTTCAAGGGCGCGAAGCCGTACTACCAGGCGTTCGATCGTGGCGTGAAGCTGATCGGCGCAACGGCGCATTATGTGACGTCCGATCTCGACGAAGGCCCGATCATCGAGCAGGAAGTCGAGCGCGTGGATCACAACATGACGCCGGACCAGCTCACCGCCATTGGCCGCGACGTGGAATGCGTGACGCTCGCGCGCGCGGTGAAGTGGCACGTGGAGCATCGCATCGTGCTCAACGGGCACAAGACGGTCGTGTTCCGCTGATCTTTCGTTGATCGCGTGCGACACCATGCCGTAGCGTGTTTCATGACACGCTACGGCTTTTCGAACTAATCTTGTTGCTCTCCGGCGTGTTCGCATGCATGCGATTTTTCTTCCACGCCAACTCGTTCCCTCGGTACTACTCCTTAAGTTCTAGTGGCGCATCGTCGCGCACTCCCTGCGGAGAATAGTCCGCACCTTTCGTCTTTCCTACTCTTGTCACGTCAACTAAACGACAAGAGGGAAATTCATGAAAGCCGCCCCATCCCCGCAGGCGGAACCTGTAGCCGATAGCCGAGCCTGGCGCGTGCTGGGTTCGAGCACCTTCGCGTTCACGATCTGCTTTGCCGTCTGGATGATGTTCGCGATCCTCGGCATTCCGCTCAAAAAACAGCTTCACCTCACCGATACCGAATTCGGCCTGATTGCCGCGATGCCCGTGCTCACCGGCTCGCTCGCCCGCGTACCGCTCGGCATCTGGACCGATCGCGTTGGCGGGCGCATCGTCTTCTTCATCACCATGCTCGTGACCGTCGTGCCGATCTGGCTCGTCACGTACGCGACGCAACTGTGGCAATTCCTCACGCTCGGCCTGTTCGTGGGACTCGCCGGCGCATCGTTCTCAGTCGGCACACCCTATGTCGCGCGCTGGTTCCCGAAGTCGCGCCAGGGTTTCGCCATGGGTATCTTCGGCGCAGGCAATTCGGGCGCCGCGCTCAACAAGTTCGTGGCGCCGGTGCTGATCGTCGCGGCCGGCACGTGGACCATCGTGCCGAAGGTCTATGCCGTTGCGATGCTCGCGACGGCGCTGCTGTTCTGGATGTTCTCCGCGAGCAACCCTGCGCACCGCGTACCCGGCACGGCGAGCGTTGCGAGCCAGATGCGCGTGCTTGCCGACCCGCGCGTGCTGCGCTATGCGCAGTATTACTCGGTGGTGTTCGGCGGCTATGTCGGCCTGTCGCTGTGGATGCCGCAGTACTACGTGAACCAGTACGGCTTCGGCATCGAGCAGGCCGCGTTTCTCGCTGCGTGCTTCTCGCTGCCCGGCGGCGTGCTGCGTGCGCTAGGCGGCTGGCTCTCCGACCGCTATGGCGCCTATCGCACGACGTGGGCCGTGATGTGGGTCGCGCTCGCGTGCTTCTTCCTGCTGAGCTACCCGCCGACCGACTTCACGATCCACGGCGCGCATGGCCCGCTCGGTCTGCATATCAGCACGGGACCGGTGTTCTACACGGTGCTGATGTTCGTCGTCGGCATTGCGATGGCGGTGGGCAAGGCCTCGGTCTTCAAGTTCATCGGCGACGAGTACACCGACAACATCGGCGCCGTCTCCGGCGTCGTGGGGCTGGCGGGCGGTCTCGCGGGCTTCGTGCTGCCGATCCTGTTTGGCCTGCTCGTCGACCTCACGGGCGTGCGCACCACCTGCTTCATGCTGATGTTCGGCGCCACCGTGGTGAGCCTGCTGTTCATGCACTTCTCGTTCCGCCCCGAAGCGCTCGCCCACGGCAGCGCGAAGCTCGCGCGCAAGGTTAGCGCCGCGACGCTGGCGCCGAAGGAAACCACGTACTCCGAATGATCCAACCTGCGCCGCGCGTGCGGCGCCTACCGAACGAGCACAATCATGTCCAAGTATCTCCTGACCCAATGGGAGCCCGAGAACCCCCGGTTCTGGCAGGCTTCTGGCGAGCAGATCGCCACCCGTAACCTGTGGATTTCGATTCCCGCGCTGATGCTGGCGTTCGTGGTGTGGTCGCTGTGGAGCGTCACGGTCGTCAATCTCGACAAGGGCGGCTTTCACTTCACGAAGAACGAACTCTTCTGGCTCACGGCGCTCCCCGCGCTTTCGGGCGCCACGCTGCGCATTTTCTATTCGTTTCTTGTGCCGATTTTCGGCGGCCGCCGCTTCACGGCGATCTCCACGGCGAGTCTCCTGATCCCGGCCTTCGGCATGGGCTTCGCGCTGCGCGATCCGTCCACCTCGTATTCGACGCTGCTCGTGCTTGCCCTGCTGTGCGGTCTTGGCGGCGCGAACTTCAGCTCGTCGATGGCGAACATCAGCTTCTTCTTCCCGAAGGCGCGCAAGGGTTTTGCCACCGGCCTCAACGCGGGCATCGGCAACCTCGGTGTCTCGCTCGTGCAGTTCGTCACGCCGATCGTCATCTCGACGGCCGTGTTCGCTGGCCTGCTCGGCGACGGGCAGACTTACGTGAAGGACGGCGTCGAGCACAGCATCTGGCTGCAGAACGCAGGCTTCGTGTGGATTCCACTCATCGTCGTGTCTTCGTTCGCCGCGTGGTTCGGCATGAACGACATCGCCGATGCGAAGGCCTCGTTCCGTGAGCAGGCCGTGATCTTCCGCCGCGCGCACAACTGGATCATGTGCTTTCTGTATGTCGGCACGTTCGGCTCGTTCATCGGTTTCTCGGCTGGCCTCGCGCTTCTCACGAAGGCGGAGTTTCCCGCCATCAACCCGACTGCATGGGCCTTCCTCGGGCCGCTCGCTGGCGCGCTCACGCGCCCAGTTGGCGGCTGGATCTCGGACAAGCTCGGCGGCGCGCGCGTCACGCTTTGGACCTTCCTCGCGATGATCATCGCGGTGATGGGCGTAATCGTGTTCCTGCCGGGCGGCGCGCTGGGCGGCGCACAGGGCAGCTTCGCCGGCTTCCTCGCGATGTTCGTCGTGCTGTTCGCGCTCACCGGCATCGGCAACGGTTCGACCTTCCGCATGATTCCCGTGATCTTTCTCACGCACCATCAACGCACCGAGAAGGGCAAGGGCGATGAGGCGCAGCGCAGCGCGCTCGCCGAAGCGGGCAAGGAATCGGCGGCGGTGCTCGGCTTCGCGGGCGCGATGGGCGCGTACGGCGGCTTCTTCATTCCGAAGAGCTTTGGCTCGTCGCTCGACATGACCGGGTCACCGGTCGGCGCGCTCGTCTGCTTTATCGGCTTCTACGTGGTGTGTGCGGCGGTGACGTGGTTCTTCTATGCGCGCCGCAACGCGTCCACGCCTTGCTGAATCGGATTAGTCCTTTGGGAGTAGTGCGAACTCTCCCGTTGATGAATGGGCAGGCACGCACCTGCTCGCCATACTTGGAACGATACAGCTGCCCGTCGCCAGGCTTGCAACGCAAGCGGACGGCGACAGGCGCGATCGATCGATTCCAGCAGCAGTCCCGGAGAACCTGATGAGTTATTTTCTGGACCGGTTGAAGTTCATGTCGCGCGTGAAGTCGACGTTTTCGAAGGGCCACGGCGCGGTGGTGAACGAGGACCGCAAGTGGGAAGACGGCTATCGCAGCCGCTGGCAGCACGACAAGATCGTACGCTCGACCCACGGCGTGAACTGCACGGGCTCGTGCTCGTGGAAGGTTTACGTGAAGAACGGCCTGATCACGTGGGAAACGCAGCAGACCGACTATCCGCGCACGCGCGCTGACCTGCCCAATCACGAACCGCGCGGCTGCCCGCGTGGCGCATCGTATAGCTGGTACGTGTATTCGGCGCAGCGCGTGAAGTACCCGATGATCCGCGGGCGCCTGATCGAAATGTGGCGCGAGGCGCGCAAGACGCTCGACCCGGTCAAGGCATGGGCTTCGATCGTCGAGGACCCGAAGAAGGCGGCTCACTACAAGAGCGCGCGCGGCCAGGGCGGCTTCGTGCGCGCCGGGTGGGACACGGCCACCGAGATGATCGCGGCGGCCAACGCCTACACCATCGGCAAGTACGGTCCCGATCGCGTGGTGGGTTTCTCACCCATTCCAGCAATGTCGATGGTCTCGTACGCCGCGGGCGCGCGTTATCTGAGCCTGATCGGCGGGGCGTGTCTGTCGTTCTACGACTGGTATTGCGACTTGCCGCCTTCCTCGCCGCAGGTATGGGGCGAGCAGACCGACGTGCCCGAATCGGCCGACTGGTACAACTCCACGTATCTCATGGTGTGGGGCTCGAACGTGCCGCAAACGCGCACGCCCGACGCCCACTTCTACACCGAGGTCCGCTACAAGGGCACGAAGACGGTCGCAGTGTCGTCCGACTTCGGCGAGATGGTGAAGTTCGGCGATATCTGGCTCGCGCCGAAGCAGGGCACCGACGCGGCGCTCGCGCTCGCGATGGGCCACGTGGTGCTCAAGGAGTTTCACGCAACGGCGAAGTCCGCGTATTTCCGCGATTACGTGAAGCAGTACACCGACATGCCGATGCTCGTCACGCTCGCGAAGCGCGATGGCGCGCTCGTGCCGGACCAGTTCCTGCGCGCGTCGCAACTCGCCGCGAATCTCGACGAAGCGAACAACCCGCAGTGGAAGACGCTCGCCATCGATGCGACCACGGGCGACATCGTCGCGCCGAACGGCTCGATCGGTTTCCGCTGGGGCGAAGGCGAGCACGACGGCGGCAAGAAGGTGGGCCGCTGGAACCTCGAAATGAGGGACGGCGGCAGCGGCCGCGAAATCGATCCGCGCCTTTCGCTCGTCGATCAGCATGACGAAGTGGTCGAGGTGGGCTTCCCGTACTTCGGCGGCGAACATGGCGCGCTGCTCGCGCGCCGCGTGCCCGCGAAGCGCGTCGCGCTGGCGGACGGCACGAGCGTGCTGGTCGCCACCGTCTACGACCTGCAGATGGCCAACTACGGCGTCGACCAGGGGCTCGGCGGCCCGAACGTCGCGTCCTCGTATGACGACGACGTGCCCTGCACACCCGCATGGCAGGAGAAGCACACCACGGTGCCGCGCAAGCTCGTGATCCAGGTGGCGCGCGAGTTTGCCGACAACGCCGACCGCACGCGCGGCAAGAGCATGGTGATCGTCGGCGCGGCGCTCAATCACTGGTACCACAACGACATGATCTACCGCGGCATCATCAATCTGCTGATGATGTGCGGCTGTATCGGCCAGAGCGGCGGCGGCTGGGCGCACTACGTGGGCCAGGAAAAGCTGCGTCCGCAGTTCGGCTGGGCGCCCCTCGCGTTCGCGCTCGACTGGTCGCGCCCGCCGCGCCAGATGAACGGCACATCGTTCTTCTACAACCACACGAGCCAGTGGCGTCACGAGAAGGTGAGTCTGGACGAGATTCTTGGCCCGGGCGCGGACCGCGAACGCTACAAGAACCTGTCGATGCTCGACCTCAACGCGAAGTCCGAGCGCATGGGCTGGCTGCCTTCGGCGCCGCAACTGGGCGCCAATCCGCTCGACGTGGTGGACGCCGCGCAGCGCGCAGGCGTGCCGCCGGTGCAGTACACCGTCGATCAATTGAAGTCGGGCGCCCTGAACTTCGCCTGCGACGACCCCGACAATCCCGCGAACTTTCCGCGCAACATGTTCGTGTGGCGCTCGAACATCATGGGCAGCTCGGGCAAGGGGCACGAGTATTTCCTCAAGTACCTGCTCGGCACGCAGAACGCACTGTTCGGCGACGAAGCCGATGCGATCAAGCCCGCCGAAGTGAAGGTGCGCGAAGCGGCCGAAGGCAAGCTCGACCTGCTCACGGTGCTCGACTTCCGCATGAGCACGACGTGCCTGTACGGCGATATCGTGCTGCCTTCGGCCACGTGGTACGAGAAGGACGATCTCAACACGTCGGACATGCACCCGTTCATCCATCCGCTTTCGGAGGCGGTGCAGCCGCTGTGGGAGAGCAAGACCGACTGGGAGATCTACAAGGCCATCGCGAAGAGGTTTTCGGAGATCGGCGGCGCGCTTCTGGGCAAGCGCACCGACCTCGTGTGCACGCCGCTCATGCACGATACACCGGGCGAACTCGGCCAGGCGTTCGAGCCGAAGGACTGGCGTCTTGGCGAATGCGATCTGATCCCCGGCAAGACCGCGCCTTCGATGACGCTCGTGGAGCGCGACTATCGCGAGATCTACAACAAGTTCACCTCCGTCGGGCCGCTGCTCGAAAAGCTCGGCAACGGCGGCAAGGGCATCAACTGGAACACCGTGCACGAGGTGGGCGAGTTCGCACAGCTCACGGGCATCCAGCAGAACCGCGGCGCGGCCGAGGGACGCCCGCGTCTGGAAACGGCCATCGACGCCGCCGAAATGATCTTGACCTTCGCGCCGGAAACCAACGGCCACGTAGCGGTGAAGGCGTGGGACGCGCTCTCGAAGATCACGGGCCGCGATCACACGCATCTGGCCGAAGGCCGCGAGCACGACAAGATCCGCTTTCGCGACGTGCAGGCGCAACCGCGCAAGATCATCTCCGCGCCTACGTGGTCGGGCCTCGAATCGGAAGAGGTGAGCTACAACGCGGGTTATACGAACGTGCACGAGCTGATTCCCTGGCGCACGCTCACGGGCCGCCAGCAGTTCTATCAGGATCACCGCTGGATGCTCGACTTCGGCGAGGGCCTGTGCAACTACAAGCCCGCCATCGACACGAAGACGACCTCGCCGATGCTCGGCGCGAAACCCAACGGCGAGCACGAACTCGTGCTGAACTGGATCACGCCGCACCAGAAGTGGGGCATCCATTCCACGTACACGGACAACCTGCGCATGCTCACGCTGTCGCGTGGCGGCCCGCACGTCTGGGTCTCGGAAGCCGAGGCGAAGGAAGCGGGGATCGTCGATAACGACTGGGTCGAAGTGTTCAACGTGAACGGCACGCTCACTGCGCGCGTCGTGGTGAGCCAGCGCGTGCCGCGCGGCATGTGCCTCATGTATCACGCGCAGGAAAAGATCATCAACGTTCCGGGCGCGGAAACGAGCGGCATGCGCGGCGGCATTCACAACTCGGTCACGCGCACGGTGCTCAAGCCCACGCACATGATCGGCGGCTACGCGCAACTGGCGTATGGCTTCAACTACTACGGCACCGTCGGCAGCAATCGCGACGAGTATGTGATCGTGCGCAAGATGAAGAAGGTCGAGTGGCTGGAAGGCCCGATGAAGGAAGGAGCCGCATCATGAAAATCCGCGCCCAGGTGGCGATGGTCCTGAACCTCGACAAGTGCATCGGCTGTCATACGTGCTCCGTCACGTGCAAAAACGTGTGGACGTCGCGGGATGGCGTCGAGTACGCGTGGTTCAACAACGTCGAGACGAAGCCCGGCATCGGCTATCCGAAGGAATGGGAGAACCAGGAGAAGTGGAACGGCGGCTGGGTCCGCAACCCGAACGGCAAGATCGAGCCGCGCCAGGGCCCGAAGCTCAAGGTGCTGGCCAACCTGTTCGCCAACCCGAACCTGCCCGGCATCGACGACTACTACGAGCCGTTCACGTACGACTACGAGCATTTGCAGAAGGCGCGCCTCTCGCAGACGCCGCCCACCGCGCGCCCCGTGTCGGTCATCACTGGCAAGAAGATGGACAAGATCCATTGGGGTCCCAACTGGGAAGACGACCTGGGCGGCGAGTTCGCCTCGCGCAGCCGCGACAAGCTGTTCGAGAACGTGCAGAAGGAGATGTATTCGACCTTCGAGAATACCTTCATGATGTACCTGCCGCGCCTGTGCGAACACTGCCTGAATCCCGCGTGCGTGGCGTCGTGCCCCTCGGGCTCGGTGTACAAGCGCGAAGACGACGGCATCGTGCTCGTCGACCAGGACAAGTGCCGCGGCTGGCGCATGTGCATCTCGGGTTGCCCGTACAAGAAGATGTACTTCAACTGGAAGAGCGGCAAGGCCGAGAAGTGCATCTTCTGCTATCCGCGCATCGAGGCGGGGCAGCCTACCGTCTGCTCGGAAACGTGCGTGGGCCGCATCCGTTATCTGGGCGTGATGCTTTACGACGCGGACCGCATCAGCGAGGCGGCATCGGTCGAATCGACGCAGGATCTGTATCAGTCGCAGCTCGACGTATTCCTCGATCCGCACGATCCCGCCATTCAGGCCGAGGCGCGCCGCCAGGGCGTGCCGCAGGGCTGGCTCGACGCCGCCGTGCGCTCGCCCGTGTACCGCATGGCGGTCGAGTGGAAGATCGCGTTCCCGCTGCACCCCGAGTACCGCACGCTGCCGATGGTCTGGTACGTACCGCCGCTTTCGCCGATCCAGTCGGCCGCGGACGCGGGCCATATCGGCATGGACGGCGTGATTCCCGACGTGGCGAGCCTGCGCATTCCCATGCGCTATCTCGCCAACCTGCTCACCGCCGGCGACGAAAAGCCCGTGATTTCGGCGCTCAACCGCATGCTGGCGATGCGCGCCTACAAGCGCACCCAGGCCGTGGACGGCGTGAACGACAACGCGGTTCTCGCGCGCGCGGGCCTCACGCCCGAGCAGGTCGAGGACATGTACCGCACCATGGCGATCGCGAACTACGAGGACCGCTTCGTCGTGCCGTCGTCGCACAAGGAAATGGTCGAGGATTCGTTCAACGAGAAGGGCAGTTGCGGCTTTTCGTTCGGCAATGGGTGTTCGGGCGGCGTTTCCGAGGGCTCGCTGTTCGGCTCGAAGCTCGGAGGCAGCGTGGTGTATGTCGATATGCCGAAGTCGCGTCGCAAGACGCCGTCTGAAGCTTGAGCGGGGGACACCATCATGTCGATTTATCCGGTTCTCTCCGCGCTGCTCGACTATCCCGAGCAGCCCTTGCTCGACGCGCTCGACGAGATCGAAGCCGCGCTCGAAGCCCTGCCGAACGGCGCATTCGCCGCGCGCGAACTGACGCCGCTCATCGCGGCGCTGCGCGAGCGCTCGCTCGTCGAGTCGCAGGAAGCGTACGTGGCCACCTTCGACCGCAATCCGCGCCACTCGCTGCATCTGTTCGAGCACGTGCACGGCGAGAGCCGCGCGCGCGGCCAGGCGATGGTCGATCTGCTCGACGAATACCGCAACCACGGCCTCGACGTCGCGACGAGCGAACTGCCCGACTACGTGCCGCTCTTTCTCGAAGTGCTCGGCCTGATCGGCGAGGACGAGGCGCGCGCGCTGCTCGGCGAGGCGATTCACGTGCTCGCCGCGCTCGGCAATCAGCTCGAGAAGAGTGAAAGCCCCTACGCGGGCATCTTCACGGTGCTGTGCGAGCTGACCGATGTCGAGCCGCTGCCGCTCGTGGGCGCGCCCGTGCGCGACATGGACGAGGCGCTCGAACGTTTCGGCACCGGCGCGGACGGGGTGGAGCCGCTCACGCACGCGTTCGGCGCGAGCAACTCGCCGCAGGTCGTTCAGTTCCACCCGCGAGCGCAGTTTGCCGCGACCACTACGGCTGCCTGCGCAAAGGAATCGCCATGAACACGTTCAATCAGTTTTTGTTCGGCATCTATCCGTATATAGCCGCCGCCATCTTCCTGTTCGGCAGCCTCGCGCGCTTCGAGCGCGAGCAGTACACGTGGAAGGCGGACAGCTCGCAGCTGCTCTATCGCGGGCATTTGCGCCTTGGCAATATCCTCTTCCACGTCGGCGTGCTCGGGCTTTTCTTCGGACATCTGTTCGGTCTGCTCACACCCGTCGCTGTGTGGGACTGGCTCGGCGTGCCGCACGCGGTCAAGCAGCTCGTGGCGATGGTCGCCGGCGGCGTGATGGGCTCGATGTGTCTGGTGGGCCTCGCGATCCTGCTGCACCGGCGGCTTTCGAACGCGCGCGTTTCGGCCGTGACGCGCGTGGGCGACAAGGTGCTGCTGTTGTGGCTGCTCGTCACGCTGCTGCTCGGGCTGAGCACCATCGGCGAATCGGCTAGCCACATGGACGGCGCGATGATGGTGCGGCTCATGACCTGGGCGCAGCACATCGTCACGTTCCGCGGCGACGCCGCGAGCTTCGTGGCAGACGCGCCGCTCATCTTCCGCATGCACCTCTTCATGGGCATGACGCTGTTCGTGATCTTCCCGTTCACGCGGCTCGTACACGTGTGGAGCGGGTTCGCCTCGATCACCTATCTTTCGCGCGCCTGGCAGCTCGTGCGCAGCCGCTAGCGGCCAACGTTTGCCTCTGGACGGCCGTGGGGATGGCCGTTCTTCGCGGGGAGCGAGCCCACTCGCATTCCCCGCTTTTTTCACGATGTGCACACGCCGGGCGCGCGCAACGTGGTTCGCCGGGACTCGCCCGGGAGGCAGGCGATCTGACGCATAGTGTCGCAGTTGGCGGTGCACACCGCGACATAGCGCGCGATCGGCTGCACTCCGTCAGATAATGTCGGGATAGGCGCCGCCGTTTCGGCGCAGCCGATTCCCGGTCCCGGCCATGACTCCGTCTTCCGATTCCGCAACCGCATCTGCCGCTTCTGCCGCCGCGCAGGAAGCGCCGTTCCCGAAGCGGCTTTCCACGCGCATCGTTGTGCTTTCCACGGTCGCGCTCGCGCTCGTGCTCGCGATGATCAGCGGCACGCTCTGGCTTTCCTGGCAGCTCGAGGGCGGCGGCGCCGCGATCAACGACGCGGGCAGCCTGCGCATGCGCGCGAACGCGGTGGCGATCGCACTGTGGGAAGCCCGCACCGGCAAGCCTTCGCAAGTCGACGCCCAGATGCGCCAGCTCGACGGTACGCTGCGCGAATTGCGCGACGGCGATCCGGCGCGGCCGCTCTTTCTTCCCGCCGATGCGGGCATCCACGCGCAGTTCGAACGGGTCGCGGCTGCCTGGAACCACACGCTCAAACCCGCTGCGCTGAGCGACCTCGCCGCCAGCGGGGGCGAGCCCTCGACGTACATCGGCCTGCTGCCCGGCTTCGTCGACGACGCGAACCGGCTCGTCAGCCTGATCGAGCGCGAGAACGCGCGCAAGACCGCGTGGCTGCGCATTTCACAGGTCGCGCTCGCGGCGCTGTCGTGTGTAGGCACGATGGCAATCGTCTATCTGCTTTACCAGTGGTTCGTGGCGCCCGTGCAGCGCTTGCAGGACGGGCTCGCGCGCATCGAGGCGCGCGAGTTCGACACACGGTTGCCGGTCGAAACGTACGACGAGTTCGGTCATCTCACGCAAGCCTTCAACCGCATGGTCGCGGAGCTGCAGGCGCTGTACCAGGACCTTGCCGAGCGTGTGGACGCCAAGACCGCGCAACTGGCGGCGCAAAACCGCGAACTCGCCACGCTCTACGAGATGGCGGCGTTTCTCAACACGCCGGGCCCGGCGGAAAGCCTGTGCCACGATTTCCTCACGCGCGTGATGCGCGAATTCGACGCCGATGGCGGCACGGTGCGCGTCGTTTCGCCTGACGACGGCAATCTGCATCTGCTCGTCTCGGAAGGCATGCCCGAATCGATCACGCGCGCGGAGCAGTGCATGCCGGCGGCGGGCTGTGCGTGCGGGGGCGCCACGGCCGAGGCGCCAGTCGTATTCGGCCTGATGGCGCAGCCAGGCGCGCGCGCAGCCGGCGGAGAAAGTGGAGAAAGCGGCCTGAGCGGGGCTTTCACGCAGCGCTGCCTGAAGGCAGGCTTCGTGAGCGTCGCGGTGTCGGCCATCGTCGCGCAGAACGAGACGCTCGGCACGTTCTCGCTGCACTTTCGGTGCAAGCGGGAGATTGCGCCGTCGGGCGTCCAGCTGCTCCAGACGCTCGGCCGCCACTTGGGCGTCGCGCTCATGAACCGTCGGCTCGTGGCGCTCGGGCGCCAGCTCGCCGTGTCCGAGGAGCGCAATCTCGTCGCTCAGGGGCTGCACGACAGCATCGCGCAAGGCCTGAGCTTCCTGAAGATGCAAGTGCACCTGCTCGATGGGGCGGCGGAGCAGGGCGACCTCGACGAGATTCGCGAGATCGTGCCGCTTCTCGCGGGCGGCGTGGAGGAAAGCTACGACGACGTGCGCGAACTGCTGCTGAACTTCCGTACGAAGCTCGGCCCGGGCAAGTTGCGCCTTGCCGTGGAGGACACCGTGGCGCGCTTTCGCCGCCAGTCGGACGCCGAGTTGACGCTCGACTATCGCGACGAAGACGGGCCGCCGCTGCCGCCCGACCAGCAGCTGCAGGTACTCTTCGTGCTGCAGGAGGCGCTCTCGAATGCGCGCAAGCATGCCCAGGCGCTGCACGTACAGGTGAGTGTCGTGAATGCGCGCGACTTCCGCCTGACGATCGAAGACGACGGCGTGGGCTACGATCCTGCCGATATCGCCTCGCGCGGCGAATCGCACGTGGGTTTTCACATCATGCATGAGCGCGCGAGACGTCTAGCCGCCGTGCTCACGCTGCAGAGCGCGCCGGGGCGCGGCGCGCGCGTCGAACTGGTGCTGCCCGCCGCGAGCCGCATGGCCGCGTGAATGTGGCCAATGAACCTGGCCGACGGCGTTACGATCAGAATTGGAAGACATCGCGACAAGATAACGATCCCCATGACCATACGCATCCTGCTCATCGACGACCACACGCTCTTTCGCTCGGGCGTGAGCGCGCTCCTGCAGCGCCAGCCCGACCTGGAAGTGGTGGGCGAAGCGTCGGACGGCGTGGAAGGCGTCAAGCGCGCGAAGCAGCACCTGCCCGACGTCATCCTGCTCGACCTGAACATGCCGGGCCTCTCGGGGCTCGAAACGCTGCAACTGCTGGTGGAAGACCTGCCGGACACGGCGGTCGTGATGCTCACCGTCTCCGAGGAAGCCGACGAACTCACCGCCGCGATGCGCGAGGGGGCGCGTGGCTTCCTGCTCAAGAGCATCGACGCCGACGCGCTGGTCGCGGCGATCCGCAAGGCCGCGAGCGGCCAGCCGGTCATTACCGAGCACATGACGGCGAAACTCGTGGAGCAGATGCGCAAGCCTGCGCATTCGACCGGCGTGACCGGCGTGACCGGCGCGACTGGCGCCGCGCGTGCGAGCGCGGAGACGCTCACGGCGCGCGAGCGCGACATCGTGCGCGAGCTAGCACGCGGCGCGAGCAACAAGGAGATTGCGCGTACGCTCGATCTGGCGGAGAGCACGGTGAAGATTCACGTGCGCAACATTCTGCGCAAGCTCAATCTCACGAGCCGCGTGCAGGTGGCGATCTACGCCGTGGGGCACGACGGCATGACCGACGTGCCCGGCGAGCCGCGCGGGCGCTGAAGGCCGCGCGCGGGCCTGGGAGAGAGCGGCTCAGACGAGCCGCAGATAGATCAGTTCGCGCTTGATATACGCGTAGAAAATCGGCGCGGCGATCACGCCTTGAATGCCGAACGCGGCTTCCATCACGAGCATCGCGACGAGCAGCTCCCACGTGCGCGCCTCGATCTGGCCGCCCACGATGCGCGCGTTCAGGAAGTATTCGAGCTTGTGGATCAGGATGAGGAACACGAGCGCCGTGACCGCCGCGGGCAGGCTCACGGTGAGCGCGATGGCGACGATCAGCGTGTTCGAGATCAGGTTGCCGATCACGGGCAGGAGGCCCACCACGAAGGTCACCACGACCAGCATCTTCGCGAGCGGCAGCGGCGCGTGAAACAACGGCAGCGCGAGCAGGAGAAAGAGGCCGGTGAACACCGTGTTGATGGACGAAATCTTCACCTGCGCGAACACGATGCGGCGGAACGCGTCGGCGAAACGGGACACGCGTGCGACGAACGCCGTGGAAAGCGGCAGCCGCGTGGCGTTCTTCTGCGCGCCAATGGCGATGATCGCGCCGATGATCATGCCGATCACGATATGCCCGAAGATACGCGCGGCGTTCTTGCCGCCCTGGCCGAGCTGGGTGGCGTGCTCGTGCATGAGCGCGAGCGCCTTGAGCTTCATCTGGGCGACGTCCACGGGCAGATAGGCGGCGATGGACTCGGGAATGCGCCCGCGCGCCTGGTCGACGAACGTCATCATTTGCGCCATGACCTTCTGCACGCTCGGCACGTCGCTTTCGAACTGCTCGATGACGCCCACGGTGAGCCCCGTGAGCACGCCCACGATCACGATGGAAACCAGCACCACGGAGAGCCAGCGTGCGCGGCTGCTCGACATGCGCCGCTCGATGAGCGGCGAAATGGTATGAACGAGCTGGAACACGAGCATGCCCGCGAGCAGCGCGCCGAGCAGGTTCAGGTGCAGGATTGCCAGCATGCCGGCGAGCGCGGCCACATAGCTGCCGATTTCCACTGCCGAAAGCTTCGGCAGGCTCATGTCGCTCGTGAGCCTGACCGGCCGTGGCCGCAGGTCGCGCACCTGTTTATCTTCGGTCGCTTCGTTGCGCTTGACCATGTTGGGTGTATTCCGTCTCCAAACTACGGGGGCGCAAGCGCCCCCGACCCGTTGTCGCTGCAGCTATTTCTACTGCTAAATTTCCGGCCCGGTTGTCAGCCCGCCTGGCGGTCATTTTCCCGAGGCCGTGTCCAGTGCGGCGATCTGGCGCTTGAGCAGCGGCGCGAGATAGCGGCCCGTGAAGCTTGCCTTCGACTTCGCCACCTGTTCGGGCGTCCCCTGGGCCACGATCTGCCCACCGCCCGCGCCGCCTTCCGGTCCCATGTCCACGACCCAGTCGGCGGTTTTGATTACATCGAGATTATGCTCGATGATGACCACCGTGTTGCCCTGATCTCGAAGCCGGTGAATCACTTCCAGCAAAAGCGCGATGTCGTGGAAGTGCAGGCCCGTGGTCGGCTCGTCGAGTATATACAGCGTGCGGCCGGTGTCCCGCTTGGAAAGCTCGAGTGAAAGCTTCACGCGCTGCGCCTCGCCGCCCGAGAGCGTGGTGGCCGACTGGCCGAGGCGGATGTAGCCGAGGCCCACATCGAGCAGCGTCTTGAGCTTGCGCGCCACCACCGGCACCGCCTTGAAGAACTCGTAGGCGGCTTCCACCGTCATGTCGAGCACTTCGCTGATGTTCCGGCCCTTGTATTGAATCTCCAGCGTCTCGCGGTTGTAGCGCTTGCCGTGGCAGACGTCGCAGGGCACGTACACGTCGGGCAGGAAATGCATTTCCACCTTGAGCACGCCGTCGCCCTGGCAGCTTTCGCAGCGCCCGCCCTTCACGTTGAACGAGAAGCGGCCCGACTCGTAGCCGCGTTCCTTGGCGGCCGGCACGCCCGCGAACAGTTCGCGGATGGGCGTGAAGAGGCCCGTGTAGGTGGCCGGGTTCGAGCGCGGCGTGCGCCCGATCGGCGACTGGTCGACGTTGATGACCTTGTCGAAGTGCTCCAGGCCCTCGATCGCCTCGAACGGCGCCGGTTCCGCAGACGATCCATACAGATGCTGCGACACGGCGTGATAAAGCGTGTCGTTGATGAGCGTGGACTTGCCCGAGCCCGAGACGCCCGTCACGCAGGTCAAAAGACCGACGGGCAGGTCGAGCGTCACGTGCTTGAGGTTGTTGCCGTGGGCCTCGACGATGCGCAGGCGGCGTTCGCCGGGCTCGAGGCGCTCGTCGGGATAGTCGATGCGGCGCGCGCCCGAGAGGTACTGGCCCGTCATCGAGGCCGGATCGTGCTCGACTTCGCCTGGTGTGCCTTGCGAAATCACCATGCCGCCGTGCTCGCCCGCGCCCGGACCCATGTCGACCACGTAGTCGGCCATGCGGATCATGTCCTCGTCGTGCTCGACGACGATCACCGAATTGCCGAGGTCGCGCAGATGCTTGAGCGTGGAGATGAGGCGGTCGTTGTCGCGCTGGTGCAGGCCGATGGACGGCTCGTCGAGCACGTACATCACGCCCGTCAGGCCCGAGCCGATCTGCGAGGCGAGGCGGATGCGCTGCGCCTCGCCGCCGGAAAGCGTCTCGGCGCTGCGTTCGAGCGAGAGATAGTCGAGCCCGACGTTATTGAGGAACATGAGGCGCGCGACGATTTCCTTGACCACCTTGTCGGCGATCTCGCGCTTTGCACCTTCGAGGTGCAGCGTCTGGAAGTAGCCGAGGGTGTCGCGCAGCGGCCAGCCGCTCACTTCATAAATGGCACGCGCCTCTTCGCCTGCGCCGATGCGCACGAAGCGCGCCTCGCGGCGCAGACGGGTGCCTTCGCAGTGCGGGCAGGCCTGGTTGTTCTGGTACTTCGAAAGCTCCTCGCGCACGGCGGCCGAGTCGGTCTCGCGGTAGCGGCGCTCCAGGTTCGGGATGATCCCTTCGAAGACATGCTCGCGCACTGAAGTGCGGCCGCGCTCGTTGATGTACGAGAACGGAATCTCCTGCTTGCCGGAGCCGTAGAGCAGGATCTTGCGCACTTTCTCCGGCAGGTCCTCGAACGCGGTGTCGATGTCGAAGTCGTAGAACGCGGCCAGGCTCTGCAGCATCTGGAAGTAGAACTGGTTGCGCCGGTCCCAGCCCTTCACGGCGCCCGCCGCGAGCGACAGCGACGGGTGCGCGACCACGCGCTTCGGATCGAAAAACGTGATCTGGCCCAGACCGTCGCACTCGGGGCACGCGCCCATCGGGTTGTTGAACGAGAAGAGGCGCGGCTCCAGCTCCGGCAGCGAATACGAGCAGATCGGGCACGCGAACTTCGAGCTGAACAGGTGCTCGCGGTTGGTGTCCATTTCGAGCGCGATGGCGCGGCCGTCGGCCAGACGCAGCGCGGTTTCGAACGACTCCGCGAGGCGCTGCTTCATGTCGGGGCGCACCTTCAGGCGGTCCACCACCACGTCGATGGTGTGGCGCTCGCTCTTCTTGAGCTTGGGCAGCGACTCCACCTCGTAGATCTTCGCTTCCCCTTCGTTGGCCGTGCCGCCGCCCGAGCGCACCCGAAAGCGCACGAAACCCTGCGCCTGCATGTCGTCGAACAGCTCGGCGTGCTCGCCCTTGCGGTCCACGATCACGGGAGCCAGGATCATCAGCTTCGTTTCTTCGGGCAGGGCGAGCGCGGCGTCCACCATCTGCGAGACGCTTTGCGACTCCAGCGGAATCTCGTGGTCCGGACAGTATGGCGTGCCGATGCGTGCGTAAAGCAGCCGCAGGTAGTCGTGGATCTCGGTGACGGTGCCGACGGTGGAGCGCGGGTTGTGCGACGTGGCCTTCTGCTCGATGGAAATCGCCGGCGACAGACCCTCGATCAGGTCGACGTCGGGCTTCTCCATGAGCTGCAGGAACTGACGCGCGTAGGCCGAGAGGCTTTCCACGTAGCGGCGCTGGCCTTCTGCGTAGAGCGTGTCGAACGCCAGCGAGGACTTGCCCGAGCCCGAAAGCCCGGTGATGACCACGAGCTTGTGGCGCGGCAGGTCCAGATTGACGTTCTTCAGGTTGTGGGTTCGGGCCCCACGGATACGGATCTGTTCCATGAACCTGCGGGAGAAAGGGAAACCAAACCTGCTACTATAACGACTTTTCCAGACCGCCGTTACGGCTTGCTGACGGTCTTTGAAAGGGCCCGGAGCGGCGAGTGCAAGGGCCTCGAAAGAGGCGCGTCAGGGAGCGTCCCGGTCAACAAACGTGCGGGCACTTGCGGTCCAAACACATAACGCTCCGATGTCCTCCAATTCACCCGCTACATCCTCACGCATGAGCGCGCCCGAGTTGCGCGCGACCGTCTCGCTCGCGGCGATCTTCGCGCTGCGCATGCTCGGTCTCTTCATGATCATGCCGGTGTTTTCCGTCTACGCGAAAACCATTCCCGGCGGCGACAACCTTCTGCTGGTCGGCATCGCGCTCGGCGCGTACGGCGTCACGCAGTCGCTTCTCTATATTTTCTACGGCTGGGTTTCGGACATGGTGGGCAGAAAGCCCGTCATCGCGACTGGCCTTGTCATCTTCGCGATCGGCAGCTTTGTCGCGGCGGGCGCGCACGACATGACGTGGATCATCGTCGGGCGGGTGATCCAGGGCATGGGCGCGGTATCGTCGGCCGTGCTGGCGTTCATCGCCGACCTGACCGCCGAGGAACACCGCACCAAGGCCATGGCGATGGTGGGGGGCTCGATCGGCATGTCGTTCGCCGTGGCCATCGTCGGCGCGCCGATCGTGTTCCATTGGGTCGGCATGAGCGGCCTGTTCGCGCTGGTCGGGGTGTTCTCGATCCTCGCGGTGGGCGTGGTGATCTGGGTCGTGCCCGACGCGCCCAGCAAGCCCGTGCACGTGCGCGCCCCGTTCGCCGAGGTGCTGCACAACGTCGAACTGCTGCGCCTGAACTTCGGCGTGCTCGTGTTGCACGCCACGCAGACGGCGCTCTTTCTCGTCGTGCCGCGCCTGCTCGTGGACGCGGGCCTGCCGGTCGCGTCGCACTGGATGATCTATCTGCCGGTCATGGGCCTCGCGTTCGTCATGATGGTGCCGGCCATTATCGTCGCGGAAAAGCGGGGCAAGATGAAGGCCGTGCTCGTTTCTGCGATCGGTCTTATCCTGATCGGCCAGCTTTTGCTCGGCTCGCTCGCGCATACACTTGTCATCGTGTCGGCCGTGCTGTTCGTGTACTTCCTCGGCTTCAACATCCTGGAGGCTTCGCAGCCTTCGCTCGTATCGAAGCTCGCGCCGGGCAACCGCAAGGGCGCGGCCACGGGCGTGTACAACACCACGCAGTCGATCGGGCTCGCGCTCGGCGGCGTGGTGGGCGGATGGATCCTCAAGCACGGAGGCGCGAGCGCCGTGTTTTACACGTGCTCGGGGCTCGTCTTGTGCTGGCTTATAATCGCGGCCAATATGAAGGCGCCGCCCAAGCGGGCAGAAGCCAGGCGGGCTTGACCCAGGCGGGCCTGAGTTAGAACCAAAGGTTCACAGCAACGCAATTCGCGGAGGCGGTCCGTGACCGGTGCAGGCGCATGAGACACCTCAGGCGCTCCCTGGCACGCACCGCGCGGCCGCTCCTCGCAACGGAATTAAACAGGAGAAATTCATGGCATCCGTGAACAAGGTGATCCTCGTCGGCAACCTCGGCGCCGATCCGGAAGTGCGATATCTGCCGAGTGGCGACGCCGTGGCGAACATTCGCCTCGCCACGACCGACCGCTACAAGGACAAGGCGTCCGGCGAGTTCAAGGAAATGACCGAATGGCACCGCGTGTCGTTCTTCGGGCGCCTGGCCGAGATCGTCTCGGAGTACCTGAAGAAGGGCTCGTCGGTGTATATCGAAGGCCGCATCCGCACGCGCAAGTGGCAAGCGCAGGACGGCACCGACCGTTACTCGACGGAAATCGTCGCCGACCAGATGCAGATGCTCGGTGGCCGCAGCGGCGGCGCCTCGATGGGCAGCGACATGGGCGACGACGGCGGCTACAGCCGTGAGCAGTCCGCACCGCGCGGCGGCGGCCGCGCTTCGGGCGGTGGCGGCGCGCCGCGTTCGAGCGGTGGTGGCGCTGGCGGCGGCGCAGGTGGCGGCCGTTCGAGCGCGCCGGCCGGCGGCGGCTTCGACGAGATGGACGACGATATTCCGTTCTAGAACGTCCGAACGCATCTGCAGGACCTGAAGCCCCGGCTCGACCTCGCGGTCGAGCCGGGGCTTTTCATTTCGGCGTGCGGACCGAGCGAACTGAGCGAACGTAGCAAATGAGCGAGTCGAGCGCCGACCCGCTGCGACGTTTTCGCACACACAGTCGCTTATCCGCCTCAAGCGACACGTTTTCTGATTTTTGTCACGGCAAAACTCCCGCCGGCGCGTCACCATTTAAAAGATGCATTAGTTCTGCATCTTACAAGACTGCTCGCGCCGTCGCCCCACAAGGAAAAGGAGAAAGCCGTGTTTTGCTATCAATGTGAACAGACCGACCGCACCCAGGCCACACCGGGGTGCGCCTCGGCCAAGGGCAACTGCGGCAAGGACGCCACCACTGCGGATCTGCAGGACCTGCTGATCTACGCGGCCAAGGGTATCGCACAATATGGCGCGCTCGCGCGCGGCCTCGGCAGCCCCGATCGCGAAGCCGACCGCTTCATGCTCTACGCGCTGTTCACAACGCTCACCAATGTCAATTTCAACGCCAGCCGTTTCGTGGCAATGCTGCGCGAGGCCGCGCAACACCGCGATCGCGTGAAGTCGACCTGCGAGGCGCTCGCGCTCGCGCAAGGCGTTGCCGCTGCGCAGCCGGGCGGCGCCGCGCTCTGGCAACCGGGCAACGATCTCGCCGAACTGCAGGCGCAGGCCGCGCTCGTCGGCATCAGGGCCGGACTCCCGAAGGTGGGCGAGGATGTCGTGGGCTTGCGCGCCCTCGTGCTCTACGGTCTCAAAGGCGTGTGTGCTTACGCCCATCACGCGCGCGTCCTCGGTTACGAGAGCGAAGAGGTCTACGCGGGCGTGGAGGCGGCGCTTGTGTTTCTCGCGAGCGAACCCACGCAGGCCGGCGATATCCTTGAACATGCGCTCGCGCTCGGCAACCTGAACCTCAAGGTGATGGAACTGCTCGATGCGGCGAACACGGGTCGCTTCGGCATGCCCGAACCCACTGCCGTGCGCGTGACGCCGGCGGCGGGCAAAGCCATCCTGGTTTCGGGCCACGACCTCGGCGATCTCGAGGCGCTGCTCGAAGCCACCCAGGGCACCGGCGTGCAGATCTACACGCACGGCGAGATGCTGCCCGCGCATGCTTACCCGAAGCTCAAGGCTTATCCGCATCTGGCCGGCAACTGCGGCGGCGCATGGCAGGACCAGCAATCGGACTTCGCGAACTTCCCCGGCCCGATCCTGATGACGTCCAACTGCCTGATCGAGCCGCTGCCGCAGTACCGTCAGCGCATCTTCACGACGGGGCCGGTAGGTTGGGCCGGCGTGCGCCATCTCGAGCATCACGCGTTCGCACCCGTCGTGCAGGCCGCGCTCGCGCTGCCGGGCTTTCGCGAAACGGCGCCAGAGGAAACCATCACCATCGGCTTTGCGCGCAATACGGTGCTCGGCGTGGCCGACAAGGTGATCGACGCGGTGAAGGCCGGCCAGATCCGCCACTTCTTCCTGATCGGCGGCTGCGACGGCGCTGCGCCCGGCCGGAACTACTACACCGAGTTCGCCCAGGGCGCGCCCGACGACACCGTCGTCATGACGCTCGGCTGCAACAAGTACCGCTTCAATCGCCACGCGTTCGGCGACATCGGCGGCATTCCGCGCCTGCTCGATCTGGGCCAGTGCAACGACAGCTACTCGGCGATCCAGATCGCCATCGCGCTCTCGAAGGCCTTCGACTGCGGTGTGAACGATCTGCCGCTCACGCTCGTGGTGTCGTGGTTCGAGCAGAAGGCCGCCGCGGTGCTGCTCACGCTGCTCGCGCTCGGCCTGCGCAACATCCATCTCGGACCGACGTTGCCCGCCTTCCTCACGCCGAACGTCCTCGACATTCTCGTCACGCAGTTCGGCATCTCGCCGATCGGCGAGGCGCAAGCGGACCTCGCTGCGGCCCTCTCACGCAAGGCCGCGTGAGCGCGGGTGAAAACGTCATGAGTTATCAAATCGAGCTCACCACGCGCGACGGCCAGGCGTTCGGCTTCGCGTGCGAGCCGGGGCAGGACGTGCTGAGCGCGGCGGCGGCGGCGGATATCACGCTGCCCTCGCAGTGCCGGCGCGGCAGCTGCGGCGCGTGTCACGCCACCGTGACCGAAGGGGCGTACACGCTCGGCGACCACAGTGCGGACGCGTTGCCGTCCGGCGACCCGCAGGCGGTTCTGCTGTGCCGCACGAGACCTTCGGCCGACTTGCGCGTCGCCGCGCCGTACGACCGCGCGAAGGTGCTGCTGCAGCCGGTTGCCGTGCGCACGGCGCGCATCGCCGCGCTGGAAACGATCGCCGACGACACGCGCCGTCTCGAACTGCTTCTCGATGCCGACGACACCAGCGGCAGCGCCGCCGAGTTCGAAGCGGGCCAGTTCGCGGAGCTGGAGTTGCCGGAGGGCGGCGTGAAGCGCCCCTTCTCGCTTTCCAACACGAGCAACTGGGAGGGGCGCCTCGAGTTCCTGATCCGGCTGCGGCCGCAAGGCGCGTTTTCGGCGTATCTGCGCGAGCGGGCGCAGCCGGGCGACGTGCTCACCGTTCACGGCCCGCAAGGCGGCTTCGGTTTGATCACCGACAGTCTGCGTCCGCGCTGGTTCGTGGCGGGCGGCACGGGTCTCGCTCCGGTGCTCTCAATGCTGCGCCGCATGGCCGAATTCGGGGAAATGAACGACGCACGGCTCTTCTACGGCGTGAATCGCGAGAGCGAGCTTTTCCTGCTCGACGAACTGGACGCGCTTCGGGCGGCGCTGCCGCAACTGCACGTCGAGCTTTGCGTGCTCGAAGCGGGTGATGGCTGGCAAGGCTCGCACCGCACCCCCGTCGATGCGCTCGCCGCGGCGCTCGCGGAGGGTGGCGCGGCGCCCGACCTCTATGTTTGCGGTCCGCCCGCGATGGTGAGCGCTGCGCAGGCGGTGGCGGCGCGCGCGCGCGTGCCGTCCACGCAGTTCGTCAGCGAGCGCTTCACGGTCTGAGTCGCAATGCAGTGTGTAGTGTTTCTTCGTGTCTGATTGACCTCGCCTTCGGGCGGGGTTTTTTTTGCGCATCGGGCGGCCAGGCACGGCAACTCTCCCAGCGATCAGTTCAAGCGATTGACATTCAGTCATTAACTGTCAATATGTCCAATATCATGATGCCCACTCGCAAAACCCGTTCCGGCCAATCCACTGACGAAAACGCGCTGCTCCTGCGCGAAGGCGGGAAGATCGTCGCGGCGCTCGGCCAGACGCTCGCGCCGCTCGTCGAGGTGGTGCTGCACGACCTCACGCGGCCCGAGCACTCCGTCGTGGCGATCGCGAACAATTTGTCAGGACGGCAAGTTGGCGACGCCGCCACCGAAATGGGTCTCGCGCGCATCACCGACTCCGGCTTTCCCGAAGTCGTGGCCAACTATCCGAACCGTTTTCCCGACGGGCGTCCGGCTAAAAGCACATCCATCGGCCTGAAGAACAGCGCGGGCGAGTACGTCGCGGCCCTCTGCCTGAACATGGATGTGTCGCTGATCGGCGCGGTGACGGCTGGCCTCGGCCAGCTGATCCAGACCAGCGCGGCTGCGCCTGTCGCCGAAACGCTCGCGCCGCGCGGCGTGGGCTGCGTGCGCGAGGCGCTCGAACGCTTCGCCGCCACGCGCAACACCACGCCCATCGGCATGACGCTCGCGCAGCGCCGTGAGGCCGTGCGCGAACTCGCGACAAACGGAATGCTGAACCTGCGTCATGCGCTCGCCGACGTGGCCACCACGCTCGGCGTTGCGCGCTCGACCGTCTACACCTACCTGCCAGCCGAAGAACGACCATGAGCCCTCTGCCTATTACCTTCGAAGACGTCGCAGCCGCCCACGAACGCCTGCGTGGCGTCGCGCACCGCACGCCGGTTCTGACTTCGCGTACCGCGAACGAACGCACGGGCGCGCAGCTTTTCTTCAAATGCGAGAACCTGCAGCGCATGGGCGCGTTCAAGTTCCGCGGCGCCTATAACGCGATCGCGCAATTCACGCCTGAGCAGAAGGCGGGCGGCGTGATCACGTTTTCGTCGGGCAACCACGCGCAGGCGATCGCGCTGTCGGCGCGTCTGCTCGGCGTGAAGGCCGTGATCGTCATGCCGCACGACGCGCCCGCCGTGAAGGTGGAGGCCACGCGCGGCTATGGCGGCGAGGTCGTCTTTTACGATCGCTATACCGAGGACCGCGAGGCGCTCGGCAAACGGCTCGCGGCCGAGCGCGGCCTCACGCTCATTCCGCCGTACGACCACGCGCACGTGATGGCCGGCCAGGGCACCGCCGCCAAGGAGTTGTTCGAGGAAACGGGCGAGCTCGACCTGTTGCTCACGCCGCTGGGCGGCGGCGGGCTGCTCTCGGGTTGTGCGACTGCCGCGCATGCACTCTCGCCCGCATGCACGGTGATCGGCGTCGAGCCCGAGGCCGGCAACGACGGTCAGCGCAGCCTGCGCACGGGCGAGATCGTCCACATCGACACGCCGAAGACCCTTGCCGACGGCGCGCAAACCCAGCATCTCGGCAACCTGACCTTCGCGGTGATTCGCGAACGCGTGAGCGAGATCGTCACGGTGAGCGACGCGGAACTCGTCGATACGATGAAGTTCTTCGCGAGCCGCATGAAGCTCGTGGTCGAACCCACCGGCTGCCTCGCGGCGGCGGCCGTGCTGCACGGCAAGGTGGACGTGCGCGGCAAGCGCGTGGGCGTGCTCATCTCCGGGGGCAACGTCGATCTGCTGCGCTTTGCCGAGCTGGTTCAGGCCGCCGGCTAAAGCGCCTCAAACGAGCAGTTCCGCGAGCGCCGCGCGCGCGTTCGTCACGTGCGCGGACTCGCCAGGCTGGCCCGGCAGCAAATGGAATTCGGCCGCAGGCAGCGCGGGTAAGCCGAATGAAGCCGGGCAGGGCATCAGTCCTTCGCCGATCGCCGACTCGTTCAGACACGAGATCCCCAGCCCCGCCTTGAGCGCGAGCTGCAGCCCGGCCACACCCGAAGCCGAATGCGAAATCAGGTAGGGCATGCGCGCTTCGTCGAGCAACCTCACGACGCGACGCTGCAACTGGCAGGTCGCCGGCAGCAGCACGAGCGGCCAGGGCGGGGTGAGCGCGGGCCGCTCGCGCAGCGTTTGCGTCGCGCCGACCCACACCAGTTTTTCGCGCCGTATCGACGTGCTCTTGTGCGTGCCGCGGCCTTCCTCCATCAGCCGCAGCGATAAGCCGATGTCGTAGGCGTTCTCGTCGGCGCTGCTGTCGATCACGGCGCTCGGCAGCACGGTCACGTGCAGACGCAGGCGCGGATGCTGGTTCGCGAAGCGCCGGATAATCTCGGCGACGTCGTGCGGCCGGTAATAGTCCGTGATCGCAATGCGCACTTCGCCGTCGAGCGTGCGGCCGAGCATGTCGTCGAAGGCGGCGTCGCAAAGCGCGACGATGCGGCGCGCGTGGTCGAGGAGTTTCGCGCCCGCGGGCGTGGCGGTCATGCCCTGCTTGCTGCGCACGAAAAGCGGCTGGCCGACGCGCTCCTCGAGCTTCTTGAGCTGCTCGCTCACCGACGACTGCGAGAGGAACACCCGCTGCGCACCCGCGGAGACACTGCCCGCTTCTGTCACGGCGATAAACGTGCGCAGTTGCGCGAGATCGAAACCGCGTGCGTTCATTGGTTCAGCTTGATCCGGTGCGTTTCATGCAATTTCATGATTCGGAAATTCCGAATATACAAATTGGAATTTCCCGCTTTTCCGATAGATGTTGCGCCTCTACGATGCCCTCAGTCAACCGTTTTCTGGAGGTCATCATGGGACGCAGTACGACGCGGGGCGCGGCACACCGTTGGAAAGTGCTTGCGGTGGGCGTGGCGGCCAACGCCAGTTTTGCGGCAGCGCTCGGCGGCATTCCCGCAACGGGCGTGTTGATCCGCTCGGATTACCGCATCGGCACGGGCGAACTGGGCGTCGTGCTCGGCATGCTGGGACTTGGCATCGTGCTGGGCGAACTTCCATGGGGACTCCTGACGGACCGCTGGGGCGACCGGCGCGTGCTGCTCACGGGGCTTTCCACGACAGCGCTCGCACTCGTTGCGATGGCGCTCTGGGGCGCACCGGCGGGCGCGCACACGCCCAGCGCGACGACGCTCGCGGTTGGCCTGCTCGCGCTCGGCCTGCTTGGGGGAAGCGTGAACAGCTCGAGCGGGCGAGCGGTGATGGCGTGGTTCGCCAGCCACGAGCGCGGCCTTGCGATGAGCATCCGGCAAACCGCCGTGCCGGCCGGCGGCGGCCTTGGCGCGCTCGTGCTGCCCGCGCTCGCCGAGCATGCGGGATTCGCGGCCGTATACGGCGCACTCGCAGCGATGTGTGTGGTCTCCACTGTGCTTACGATCGTCTGGTTGCACGAACCCGCGCACGAACTGGGCGCCGCGCATGCGCCACTTCTCGCTCACGAAGCGCTCGCGCAGGCACAACGCGCAGTCTCGCCGCTGCGCAGCGTCACCGTGTGGCGCATGGTGACCGGCATTGGCGTGCTGTGCATTCCCCAGGTGGCCGTGCTCTCGTTCGCGAGCATTTTCCTGCATGACGTCGGCCATGCGGGTACGGCGGCAGTCAGCGCGACGCTTGCTGCCGTGCAGGGCGGTGCCGCGTTCATGCGTGTGTACGGCGGGCGTTGGACAGACCGGCACGGCGACCGGCGCATCTGGTTGCGCGGCTGCGCGGCGCTCACCGTCGCGCTGTTTGTTGTGCTCGCGGCGTTGACGGCTTTTGCCTCGCCAGCGCATCGCGCAAGCGCTGCGTTCGTCACGCTACTCGCCGCAGTGATCGTGCTTGGCGGTATCGCCGCTTCCGCCTGGCACGGCGTTGCCTTCACGGAACTCGCGATGCATGCGGGCAACGGTCGGGTGGGAACTGCACTCGCCATGGGCAACACCGGCGCATTCGTTGCGTTCTTCGTCGCGCCTTCGGCGATCCCGCTGCTGTTATCGTGGTTCGGGTGGCCGGCGGTCTGGGCGGCGGCCGCGCTTTGCGCCGCGCTGGCATGGCCCGCATTCGCGGCGCCGCACGAGCGCAGCGACGCCGGGTGCACCGGCGGGAGTCGACAACGCGCTCGCGCGCGTGCCGCGGCTTGACAGGACCTTGTACGTTTCGGAAATCTCCGATTTCGACGGCGGCTTTTCAATGGTCAGATGAACGAACTTGCTGATATTTCGGGTTGCCGATGCGCGCACGCGGCGCATCGCAACCACGCAAATCCCCCTCGAAGGAGTTTCAGTGTGAAGCTAGGTGTCGTTCTCGCAGACGATCATCCATTCGTTCTGCTTGGCGTTCGCTCGGCGCTCCTCGCGGGAGACGATATCGAGGTCGTGGGGGAAGCGTGCGGCGCGCGCGAGTTGTTGCAGACGCTCGAAACTGTCCCGTGCGACGTGGTGGTCACTGACCTCAATATGCCGACTGTCTCCGGCGAAGCCGAGGACGGCCTGCGCCTCGTGCAGCGTTTGCGCCGCGACTGGCCGCATATCCCCGTGGTCGTGCTGACCAGCGTTGCGAACGCTGTCCTCCTGCGCGCGGTGGCGCACGCGGGCGTGGTCGCGATGTTGCGCAAAACCGAGCCGATGGACGATCTCCCAGCCATCGTGCGCGGCGCGGCCCAGGGTCTCGCCCATCTCAGCCCGGCCATCGAGCGCGAACTCGCGGCCGCCGCCGGGCCGTCCGACCTGTGTTTGCCGCGCTTGACGCCGCGCGAATCGGAGGTGGTCCGCAAATTCGCGAGCGGCAGTTCGATCACGGAAATTGCGCGCGCCCTCGGCCGCGACGTGCGCACGGTGAGCTGCCAGAAGCGCGACGCCATGGCGAAGCTCGGCGTGAGCAACGACGCGGGACTCTTCGCCTATGTCAGGGCGTACGGACTTCTATGAACCTGCTTCCCTCATCGCTGCCGGATCATGCCGCTGCGGCGACCGCTTCCCAGCGCGCCATGCGCGACCATGACGAACAGCGCGCCTGCCTCGCGGCGCGCAACATGACGGATACGGCCGACCTCGCGGCGCCGGTGCGCGTGATCATCGCCGACGACCACCCGCTCGTCGTGTATGCGTTGGAGAGCATGCTCGCCAACTATCCCAACGTGCAGATCGTCGCGCGTGCGCGCAGCGTGCCCGAGCTGTTCGAAGTCGCGGCGCAGAACGCGTTCGATCTCGTCTTGATGGACCTCTACATGGCGTTGCCCGGCGAGCTGGACGGGCCCGAGGCGATCCGCGCCTTTCGCGCCGGGTTCCCGCAAAAGGCCGTGGTCGTCCTCACCATGGAAAGCGAGGCCTCGGTGCTGCGCAAGACCATCGAGATGGAGGTGGATGCGCTGCTCAGCAAGCGCGACCGCATCGACCTGATCCCGGTTGCGATCATGTCGGCAATGGCGCAAGAGCAATACGTCGGGCCTGTCGTGCGCGACCTGCTCACGGAAGCGGCGCGCGCCGAGCGGCGCGAAGAGGTGCACCGCATTCTCACGCGGCGTGAGTTCGAGGTGATCAAGCACTACGCAACTGGACTCGGCGTAACGGAGATTGCAGGTCTGCTTGGGCGCAGCGTCAAGACGATCAGCGCGCAAAAGTGCGCGGCGATGAAGAAGCTCGCGCTCAGCAACGATATCGAGCTCTATCGCTTCGCGGTCGAATGCGGCGTGACGCAGGGCGAGCAAACCTGAGCGGTTCTTCGCACGCAAGATCTCCCATGCACGCTATCCGGGTCGGTCGAGAAGGCGCGCTTCGCACGGGCAAGCCGCTGCGCGTGATCGTTGCCGACGACCACGCGTGCATCCGGCTCGGCGTGGCCAGCCTGCTGCACGCAACGGATCGAGCCCTCGTCGTCGGCGAAGCCGGCAACACGCTCGAGCTTGCCATGCAGCTCGATACGACCGACTGTGACGTCGTCATTTCCGATCTCTGCATGCCGGGGCTAGACGGCGAATATGGCTCCCTCACCTTGCTGCGGCGCCTCGCGCAAACACGAGGCACGCCTGCCGTCGTCGTCCTGAGCATGGTGTCGACGCCGCCCGTTCTGACAGGCCTGTTGCATCACGGCCTGAACGTCATCGTCGACAAGCGCGACGTCGCGCACGATCTCCTGCTCGCCGTTGCGGCCGCTCGCGAGCGCACGCCGTATCTTTCGGGCCACGCACGCGCAACGCTCGCGCGCGCCGGCGCCGCGTGCGCCCCGTGCTCGGGTGTGCCGAGCGCGCGCGAATGGGAGGTCTTCCGGCTGTACGCGCAGGGTATGTCGGTGCATCAGATTGCGCAGCGGTTTCAGCGCAGCGGCAAAACGATCAGCGCCCAAAAGCGCAGCACGATGCGCAAGCTGGGGCTCGTCACAGAGCGCGATCTGAGCGACTTCGCCATGCAGGTGGGGCTGACCTGATTCATCCCCAGGTGGCGCGCGTCCCCAGGTTATTCCTGCGCCGGCCAGATTTTCCCTCGCCTTGTCTTGCGCAATGCGTCCAGCGTTTTAAGAGTTCTCCTATCTGATTGCGGGAATCGTCTCTCCATAATCCCAAGTTCGACGCATGGCTCGTCAGATATTGCCGACCCGGGAATGCGATCGAACGACGGCCAGGTCGGACCCGGGCCGGGATGTAGTCCGGATGTGGAGAGGAAAGGATGAAGTTCGGTAGGCGTTTAGCGGTCGAGGGTGCGGGTACCGCGTGGCTCGTGTTCGCGGGTTGCGCAGCCACGGCGCTCAACGCGAGCCCCCCCTCCCAGGGCTTCAACGTTTTCGAGATGGCCGCGGCATCCGGGCTCGCGCTCACGGTGGCGAACTACGCCGCCGCGCGCGCGGCGAGCGCCCACTTCAACCCCGCCGTTACGATTGGCTACGCGGTCTCCGGGCGCTTTCCGGTGCGCGATACCGGGCCCTATCTCGCGGCGCAAACCATCGGGGCCATTCTCGGCGCGGCCTTGCTCGTACGCGTGGCGAGCGGGCGCCCGGGTTTCTCCGTCGCGGTGTCCGACCTCGGCAGCAACGGCTATGACGATCATTCGCCGACCGACTACGCCCTCGCCGCCGTATTCCTCCTGGAAGTGGCGGCGACCTTCGTGTTCGTACTCTTCCATCTGCTGATGTCGAGTACGGTCGCACGCCGCAAGACGGCGGCGCTCGCCGTTGGAGCCTGCCTTGCCGCCATCTATCTGATCGCCATCCCGGTCAGCAACGGCGGCGCGAATCCGGCGCGCTCGACCGGTCCTGCGCTGTTCGTCGGCGAATGGGCGCTCGATCAGCTTTGGCTCTTCTGGGCGGCGCCGTTGCTGGGGGGAGCCGCGGCTGGCGTGGTTTACCGCCTCGTGAGCCGGCGCTCGCGCATTTGCGCCACGTCATCTCCCGACGACCTTTGAAATCCAGTCTGCCGTGCGCCGATGAAGACGATTCACCGTATCTTCCGTCTTCGCGCGCGCCCGGCTGCATCGTGGCGGGGGCGCGGACTCGCGTGCGTGATCGCCTACCTCGGCGCGCTTACCGCGGCAGGGGTGCTCGCGTTCTCCGCGGCGGCGGCGAGCGCTGCGACTTCGTGTGAGCGGATAAACGAGGGCGTCGCGTTCTCGCGGCAGGTCGCCGCGACGTTGCCGCGAGAGCTCGTCGTCGGCGTGGTGGAGGGGGGCCGGGCGCCGCTCGAAGTGCTCGACGGCGCCACGCTCACCGGCTTCAGCGCCGACTATCTGCGCCTTCTCGCCGGTGCCGGCGTCATGCTTCAGCCGCGCGTCTTTGCAGACATGCCGGCGTTGCTCGCGGCGGCCTGCGCAGGCGATATCGACATCGTGATGAGCGTCGCGCGCACGCCGTCGCGCGAGCGCTGTCTCGCTTTCACGGTGCCGTATCTGAACGGCACCACGGCATTTGTCACGCGTGCCGGGAACACCGCGCTCGCGACCCAGCCGGCGCGCCTCGCGCGTGCGACATTTGCAGTCGAGCGTGGCGACGCCCTCGAACCGGTATTGCGCGAGCGTTTCGCGCAGGCACGCCTCGAAACCTTCGCGAGCACGCAGGCGGCGCTGCGCGCCGTCGCTCAGGGTCAGGTCGACGTCTATGCAGGCTTTTCGCCCATGGCGCGCTATCAGCTCACGCTCGAAGAATTCGGCGATCTGCGCGTCGCCTTCGAGGAGCGCGAGCGCGTGCGCGAGTTGCGTTATGCCGTGCCGGTCTCCAGGTCGGACCTGCGTGATCGGCTGGACCTCCTGCTTGCTGGCGTGCGGCCTGCCGCGGCGGCGGCCGAGCGGGCACGCTGGTTCAAACGCGACGCGCCCGGAGAGGCGTTGCCGTCCGGGTTCAGCCTGAGCGCCGACGAGCGCGCGTGGCTGCGCGCCTTGTCGCCGCTGAAAGTGGGCTACGACAGCGGCTGGCTCCCGTTCAGCTTCACGGACAAGGCTGGCAAGCCGTCGGGCATGGCCGCCGACTATCTCGGCTATCTGGGGCTCACCCTCGGCGTTACCTTCGAGCGAGTGCCTATTTCTCCCTGGACGAGCGCCGGCGACGCAATGGAGCGTGGCGAGATCGCGCTCGCCGCGACCTCATTGGGCGATGGCGTGTTCGGCTCCGGCGTGGCCTACACGGAAGCGTTCGAGCACTATCCGCTCGTCATGGTGGGGCGCCGCGACGAGCCGATGGCGCGTTCGCTTGCCGACTTTGCGCGACGCCGCATCGTGCTGGCGCCGCACACGCCGGACATGCGGGAGCTGCCGGGTACGCAGGTCGTGCGTACCGCAAGCCTCGACGCGGGTCTCGCAATGGTCGGTCGCCACGAGGCCGATGTGCTGGTGGGCAACGCGGCCGCTCTCGACGAGCCGCTCAGCGGCACCTATCTCGACTCGCTGAAGGTGCTGGGAGCGGTGGGTCTCGACGATTCGACGGCATTCGCCGTGCGCTGCGACCTTGCCCCGCTCGCGCGGCTCATCAATCGCGCGCTCGACGCGATGCCACACGTCGAACAGCAGCGCATCCGCAATCGCTGGACCGCTGCCGTCTCCACCCAGGCCGGCGGCTGGACTGTAAACGCGCTGCGGCTCCTGCCGCTCCTGATCGTGTTCGGCGTGCTGCTGCTGGTCACGCTGCGCGCCTACGTGCTGCTCCAGCGAGAGATGCACCGGCGACGGCGCGCGGAGCAGGTGCTCGCGCGCCAGGTGGAACTGCAGGACACGATGATGGAGATGATCCCGTATCCGCTCGGCGCACGGGATCTCGAAAACCGCTATCTCGCGATCAATCGCGCCTACGAAGAATCGACCGGCCTCGCGCGCGCCCGGGTGCTCGGGCGCACGGGTTCGGCCGTGATGGCGTGGGGTCCCGAAAACAGCCGCCGCATGGACGATCTCTACCGGCTCACGATCGTCGAGGGGGAGTGCCAGCGCGTCGAGTTGACGTTGGAGAACGCGTCCGGGGAGGCTCGTCATGGCATTTTCTGGACGCGCCTGTGCCGCGACCCGCAGGGCGCGCCGTTCTGTGTGCTCGGCACGATGATCGATGTCACCGACATTCGCCGCGCCGAGTTGCGCGAGCGCGACTCGGAGCGGCTTCTCTCGGAGGTGACGGGTTCGCTGCCGGCGATCGTGTTCCAGCTGCGCCGCTCGCCCGACGGCCGCTACTCGTTTCCGTACATTGGCGGCGACACGCAGCGGCTCCTTGGCGACACCGTGGAGGAGCTTCGCCGCGCTCATTCGGTCGATCTCTCGCGGGTGGGTCGACATGATCGCGCGCGCCTTGCCTCGCGGCTCGAACGCTCCGCGCGCCGGTTCATACCCGTGCACGCCGAGTTCCGCTTTCAGGGCGCGGCCGGGTTCGTGTGGGTGCGCGCGGAGTTCGCGCCGCGCCGCGCCGAAGACGGCGCGATCGTCTGGAGCGGCTACGCGCTGGATGCGAGCGTCGAGCACGCGCGCGCAGACGAACTCGAGCACGCACGCGATATCGCAGAGGCGGCCTCTCGTGCGAAGGACGATTTTCTCGCCATGATGAGCCACGAGATCCGCACGCCGATGAACGGCGTGCTGGGTCTCGTCGAAGTGCTCGAGCGCACGCCGCTGAACCCGGACCAGGCGCAAATGGTCGACATGGTGCACGAATCGGCGGGGGCGCTGCTGCAGATACTCGACGATCTGCTCGACTACTCGAAGATCCAGGCGGGCCATCTCGTCATTGACTCGCAGCCGCTCGACGTGCGTGAACTCGTCGACAACGCCGTCGGGCTGCTGGCCGCGCGTGCGCACGAGAAGGGGCTGAAGGTGCGCGTGGATGTGGGGCCGGACGTCGCGGCGCAGTTGCGCGGCGACAGCGTGCGGCTGCGGCAGATCCTCTTCAATCTGCTCAGCAATGCGATCAAGTTCACGCCGGCGGGCGAGGTGAGCGTGCACGTTCGCGCACGCGATGTCGACGCCCACGGCGGCGCGCCTCTCTGCCAGCGGCTGTCGATCGCGGTGGCCGACACGGGCATCGGCATTGCGCCCGAAGCGCAGGCGCAGCTCTTCGAGCCGTTCGTGCAGGCCGAGACCTCGACCACGCGACGCTTCGGCGGCACGGGGCTCGGCCTCACAATCTGCCGCAAGCTCGCGGCACTGATGGGCGGCACGCTCGAACTGAAGAGCGAAGTGGATCGCGGCACCTGCCTGACGCTGCAAATCGAATTGCCCGTCGAGGTGCGTAGCGGCGCGGCCGCCGGGCTGCGCGGCAAGCGCGCGCTCGTGGCGTGCGAGGACGCGAGCGTGGCCGACACATTGATGCATTTCGGCTCGGCGCTCGGCATGGAAATGCGTCGCGTCGCGCCAGCGGACCTCGCCCGCGCCGCGAGCGCGGACAAGGCCGATCTGGTGTTCGTGTCGGAAGCGCTGGCCGGGCGGTTGGGCAAACTCGGTGCGCCTGTCCTTTGCCTGACGGACAACCCGAAGCCAAGCGGTTATCGCGTGGCCGAGAGCGGCGTGCGCGTGAGCGTCAACCCATTGTCCTGGCGGGGCTTGAGCGCCGTTTGCGCGCTGGCGCTGGCGGGGCTGCCGGTCAAGGCTGCCAGCCCATCGCGTCCCGCCACCGATGTCGAAACGACACTCCCGACACCCGATCGCGAGCAGGAACGCGCTGCCGGCCGCCTCATCCTCGTGGCGGAGGACCATCCCGTGAATCAGGAGCTGATCCGCCATCAACTGGCCTTGATCGGCTTCGCGTGCGACGTCGTCGACGACGGTGCGAAGGCGCTCGAAGCGCTGGCCGAATGTGAATACGCCTGCCTGATCACCGACTGTCATATGCCCAACGTATCGGGCTACGATCTCGTGCGGCGTGTACGCGAAATGGAGCAGAAGGCGCACGGCGCGCGGCGCTTGCCGATACTCGGCATCACGGCCAACACGGCGCCCGAGAACATGAGTCAGTGCAGCGAAGCGGGCATGGACGATTGCCTCGTCAAGCCCACTCGCGTGGCCACGCTTCGCGAGCATCTCGCGCGCTGGTTCGGCGCGGAGGGCACGCAGCGCACCCTGCAGGACGAAGCCACGCGCGAGGCAGGCGCGAACGGACAAGGGGCGGGGCAAACAGCGTTGGGGGCCTCGAAATCGGCTTCCCAGGGGCGCGGCGGTTGCGGCGGAAAGCTCGCGGAAAAGCCTGCAAACGCACGGACGTTCGAGCCGCTGGATCTCACGCACATGATCCAGGTTTGGGGCGGCGAGGCGACCGTGAAGACACTGCTCGGCTCGTTCGTTTCGGCGATGCGCGACGACCTGGACGCCTTGCCGCCGCTCCTCGAACAAGCCGACGTCGCGCGCCTGCGCGAATGGCATCACCGGCTTGCCGGTGCGGTGGGCGTGCTGCAATACCCTGCGCTGCTCGCCGAGCTCGAAACGTTTCGCGGTCACATGAACAGTCACACTGCCGGGCAACTGCGTGAGGAGGGTTATGCGCTCATGCGCACTTGTCAGGCGATGCTGGTTGGAATCGAGCAGCAGGCCGCGCTGCTCGCGTGAATGATCTACATCAGGAAATCGATGGGCGCAGGAGAATAGCGGGCAAAAAGCGGGCGAAAAAAAACGCGGCCGAAGCCGCGTTCAAGCTTGGAGACCCTTCGATGAAGAGTCACTTCTCGCAGTTCCTAGCTTAGTCGCCGCGCGACGAGAAATCGAGATAATTTCGATCAATTAACTATTACAGGAAGTGCAGGTAATCGCCCTTGCTGCGGCGGTGTCGTGCCGGCGAAACCATTCGACGGTGAAATCCACGAACGAGCGTGTTTTTGCCGGAACGTGGCGGCGGCCGGGGTAGACGAGCGAGAGTTCCTTGTCGGCGTCGCGGATCTCCCACCCGGCGAGCACGCGCACGAGTTGGCCGGTTGCGAGATCGGCGCCCACCTGGTTTGCTGGCAGGATCGTGATGCCCATCCCCGCGATCGCGGCCTGGCGCAGCATCACCGAATTGTTCACGGCGTATGCCGGCTCGATCAGCACGGGTTTGCGCTCGCCGCCTGGGCCTTCGAAGTGCCATTCGTTGCCGTGAATATCGGCGGAAGGCGCAAGCAGCGTGTGGCGGGCGAGATCGGTGGGGCATTGCGGCGCCGCACGGCTCGCGAGGTAGGCGGGCGAGGCGACGGCGACCGGCGCGACGCTCAAAAGCGGGCGGCGGATCAGCGTGCCGCCGCTCACCTGACGGGGCGCCACGATGCCGGCGTCGAATCCTTCCTCGATCAAGTCGACCGGACGGTGCAGCAGCGTCAGCAGGAGTCGTACTTTCGGGAACGCGTCGAGATAGCACTTGAACATCGGCGTGAGATCGTGCAGCGAAAACGATGCGTGCGCAACGACGCGTAACGTACCGGACGGCACCGACACGCCATGCGCGATATGCGTTTCGATGCGTGCCAGATCGTCGAGGACCTGCCGGCAGCATTGCGCATAGGCGGCGCCTGCTTCGGTAAGCGACGCGCTGCGCGTGTTGCGGTTGATGAGCCGCGTCTCCAGATGGGCTTCGAGCAACGCCACGTAGCGGGTGACCACCGCGTTCGACATGTTCAGACTCATCGCCGCGCGGCCGAACGAGCCGTGCTCGGCAACGCTGACGAACACGCGCATGGCCTGAAGCTGATTCATGTTTTTGGGGAGCGTGGACACGGGGGATGGGTGCTGCGATGAAAACTTTGAAGTTGGAAGAGACGGACTGGTGTTTGCCGGGACGGATATTACCGATGCACGTCGGGCGAGCGGAATGGGACTCGTCCGAATGATGCTTTATCCCGAATTGGGGGTGTTGCCAGACTGCAACGCTTTATCGGGATACCGAATCGGGAAAGAGAAAAACAAGATAAGTCGGGAGCTTTGAGTCGCAAGGGTTTGAGGGTTTTGTCGCCAGCGAATTCGATTAATTCGAAAAGGCTTTTGTCGAGGTGGCGGGTGCTTCGCCAATAGTGGCGCCCATAAACTTCGCTATGCAAATCAATGCGGCGCTTCATTCACCGCGCTGCGGATTCGCCATGCCGGCGTGAGGCCGGCAACGGCATTCAGGTTCGCCGAAAGGCCTTGCATCGAAGGAAGCATATGAAAAAGAAACTGGCTATCGCGGCGGCAGTCGCTGCGACTTTTGCATCGGCGTCGTACGCGCAAAGCAGCGTCACGCTCTACGGTATTGTTGATGCGGGTCTTACCTACACGACCAACATCAACGGCAACCGCAATTTCGCGATGACGAGCGGCAACGTTCAGGCGAGCCGTTGGGGCCTGCGTGGCGTCGAGGATCTCGGCGGCGGCCTGAAGACGATCTTCACCGTCGAAAGCGGCTTTGACGTCGCGAACGGCCGACTGAACGGCGGCCTGTTCAATCGTCAGGCGTACGTCGGTCTGACGCACGACCAGTACGGCACGCTCACCTTCGGTCGCCAGTTCGACTCGATGATCGACTACGTCGGTCCGCTCACCGCGGTGGGCACGTGGGGCGGCACCTACACGGCGCACCTGCTCGACAACGATGACCTGAACGGCACGTTCTCGCTCAACAACTCGGTCAAGTACACAAGCCCGAACCTCTCGGGCTTCCAGTTCGGCGGCCTCTACGCGTTCTCGAACCAGGCTGGCGGCTTCGCGGTCAACCGCGCGTATAGCGCCGGCATGAGCTACGCATACCAGGGCCTGCGTCTTGGCGCGGCCTACACGCAGATCAACGGCGTGAATGCCAACGGCGGCGGCGCCGTCCAGGGTTCGCCGATTGCGAACACGCTCGGCGTGCTCAGCGCGCTCGGTGGGAATGAGCGCCAGCGCAACTGGGGGGCGGGGGCAAGCTACACCTATGGTCCGATGATCGGCGGCGTCGTGTTCACGCAGTCGCGCGTCAATGACCCGCTCGGCAATTCGCTGCGCTTCAACAACATCGAAGGCAATCTCCGCTACAACCTGACGCCGGCTCTTGGCATCGGCGCGATGTACACCTACACGAACGCGAACGGCTCGGTGCTCGACGCGAACGGCAGCAACTCGGCGCACTGGCACCAGTTCGCGCTGCAAGCCGACTACGCGCTGTCGAAGCGCACCGACGTGTACCTCGAAGGTGTCGGCATGTGGGGTGCAGGCGCGAACGCCGTGGGCCTGACGCAAGTCGGCTACACGTCGGACGGCGGCGTCTCGTCGAGCAAGAACCAGGGGATCATCACGACGGGTCTTCGTCACCGCTTCTAGGAATTCGGTGGCGTTGTACACCGGACGGCAGGAAGGTAGTACTTGGGTTGAAGGGCGCTGCTTGCAGCGTTTTTTTTTATTGCAGGCAGCTTACGTTGGGCCGACATCGGCGCAGCGGACGCGCCCAGCGGATTTGCTCTAGCATGTGAGAGCGCGGTTTTGCGCCTTCTGGTGCAGCGCGCCACAAAAACAGGAGAAATTCCATGAATTTGCTTCGTCCGCTGCAGCTCGCTCTCGCTCTGTGTGTCCTCGCCTCCAGCGCCGCGTATGCCGACACGGTCGCGCTCAAGGCCGATCTCGAACCGTCCAGCGAAGTCCCGCCGCGCGTGAGCCAGGGCCACGGCATGCTCAACGCCACGTTCGACACGTCCACGAAAACGCTGAACTGGACGATTACCTATGAAGGCCTCTCCGGCCCGGCGGCGGCCGCGCACTTCCACGGCCCGGCGCCGGTCGGACAGAACGCTGGCGTGCAGGTACCGATTCCGAAGGGCGAACTGGCGAGTCCGATCAAGGGTTCCGCCACGCTCAACGAGCAGCAGGTCACCCAGCTGATGGGCGGTCAGTGGTATTTCAACATTCATACGGCGCAGAACCCGTCAGGCGAGATTCGCGGCCAGGTGCTGCCCGCCAATTGACCGGCGTTCGATCGTTCGCCTCACTCGCCGTCCTGTGCGCGCCGCGCGTTGCCGCGATCGACGTGTGATTGCAGGACGCTATCGAGCGACCGCCGCGCTGGTTGAGGCCGGGTTGAGTGCTGCGGAGGGCTGAGCCGATGAGCTGGCAAAGCAGGCTGATCTGCAGGTTCTTGCGCCGCACTTTTCTGCCGCAAACGCGCAAGTCGATCAACGTCGCACGCGTGCGCATGCTGACGGCGAGACGCATCTGGACGCCGGGCGTGCCGAACGGCTGGCGCTTGCGCGAACAGTACGACGCCGCCGATATCCCGATGCGCGGCGAGTGGCTCATCCGCGAGCGCTCGCCCGCGCAGCGCACGCTCCTTTATCTGCACGGCGGCGGGTATTACTTCTGTTCGCCGCGCTCGCAGCGCGCGATTTCGTTTGGTCTAGGCAAGCGCGCTGGCGCCGATATCTTCTCGCTCGACTATCGCCTCGCGCCCGAGCATCCGTTTCCCGCCGCGCTCGACGACGCACTGGCCGCGTATCGCCAATTGCTGGCAAAAGGAACGCAGCCCGGCTCGCTCGTGATTGGCGGCGACTCGGCGGGCGGCGGCCTTGCACTTGCGACGCTCGTCGCCTTGCGCGACGCAGGCGACGCGCTCCCCGCCGGCGCCGTGCTCTTTTCACCCTGGACCGATCTTGCGGCGACAGGCGCTTCGATACGCGAGAACGACGGGCGCGATCCCATGTTCAGCGGCGAGGTATTCGCGCGCATCGCGCCGTTTTACCTCGGCGCGGCCAGTGCGACCGATCCCTACGTGTCGCCACTCTATGCCGACTTTCGCGGCTTGCCGCCGCTCAGCCTTTTCGTGGGCAGCTCCGAAACGCTGCTCGACGACACGCGCCGCGTCGCCGAGCGCGCGCGCGCCGCCGGCGTGGCGGTGGAGTGTGAGATCGCCAGCGGCATGCCGCACATCTGGCCGATCTATGCGCCGTTCATGCCCGAAGCGCGCCGCACGCTCGACGTCGCCGCGAGCTTCGTGCGCCGCGTGACCTCTGTGCCGGCGCGCGGCGACGAGAAACCGCAGCCGCCTCAATCGAGCGAGACGTCGATCGCGTCATAGGCCGCGTGCACGGTGGCTTCGCCGTAGCGGCGCTCGAGCCGGCGCACGGTGAAGTGCCCATGCGCCACTTGCTGGAAATGGTCGATGAACACGGTGTTGACCATGGCGCCGAGCACCGCGCCGATGGCCGGTATCGATTTCGCCGCGACCTGCTCGCTCACCTGCACGGAGAAGCGCGCGGCCACGGTCTGCATGAGCTTGAGGAGCGCCGTTGAGCCGTGGGCGGCGAAGCCCTTCGTCGCCATTTCCGACGACGCCGTCGATACCGCCTTCGCGAGCGCGCCGCGCACGATGAAATAGCCGAAGTCGGCTTCGTCGTCGGCGGCCGAGCGGCCGCCCATGCCGAACACGGTCAGACATTGCAGCTGCGTGTCGGTGCTGGCCAGATTCTCACCTTCGCTGCGCGCGATGTCACAAATCGAGCGAAACATCAGTGTGGTCGTGACGGGCAACTCGACCGGCAGCGCGAACAGGCCGAACGCGCCGCCCGCCGCGCCCGTGGTCGCCACCGCGAACTTGTGCAGCAGGTTGCTCGGCTTTGTGCTCGTGCGCGGTTCGGCCGTGGAGAGGGCGCCTTGCTTGCCGAGCGTCTTCAGTGCGAGCTGCAGACACTTGCGCAGCGCGGTTTGCGTCGCGTCGGTCACGTTGTCGTTCGCGACGCCGGGTAGCCGCGCGATCAACTTTTCCACCGGCGCCCCCACGATCGCCGCGAGCTTCATGCCGAGCGGCGGCGTTTCGAGCTGATGTTTGGCGCGCCGCAGCGCTTCGAGATCGGTCTCGGTGAAGGCCGCGGCGGCGACCGCGCGGGCCGGATCTGCGGCTGTGGGTTCGGTTGTGGGTTCCATTGCGCTCCCGGATTTTCAGCAACGACGGCGGGGCATCGCCGCCGTTCGACGCCCCAGTGTAGTGGATCGCGCCGTGCTATGATGATCAATCCTTGACGCGTCAATCGTTGCTGGATCAAAAAATGGCCGTTCATACCGCTGCCCAACATTCGAGCGGGCAGGTTCTGCCGTTCCGGGAGTCGCTGCTCGCGATGCTCGGCGTCTCGTTCGTGACGATGCTCGTCGCGCTCGACCAGACCGTCGTCGGCACCGCGCTGCCGACCATCGTCTCCGAACTGCGCGGCTTCGAGCTTTACGCGTGGGTCGCCACGTCCTATCTGCTCACTTCGGTCATCACCGTCCCCATTTTCGGGCGGCTCGGCGACTATTACGGGCGCAAGCCGTTCGTGATCGCGTCGATCGTCGTTTTCACCGCCGCTTCCGTGCTGTGCGGTGCGGCCAACAGCATGCTGTTCCTCGTGATCGCGCGCGGGCTGCAAGGCATCGGCGGCGGCATGCTGGTCGGCACGGCGTTCGCCTGCATTCCCGATCTCTTCCCCGATTCCGTCGTGCGCCTGCGCTGGCAGGTGCTCATGAGTTCCGCATTCGGTATCGCCAACGCGATCGGGCCGTCGCTCGGCGGCTTTCTCACGCAGTACTACGGCTGGCGTTCCGTGTTTTACGTGAATCTGCCAGTTGGCCTGCTTTCGCTGTTTTTCGTCTGGAAGTATCTGCCCCATCTGCGCCACGTCGCGCACGAGGCGCGCATGCGGCTCGACTGGCCAGGTGCGCTCCTCATCGCAGTCGCGCTCGGCAGCCTGCAGCTGTTCGTGGAGCGCCTGCCGGGGCACGGTCTCAGCGCTTCCGCCATCGGCCTGCTCGCCCTCGCGCTGGCGGCCGGCTGGGCGCTCTGGCAATGGGAGCGGCGCTGCCCGCAGGCCATCCTGCCCGTCGACATGTTCCGCAACGCGAGTCTAAATGCACTCTTCACGCTCGCCGTGCTGGGCGGCTTCACGATGTTTTCGCTGCTGTTTTACGCGCCGCTCCTGTTCCAGGGCGGCTTCGGCATGACGCCGAAGGAAGCGGGCGTCGTCATCACCCCACTCGTGGTGTTCATCACGATCGGCAGTATCGCGAACGGGCGCATCGTCTCGCGCATCCGCAATCCGAACCTGATGCTCTATATCGGCTTCGCAATGCTCGCGGTGGCCTGCTTCGCCGTGGCGCTCGCCACGCGCAGCACGCCGCGCGGCCTGCTCATGGCGTTCATGATCGTGGCCGGCATCGGCCTTGGCTTCGTCATGCCGAACCTCACCGTGTTCGCGCAGCAGACCGCGGGGCGCGAGCATCTGGGCATCGCCACAGCGCTGTTGCAGTCGCTGCGGATGATCGGCGGCATGATCGGCACGGCGCTCACCGGCACGATGGTCACGCAGCTTTATTCGAGCGGCGTGCAACGCGCACTGGACGCCGATCACGCCACGCACTGGCTGCCGCAACTCGCCGACCCGCAGATCCTCATCAACCGGGACGCGCAGGCTTCGCTGATCGCCGATCTGGCACACGCCGGGCATAATGGCGCGCCGCTGCTCGAAGCCGCGCGCGAGGCGCTGGTGGGCGCGATTCACCTGGGCATTGCCGTGGCGGCGGCGATCGCGGTGGTGTCGATCTGGCAAACCCGGCGTGTGCCGCCGGTCAAGCTGCAGCGCAAGGTGGAGCCCGTGATTCACGCGGATTGAGACGTTCCGCCCCTGGCGGGTACCGGCACGGACACCGGCAAACGCGCGGCAATCAAGCCGGCAGGAAAACAAAGCATGGAAATTCAGGATCGCATCGCCATCGTGCAGCAGTTTGGAAGGACCTACCGGGCATTCATGTCGGCGTTCGAGGCGCAGGTCGGGCATCCGCTGCCGCGCTGGCGCATTCTGCTCGCGCTGTACGAGCAGGACGGCGAGTCGTCGCAAAAGCGGCTCGTCGAGCGGCTGCGTGTGGACCCGGGCGCGCTCACTCGGCAATTGAAGGCGCTGGAGGCGCTCGGCTGGATCGCGCGCCGTGCCGACGAGCGCGACAACCGCATCACTAACGTGACGCTTTCCGACACCGGCCGCGCCGTGATCGAAGAGGGCCTGCCGCGCCGCAACGCGTTCCTGAACGTGACGATGTCGCTGCCCGACGACGCGCTCGCGGCGCTATCGGGCGCGTTGGGGATGATGGAGGCGCGCATCGGCGAGGCGGCCACGGCGGCAGCTGCGCTCGCTCGGGCTAAGGTGGCCGAGCCCGAAGCGGGCTAAGCCCGCGCCGATGTACGCCGCGCTCAGAAGAACGTCTCGATCACTTCCGTCACGCGATATTTCGCATCGACCATCAGCACCTGGCGCCACTTGTCGAACGTGAGGCAGGGGTGCGAGATGTCGAACGCGATCATGTCGCCGACCTTGAGGTCCGCGCCCGCCGGAATCTTCAGGTAGGCGTGCTGATCCATCATCTGGAACACTTCCCAGCCTTCGCTTGCCGCCACTTCGCGCGGCACGCCGCCATTCGCGGGGCGATAGTGGCGCGACGGCTCCGGAAAGCCCGCGTCGAATGCGGCGTCGCGCTTGCCGAAGCCGATGATGGCGCGGCCAGGCTCCGGAATCGACTGCACGTAGGCCCAAAGCTGCAGCGCGGGCAGGAGCGCCACGCCCATCTCGCGCGCCACGGGGTTGCGCGTGAGGATCTGCGACTGAGCCTGCTTGTAGACGCCCACGTCGTGCGTCACGTAGCAGCCGGGGCGCAGCACCACGTCGATCGTGCCTGCCTGCGTGGCCGGCGCGAACTCTTCCGCGACGATGTCGTACCAGGCCGAGCCCGCGCCCGAAAGCAGCGCGGGCGTGCGCGCGAAGCGACCGGCGGCGGCCAGTTCCTGGGTGACGTTCAGCGCGTCGCGCAGGAAAGTGCGTACTTCGCTTTCTTCCTTGAGGATGCCCTCGTAGATTTCCACGCCCGCCAGCTTGAGCGAGTCGGGATAGCGCGCGATCGCCGCGAGCACGGCGTTGCGCGTGTCGGCGTCGCGCACGCCCGTGCGGCCGCGCGGCACGCCCAGTTCGAGCAGCACCTGCAGCGTGCGGCCCGACGCGCGGAAGAACTCGCCCAGGTGCTCCACGCCTTCCACCGAATCGACGAGGCAGAAAAACTCGAAGCTCGCGTCGCTGAGCAGCTCGGCGATGATCGCCATGTTGCGGCGGCCTACGAGCTGGTTCGCCATCAGTACGCGCGAGATGCCGCCGCGGTAGGCGGCGCGCGTCTGGTGCGCCGTGGCGAGCGTGATGCCCCACGCGCCTGTTTCGATCTGGCGGCGAAAGAGCTGCGGCGCCATCGTCGTCTTGCCGTGCGGGGCGAGCTTCACGCCATAGCGCGTGACGAAGTCCTGCATCCACTTGAGGTTGTGCTCGACGCGGTCGGCGTAAAGCACCGCAGCGGGCAGGCTCACGTCTTCTTCGAGTAAATTCCATTCGAGGCGCCCTGCGTCCCCGAGCGGCACGCTCGCGCCCGGTACGTTGCCGAGGCCCTTGCTGTTCGGGTCGATCGTTGCGCTCTGATAGTTTGTAACTTTCATTTCCCTTCGCTCCATATGCTTCATGCGTCCCAGCTGCGCCGGAGTCTTACGAACCAGCGTTGACTCGGAGATAGTACACAAAGTAACATCGCTTCGTGAATTGTTATTTATTAACAGACCCCCTGCAATGAACACCGCCGCCGATCCGGCCCGCTTCGACATCGTCGCGCGTATTGCGCAAAGCGTGCCCGAATTGCGTCCGGCCGAGCGCGACGTGGCCGCGCTGATTCTCGACGATCTTGCCCGCGCCGCGCGCGCGAGCATCGGCGAGCTGGCGCAGCGCGCGGGCGTGAGCGTTGCCTCCGTTACGCGCTTTGCGAAGGCGGTGGGCTGCCACGACGTGCGCGAACTCAAGCTGCGGCTCGCCCAGGCGGCCGCCGTGGGCGATCGCTTCCTGCGCGGCGGCCCCGCCGGCGCCTCCGAAGGCGAGGGCAAGCCGCGCGCCGCCAATGCTAATGCCAATGGCGAAGCCGAACCGCTCGCCACGCGCGTCTACGACGAAATTCACACGGCGCTCGCGCGCAACCACGAGCTGCTTTGCCAGGCGCCGTTAGCGCAGGTCGCCGCGACGCTGGCGCAGGCCCGCATGATCTACGTGTTCGGCATGGGCGGCGGCTCGAGCGCGCTCGCCGACGAAATGCGCTTTCGCCTGGTGCGCCTTGGCCGTCCGGTGGCTTCGTACCAGGACAGCTTGCTGCAGCGCATGGTGGCGAGCACGCTCTCGCCCGAAGACGTGGTCGTCGCGCTTTCCGTAACAGGGCGCGTGCCCGAACTCGTCGACGCGTGTCGCATCGCGCGCGACTACGGCGCGAAGCTCGTCGCGCTCACCGCGCCGGCCTCGCCGCTCGCCGCGCTCGCCGACTGGCTCGTGCCGATCGTCGCGAGCGAGACCGATTTCATCTACAAGCCGTCGTCGTCACGTTACGCGATGATGATGGCACTCGACGTGCTCGTGACCGAGCTGGCGCTCGCGCAACCCGAAGAAAGCCGCGAGTTGCTGCGCCGCATGAAGCACACGCTGGACGCGCATCGCGGCGGCGGCGAACGCCAGCCGCTCGGTGACTAAGAGCCATCCTGAGGAGACGCGTATGCATTCGCACCCCGAAGCCGCCGACACGCTGATCGTCGGCGCCATGCTTTACGACGGTACCGGCGCGCCGCCCGTCGAGCGCGACGTGGCGCTGCGCGACGGACGCATCGTCGCAATCGGCAACCTGTCGAACTGGCTCGCGGAAGAGGTGATCGAGGCCAACGGGCGCGCGCTCGCGCCGGGTTTCATCGACGTCCATACGCACGACGATACGCACGTGATCCGCGCGCCGCAAATGCTGCCCAAGATCAGCCAGGGTGTGACGACGGTGGTGGTCGGCAACTGCGGGATCAGCGCGTCGCCGGTGACGCTCAAGGGCGATCCGCCAGACCCGATGAACCTGCTCGGCGAGCGCGACGCGTTCAGCTACCCGACTTTCACCGCGTACGTCGACGCGGTCAACGCAGCGCGGCCTGCCGTGAACGTGGGCGCGCTGATCGGCCATACGGCCCTGCGCAACAACCACATGAACGACCTGAAGCGCGCCGCCACCGGCGACGAGATCGCGGCCATGCGCGCGCAACTCGAAGACGCGCTCGCGCACGGCGCGCTCGGCCTTTCCACGGGCCTCGCGTACGGTTCGGCGTTCGAGGCATCGACCGAAGAGGTCGCCTCGCTTGCCCAGCCGCTTGCCGCCGCCGGCGCGCTCTACACGACGCACATGCGCACGGAGTTCGACGCGATTCTCGAAGCGATGAACGAGGCGTACCACATCGGCCAGCATGCGCGCGTGCCGGTGGTGATCTCGCATCTGAAATGCGCGGGCCCTTCCAACTGGGGGCGCAGCACGGAGGTGCTCGCGTCGCTCGAAAGCGCGCGCAAGTATCAGCCGGTCGGTTGCGACTGCTATCCGTATAGCCGCAGCTCTTCGACGCTGGATCTCAAGCAGGTGACGGGCGACATCGACATCACGATCACGTGGTCCACGCCGCACCCGGAGCAGGCGGGCAAGCTCATCAAGGACATCGCGGCCGAGTGGGGCGTGTCGCAGCAGGAAGCAGGCAAGCGTCTGCAGCCGGCGGGCGCCGTGTACCACAACATGTCCGAAGACGACGTGCGCCGCATTCTTTCGCATCCGGCCACCATGGTCGGCTCGGATGGACTGCCCAACGATCCGCTGCCGCATCCGCGCCTGTGGGGCGCGTTTCCGCGCGTGCTCGGGCACTACGCGCGCGACGCGGCCTTGCTGCCGCTCGAAGAAGCGGTGCGCAAGATGACAGGCCTTTCGGCGCGGCGCTTCGGTCTTTCGCAGCGCGGCGAGGTGCATGTGGGCTGGCACGCCGACCTCGTGCTGTTCGACCCCGCCCGCGTGCGCGACGCGGCGACCTTCGAGAAGCCGCAGCAGGTGGCAGAGGGCATCGACGCAGTGTGGGTGAATGGCGTGCTTTCGTACCGCGACGGGCAGCCCACGGGCGAGCGCGCGGGCCATTTCGTCGCGCGCGGCAAACGCGAGGCGCAGGCCGAGGCGACTGCCTTTTAAACAGGCTTTATCTATCGAATTTCGACACCCGGCGCACGTGGCCCAAAAAGCTGCGCGCGCCGCACGATCTCAAAGGAGCAAACGATGAAACGAATTGGAGCGGAAGGCGGCAAGGGCCAGGGCGGACAACATCTGCCGTTCGCGCGTGCCGTGGAAGCCGATGGCTGGCTGTACGTCTCTGGCCAAACGCCGATGGAAGGCGGCGAGGTGATCAGCGGCGGTATCGTCGAGCAGTCGCACAAGGCCATCCAGAATCTTTTCGCGATCCTGAAGGAAGCGGGCTATGGCGCGGAGCACGTGGTGCGCTGCGGCGTGTGGCTCGACGACGCGCGTGACTTCACCTCGTTCAACAAGGTGTTCCGCGAGTACTTCGGCGAGCATCCGCCGGCGCGCGCTTGCGTGCAGTCGAGCATGGTGGTGGACTGCAAGGTCGAAGTCGACTGCGTGGCTTACAAGGCGCCGGCCGGGAAGTAAGGGCGCAGCGCGGTTGCTCGTTGCGTGACAGGAAGCGGCTGCCGGAGTTATCCGGCAGCCGTTTTTTCTTGCGTGCCGCCGTCGCGAGGGGCGGCGGCGATGCGCAGTTCGACGAGAACAGCTTCCGTCCCTCATTAAGCCGATCAGCCGATACGGGATGGTTGGTCAAATTTCCCAATATATGAGCGACCCAATCACATATTGGAGAACTCGAAAAAACCTGCCTACAATCCAGTCCATCCGATAAGCCGCGACTGCACCGCGCGGCAAACATCGTCGGCAGACCCAGATAAATCCGGCGCACGCGCAAGACGCGGAGCGAACCGGACCGCAAAGGAGACGTTCGCCATGCTTCAGCCAGCGCTTTGCGCGGCCACGCGCCGCCCGCCGCTACCTGTCCGAGTACCGGCCGCCCACGCGCCGGGCCGTCTCCCGAAGCACGGTTCGCGCGCCGCCTGACGGCACGCGCCTTTCGATCGTCTCCTTTCATCGCCCTCGCCATGAACAAAGCGATGTCTTCCACACTCGCCGCGAATCTCCCCGACGAGGCCGCGCCCGTGCAAAACGCCGCGGCAACCTCCGCGCAAGCGCAGCCCAAAGCCCGCCCCGCCACCGATGAAATCGGCGTCGCGAGCACGTTGCTCGACGGCTCGATGCAGCAGGCCGGCACCCAGACGCTCCTGCGCGGCCTCGCGATCCTCGAAGCGGCCGCCGCCGGCGTGCGCGACCTGCGCTCGTTCGGCGCGGTGCTCGGCACGACGCGCAGCACCACGCACCGTCTCGTTTCGAGCCTCGTGCAGGCGCGCTACCTGCGCCAGGTGCAGGGCGGCTACCTGCTCGGGCCGAAGCTCATCGAACTCGGCACCATCGCGCTCGAGCAGATGCCGCTCACGGCCGTTGCGCGGCCGCATCTGCAGGCGCTCGCCGACGAAACGCTCGATACGATCCACCTCGGCGTGCGCGACGGCGACGACGTGCTGTACATCGACAAGATTCCCGGCCAGCGGGGCCTCGAAATGCGCTCGCGCGTGGGGCACCGCATGCCGCTCGCGTCCACGGGCATCGGCAAGGCAATGATGCTCGACCTCGCCCCGCAATCGTGGCGCGACCTGTTCGACGCGTCGCGCCGCACGCTCGCGGGCGTGAGCTTCCGTCCCGATCACAGTCTCGAACCCGATACCTTCCTCAAGCGCATGGCGACTTACTCGGCGGGCGGGTACACGTTCGATCTGGAGGAGAACGAAATTTCGATCCGCTGCGTGGCGGCGCCGGTGCGCGACGCTTCCGGCGCGATCGTGGCGGCGCTTTCGGTGGCGAGCACGATTCCCTACATGCCGCTCGAGCGCATGGACGAACTGATTCCAGTCGTGCAGCGCGAGGCGCGCGCGATTTCGCAGGAACTGGGCTGGCGTGCGCCGCAGCCCACCACGCGCAGGATTCGTCGATGAAAGCACGCGAGAAGCCTGTAAGCGGCGCGGCCAGCGACGCTGCGACCGCTCGCGAAGCCGCGCTCATCGCGCTCGACTGGGGCACGACCTCGCTGCGCGCGTATCTGTTCGATGCGGCGGGCAAGGTGATCGCCACGCGCGTTTCGACGGCGGGGATCATGAACCTGCCCGTGCCCGCCGAAGAAGGCGGGTTCGACGCCGCCTTCGACGAAGCGTGCGGCGTGTGGCTCGCGCAAACGCCCTCGCTACCGGTGCTGGCCGCGGGGATGGTCGGCAGCGCCCAGGGCTGGGTGCAGGCGCCTTACGTCGAAACGCCCGCGAGCGCCCAGGCGCTGGTGGCCGGCATCGTGCGCGTGAGCGCCGCGTGCGGCGCCGAAGTCGCCGTGGTGCCGGGCGTGCTGGAGCCGGGTGCGCTGCCCAACGTGATGCGCGGCGAGGAAACGCAAATTTTTGGCGCGCTTGGGGCAACGGGCGACGAGTCTGAGCCGCAAACGGCGCTCGTCGGACTGCCCGGCACCCACGCGAAATGGGTAGTGGTGGAGGGCGAGCGCATCGCGCGCTTCTATACCTTCATGACGGGCGAGGTCTACGCGGCGCTGTGCGCGCATACGATCCTCGGCCGCACGATGAAGCATCCCGTCGAGCCCGACACCGCAGCGTTCCTGCGCGGCGTGGGCGTGGCGCGCGAGCAGGGCTGCGTCGGACTGCTGGCCACGGCGTTCAGCACGCGCACGCTCGGCCTCACGGCCCAGCTCGCCGCCGACGAGCAGCCCGACTATCTCTCGGGCCTCGTGATCGGGCACGAGCTGGCGGGCCTCGAAGCGGCGCTGGCGCGGCGCGACGTGGCGCTCGCCGGCTGCGCGCCGCAGCTGATCGGCGCCGAGGCGTTATGCGAGCGTTACCGCATGGCGCTTGCCGCATTCGGATGCAGCGGCGCGCATCTCGTGCGTCAGGCGACCGAACACGGACTTTGGCGCATCGCCGTGCAGGCCGGGCTCGTCGCGCCGCGCTAAACGCGTGCCGATCAACCGAACCCGCTGCGAACCCGCTGCAAACCCGCTGAACCGAACCAGACACGAAGCCAAGCAACAGGAAGCCGACATGGAACCCGAACTGAACCTGCCCGCCCCGTACACGCCACACGCCGGCTTCGTCGCCGCGTTCGGCGCGTGCGGCATGGTCGCGATCGTGCGCGGCATCAAGCCCGCCGAGGCCGCCGAGCATGGCCGCGCGCTCTACGACGCGGGCTTCCGGATGATCGAAGTGCCGCTCAATTCGCCGCAGCCGTTCGACAGCATCGCGGCATTGCGCCAGGCGCTGCCCGACGACGCGCTGATCGGCGCGGGCACCGTACTCACCACTGAGCGCGTGCGCGACGTGCGCGAAGCGGGTGGCGAACTGATCGTGATGCCGCACGCCGACACCGACGTGATCCTCGCCGCCAAGCTCCAGGGCCTCGCTTGCGTACCCGGCGTCGCCACGCCGACCGAAGCCTTCGCGGCGCTCAAGCACGGCGCCGACGCGCTCAAGATGTTCCCCGCCGAGCAGCTCGGGCCGGCCGTCACGAAGGCATGGCGCGCCGTGATTCCGCCGATCGTGCCCCTGCTGCCCGTGGGCGGCGTGAAGCCGGACAACATGGGCCCGCAGCTGGCCGCGGGCGCGAGCGGCTTCGGCCTCGGCTCCGCGCTCTACAAGCCGGGTCAGGACGCGGCGGCCACGCGCGCGAACGCGCTGGCCTTCATCGAAGGCTGGAAAGCTGTGCAAGGAGCGCAGAAGTGAATCGCCTCGCGGGCAAGGTCGCGCTCGTAACCGGCGCCGGACGCGGCATCGGCGCGGCGATCGCGCGCGCGTTCGCGGCCGAGGGCGCCGCCGTCGTGCTCGCGGAACTGGACGGCGCGACGGCCGTTGCGACGGCGCGCGAGATTGCGAACGCATGCGAAGGCGCGCGAACGCTCGCCGTCCAAACCGACGTGACGCAGCCCGCCTCGCTGCGCGCCGCCGTGGAAGAAGCGCAACGCGCCTTCGGCCCGGTCGACGTGCTCGTGAACAATGCCGGCATCAACGTGTTCGCCGACCCGCTGACGATGACCGACGACGACTGGCGCCGCTGCTTCGCCGTCGATCTGGACGGCGTGTGGAACGGCTGCCGCGCGGTGCTGCCGGGCATGGTGGAGCGCCGCGCGGGCAGCATCATCAACATCGCTTCGACGCACGCATTCCAGATCATTCCGGGCTGCTTCCCGTACCCGGTGGCGAAGCACGGCGTAATCGGGCTCACGCGTGCGCTCGGCATCGAGTACGCGCCGAAGAACGTGCGCGTGAACGCCATCGCGCCGGGTTACATCGAAACGCAGCTCACGCACGACTGGTGGAACGCGCAGCCCGATCCGGAAGCGGCGCGCAAGGCCACGCTCGACTTGCCGCCGATGAAACGCATCGGCCGCCCGGAGGAAGTCGCGATGACTGCGGTATTCCTCGCCTCGGACGAAGCGCCGTTCATCAACGCGAGCTGTATCACGATAGATGGCGGCCGCACGGCGCTCCATCACGAATGAGGGCATTGAAAAAGTAATTCGCAGCACGAAGGAACGCGAGGTTAGAACGAATACGCAGGAATCCGCCGGAGCGCTGGCCGCGCGCATCGGCGGGTAAAAGAAGAGGCGGCCGATACCCTTCCCGTGACTGAAGAAGACAGGAGACTAGCAACATGCAACGACGCATCTTTCTGACGCTGGTGGCTGCAGCCGCCACTGCCATGTTCGCGCAAGCGCCCGTCGCGCAGGCCGCCGACCAGGTGAAGATCGGCTTCCTCGTGAAGCAGCCCGAAGAGCCGTGGTTCCAGGACGAATGGAAGTTCGCGGAAACGGCCGCGAAGGAAAAGGGCTTCACGCTGGTAAAGATCGGCGCGCCCTCGGGTGAGAAGGTCATGAGCGCGATCGACAACCTGGCCGCACAAAAGGCACAGGGCTTCATCATCTGCACGCCTGACGTGAAGCTCGGACCGGGCATCGTTGCCAAGGCCAAGGCCGACAACCTCAAGATGATGACGGTGGACGACCGCCTCGTGGATGGCGCGGGCAAGCCGATCGAGTCGGTGCCGCACATGGGCATCTCGGCGTACAACATCGGCAAGCAGGTCGGTGACGGCATCGCCGCCGAAATCAAGAAGCGCGGCTGGGACATGAAGGACGTCGGCGCCATCGACGTGACCTACGAGCAGTTGCCGACGGCGCATGACCGTACGAGCGGCGCGACCGACGCGCTCGTGGCCGCGGGCTTCCCGAAGGCGAACATCATTGCCGCGCCGCAGGCCAAGACGGACACGGAAAACGCCTTCAACGCCGCCAACATCGCGCTCACGAAGAACCCGCAGTACAAGCACTGGGTGGCCTACGGCCTGAACGACGAAGCCGTGCTCGGCACGGTGCGCGCGGCGGAAGGCCGTGGCTTCAAGGCCGACAACATGATCGGCATCGGCATCGGCGGCTCGGACTCGGCGCTCAACGAGTTCAAGAAGCCGCAGCCGACTGGCTTCTACGGCACCGTCATCATCAGCCCGAAGCGCCACGGCGAGGAAACCTCGGACCTGATGTACACGTGGATCACGCAAGGCAAGGAACCGCCGCTGCTCACGCTGACGACCGGCATGCTGGCCACGCGCGACAACGTGGAGAGCGTGCGTCAGCAGATGGGTCTCGCTTCGAAGTAAGCGCTGGATAGAAGTGGTTTAGGGTGTTTCCCGCTGCGGGGCGGCCGGCAAGGCCGACGGGTATGAAGGGCGTGAAGGCCGCGCCCGCAGCGTATCGAATGAGAGGAAACCGAAGTGTCAGCGACACTGCGTTTTGACAATATCGGCAAGGTGTTCCCAGGCGTGCGTGCGCTCGACGGCGTGTCGTTCGAGGTGAACGCAGGCGAAGTGCATGGCCTCATGGGCGAGAACGGGGCGGGCAAGTCCACGCTCCTCAAGATTCTCGGCGGCGAGTATCAGCCCGATTCCGGCCGCATCCTGATGGACGGCAACGACGTGCACTTCTCCGATGCGGCGGCCTCGATTGGCGCGGGCATCGCGGTGATTCACCAGGAACTGCAGTACGTGCCTGACCTGACCGTCGCGGAAAACTTGCTGCTCGGCGCGTTGCCCAATGCGCTCGGCTGGGTGAAGCGCGGCGAGGCGCGCAAGTTCGTGCGCGAACGTCTTGCTGCGATGGGCGTGGATCTCGATCCGGCCGCGAAACTGCGCAAGCTCTCCATCGCGCAGCGCCAGATGGTGGAAATCTGCAAGGCGCTGCTGCGCAACGCGCGCGTGATCGCGCTCGACGAGCCGACCAGCTCGCTCTCGCACCGCGAGACCGAGGTGCTGTTCAAGCTCGTGCGCGAGCTGCGCGCCGACAATCGCGCGCTCATCTACATCTCGCACCGCATGGACGAGATCTACGAGCTGTGCAATGCCTGCACGATCTTCCGCGACGGCCGCAAGGTCGCCTCGCACGAGAAGCTCGAAGAGGTGAAGCGCGAAACGCTCGTGGCCGAAATGGTGGGCCGCGAAATCAGCGACATCTACAACTATTCGCCGCGCGAGCACGGCGGCGTGCGCTTCGCCGTGCGCGGCGTGGAAGGGCATCCGCTCAACGAGGCGGCGAGCTTCGAGGTGAAGGCAGGCGAGATCGTCGGTTTCTTCGGGCTCGTGGGCGCGGGGCGCAGCGAGCTGATGCAGCTCATCTACGGTACGCACAAGCGGCGCGCGGGCGAGATCGAGCTGGACGGCAAGACCATTCGCGTAAAGAGCGCAAGCGACGCGATTCGCCACGGCATCGTGCTGTGCCCGGAAGACCGCAAGGAGCAGGGCATCGTTGCGATGGCGACGGTTTCGGAGAACATCAACATCAGTTGCCGTCGGCACTTTCTGCGTGCGGGCATGTTCCTCGACCGCAAGAAAGAGGCGGAAACGGCGGACCGCTTCATCAAGCTGCTGAAGATCAAGACGCCGAGCCGCCGCCAGAAAATCCGCTTTCTCTCGGGTGGCAACCAGCAGAAAGCGATTCTTTCGCGCTGGCTCGCCGAGCCCGACCTGAAGGTCGTGATTCTCGACGAACCGACGCGCGGCATCGACGTCGGCGCGAAGCATGAAATCTACAACGTGATCTATCAGCTCGCCGCGCGCGGCTGCGCGATCGTGATGGTGTCGTCGGAGTTGCCGGAAGTGCTCGGCGTGTCGGATCGCATCGTGGTGATGCGCGAAGGCCGTATATCGGGCGAGTTGCCGCGCAGCGCGGCGAGCGAACACGCGGTGCTTGACCTCGCGCTGCCCAAGCGCACGCAGGCCAGGGCCGCATGAGTGGACGGGGAGGAGTGACTGAAATGCAAGCAAGAGAAAACCTGGCGGCGGAGTCTGCCAACAGCGCCGCCAAGAGCGTCGCCGACGCACTGATTCCGAGTCCCACCGACAAGCAGAAGTGGTGGCAGCAGATCACCGAGTACAGCCTGATCGTGATCTTCGCGATCATGTTCATCGTGATGTCGCTGACCGTCGATCACTTCTTCTCGATCGAGAACATGCTCGGCCTCGCACTGTCGGTCTCGCAGATCGGCATGGTGGCCTGCACGATGATGTTCTGTCTCGCCTCGCGCGACTTCGACCTTTCCGTGGGCTCGATCGTCGCATTCGCGGGCGTGCTCTGTGCGATGGTGCTCAACGCGACGAACAACACGTTCCTCGCTATCGTCGCGGCCGTTGCGGCGGGTGCCACGATCGGCTTCGTGAACGGCGCGGTGATCGCGTATCTGCGCATCAACGCGCTGATCACCACGCTCGCCACGATGGAAATCGTGCGCGGCCTCGGCTTCATCGTCTCGCACGGCCAGGCCGTGGGTGTGTCGTCGGACACGTTCATCGCCATGGGCACGGCCTCGCTTTTTGGCGTGCAACTGCCGATCTGGGTCACGCTCATCTGCTTCATCGTGTTCGGCGTGATGCTCAATCAGACGGTGTACGGGCGCAATACGCTCGCCATCGGCGGCAATCCGGAAGCGTCGCGTCTCGCCGGTATCAAGGTCGAGCGCACGCGTGTGTGGATCTTCCTGATCCAGGGCGCGGTCACGGCGCTCGCGGGCGTGATTCTCGCCTCGCGTATCACGTCGGGTCAGCCGAATGCGGCCGAAGGCTTCGAGCTGAACGTGATCTCAGCGTGCGTGCTGGGCGGCGTCTCGCTGCTGGGCGGCCGCGCGACGATCTCGGGTGTGGTGATCGGCGTGCTGATCATGGGCACGGTCGAGAACGTCATGAACCTGCTCAACATCGACGCGTTCTACCAGTACCTCGTGCGCGGCGCGATCCTGCTCGCGGCGGTGCTGCTCGACCAGCTCAAGAACCGCGGCGCACGCGATTGAGTTTGCTGACAGTTTCATAAGGAAACCAAAACGATGTCGCTCAACGCAAATTCGCCCGCTAACGCGCTCACGCGCCACGCGCACGAAAACTACGCGCGCTATCCGAGCCTGACCGACCGGGTGGTGCTAATCACGGGGGGCGCGACCGGCATCGGCGCGTCGTTCGTCGAGCACTTCGCCGCGCAGGGCGCGCGCGTGGCGTTCTTCGACATCGACGCGAGCGCGGGCCAGGCGCTCGCCGACGAACTCGGCGATTCGCGCCACAAGCCGCTCTTCGCCAATGCCGATCTCACCGATATCTCGGCGCTGCGCGCCGCCATCGCCGATGTGAAGGCGGCGCTCGGCCTAATCGAAGTGCTCGTGAACAACGCGGCCAACGACAAACGCCATACGCTGGCCGAAGTCACGCCCGAGTCGTTCGACGCTGGCGTGGCCGTGAACCTGCGGCATCAGCTGTTCGCCGCGCAGGCCGTGGCGGAGGACATGAAGGCCGCACGCGCGGGCTCGATCATCAATCTGGGCTCGATCAGCTGGATGCTCAAGCAGTCGGAAATGCCGGTCTACACGATGAGCAAGTCGGCGGTGCAGGGTCTCACGCGCGGTCTCGCGAGAGACCTCGGCCCGTACGGCATCCGCGTGAATTCGCTCGTGCCGGGCTGGGTGATGACTGAGAAGCAGCGCCGCCTGTGGCTCACCGACGAAGGCCGCGAGTCCATCAAGCGCGGCCAGTGCATCGACGCGGAGCTGCTGCCCGCAGACCTCGCGCGCATGGCGCTCTTCCTCGCCGCAGACGACAGCCGCATGATCACATCGCAGGACATCGTCGTTGACGGAGGCTGGGCATGAGCGCGGACGACGTGGTGGCGGAACTGCTCGTCCACGCGAAATGCGAGCTGGGCGAAGGCGCGACGTGGTGCGCGCGCAGCGGCCGGCTCTATTGGGTCGATATTTCGGGCAAACGCCTGCAATGCTACGACGCCAATGCGTCCGGCGCCAAACACGTCACGTGGGAGATGCCCGAGCGCCTCGCATGCTTCGCGCTGTGCGAAGACGAGCGCACGCTGCTCCTCGGCCTCGCCTCGCAACTGGCGTTCTTCGACCTGGAGACGGGCGCGATCGAAACCATCGTCGAAGTCGAACCCGGCGTGCCGACGCGCCTGAACGACGGACGCTGCGACCGCCAGGGCCGCTTCGTGTTCGGCACGAAGTATGAGGGAACGCCGAGGCAAGCCATCGGCGGTTTCTATCGTCTGAACCACGATCTCACGCTCGAACGTCTACCGCTGCCCGCGCCCGCGATCTCGAACAGCATCGCGTTCAGCCCGGACGGATCGACGATGTACTACACCGATACGCTCACGCGCGAGATTCGCGCCTGCGACTACGGCGCCGACGGAATGATTGCAAACGAGCGTACCTTCGTCACGCTCACCGACGACACCGGCGTGCCGGACGGCTCGACCGTCGACGCGGAAGGCGGCCTCTGGAACGCGCAGTGGGGCGGCGAGCGCGTGGTGCGTTATGGCGCCGACGGCGTCGAAACCGAGCGCGTAAAGATTCCCACAGCGCAGCCAAGCTGCGTTACGCTCGGCGGTGCGCTTCTGGACACGCTTTATGTCACGAGCGCGCGCGAGGAAATGGAGGAGGAGGCCCTCGCGCGCGAGCCGCATGCAGGCGGCGTGTTTTCGGTTCGAATTGGCCGCCAGGGCCTTGAAGAACCGCGGTTTCAGGGGCGCAGGCGCGCTTGAGTCCGGTGTATCAGGCGCTTGCACAAGGGCGCGCGTGGATGTTCATCAGACGATATGCGCGCGCGAACCGTGCAAGTTGCCGCTGGCGGCAGGCGGCATGAAGAGACGGACAGTCGTTGCAGTTCGGCAACAGATGCAGTCGATCGATAGTGTGCAGTTGGCTTTGCCAGTACCACTAGAAGGGCGAACACAAGAAGCGGCCACAGGCCCGTGCGCAAGCGCGGTGTCGACAGGCCTCCGGTGAGCCGCCTTTTGCGGCGGCAATCAAACATGCCTCTCGAGGAGCATCTTATGAGCGTCGCGAATTCCGCTGTGCGTCGACCTACCCGTTCCACCGTTTCTGCAGGCGCCGCTGCTGCAAGCGTGCCGCCCACCGCTGCATCCGCTCCGTCTGTCTCACCGGTTGTGTCACCGGTTGTGTCACCAGCTGCCGCCGCACGCCGCGCGCGGCTCGAAGCTGCCACGCATCCGGTATTGCCGGGGCCGAGCACTTCGGCGGTTGCGATCGGCGCGGCGGGTTCGAGCGATGTGGCATGCGTGACGCTCGCGAACGCGTATCTGAGGCTCGACGTCGCGCCCCAACTGGGCGGCGGGATCACGCGTTTCGACTGGCGCAGCGAAGGCGCGTTCGAGCCCGTGTTTCGCCGTTGCGAGCGCGTGAGCGCGCGCATGGACCCGAACGAACTTGCGTGCTACCCGCTGCTGCCGTACTCGAACCGCATCGGCGCAGGGCGTTTTCACTTTGGCGGCCGCGATATCGAAGTGCCGCGCAATCGCGCAAGCGAACCGCTGCCGATTCACGGCGACGGCTGGCTCGCGCCCTGGAGCATCGAAAGCGCCGATCGCGAGAACGTGCGCCTCGTGCTCGATCGCAGCGACGGTGAACCGTATTCGTACCGCGCAGCGCTCACCTATGCGCTCGACGGCGCGACGCTCGCGATGACGCTGGAAGTGGAGAATACGGGCCGCGAGGCGCTGCCGTTCGGCCTTGGCGTGCATCCGTTTCTTGCGCGCGACACGAGCACCGAGCTTTCGGCGCCCGCGAGCGGCCTGTGGCTCTCGGGCCAGGACTGGCTGCCGGTGCGCCACGTGCCCGCGCCGCCCGCCTGGCAGTTCGGCGTGGCCTATCCGCTGCCTGCGCAACTCGTCAATCACGCGTTCAGCGGCTGGAGCGGGCGCGCGGCAGTGGTGTGGGAGCGTCGCAGGCTCTCGCTTTCGATTTGCGCGAACACCGACTACTACGTGCTCTACACGCCTCCCGGCGCAGACTTCTTCTGCTTCGAACCCGTCGATCATCCGATCAACGCGGTGAACCTGCGCGGCGGCGGCGATGCGAACGGCATGACCGTGCTCGCGCATGGCGAGCGGCTCGTGCGGCGCTTTTCGTTCACCGTGGAGCGCATGGACATGCGCGCGTCAGCGAGCCCGCACCGCGCCGGCGCGCGCGGCCGCACGGGCGCGAGAGGCGGCAAGGGCGCGCGCGCACGGACGTAAGGCGGTCGTGAGCTGGGCGTAGCGCGCGTCGGCCACGCGCGCCCAGTTCTTCCGGCGATTCATCTCGCGGGAGCGCCGGGCGCCAGGCCGATTCGGGAGCCGCGACGCGGCCTCATCTTCCGGGGCGGGTAAAATACGCGCCGTTTTCCCTTATTGGCTCGCCGCGAGCAACCACCATGACTTCCTTCATCCAGACCCTCGGCGCCGCCTGGCAGCGCACCGGCTCGCTGTTGTGCGTGGGCCTCGACCCTGAGCCCACGAAGTTTCCCGCCGCGCTGGCCGGCCGCAGCGACGCGATCTTCGAGTTTTGCCGCGAGATCGTCGACGCCACCGCGGCGTACGCGTGCTCGTTCAAGCCGCAGATCGCCTACTTCGCCGCGCACCGCGCCGAAGACCAGCTTGAAGCGCTGATCGCGCACATCCACGAGAAGCACCCGGGCCTGCCCGTGATTCTCGACGCCAAGCGCGGCGACATCGGCAGCACCGCCGAGCAGTACGCGCGCGAAGCGTTCGAGCGCTTCAAGGCCGACGCCGTCACGGTCAATCCGTATATGGGCTTCGATTCGATCGAGCCGTGGCTCGCGCATAAGGGCAAGGGTGTGATCGTGCTGTGCCGCACGTCGAACCCCGGCGGCTCGGACCTGCAGTTCCTCGAAACCGGCGGCAAGCCGCTATATCAGGTGGTGGCGGACCTTGCTGCGAACCAATGGAACGCAAGCGGCGAACTCGGCCTCGTGGTGGGCGCGACGTTCCCGAAGGAAATCGAAACCGTGCGCGGCATCGTGGGCGACATGCCGCTGCTGATTCCCGGCATCGGCGCGCAGGGCGGCGACGTCGAGGCCACCGTGAAGGCGGGCCGCACGGCGAACGGCGCGGGCATGCTCATCAACTCGTCGCGCGCGATCATCTACGCGAGCAAGGGCGAGGATTACGCGCAGGCGGCTGCAACGGCCGCGAGAGAAACGCGCGACCGGATCAACGCGTATCGTTGAGATGGGTTTGCTCCATGGCAGGTAGACGTTCCTGAACGGGTTTCGCCCTTACCGTCACTGCCTTTTCCCGCGGGCGTCACGTTGACGACGCCCGCGCGGCTACCCCGAATGCGAGCGCAGTGCTTCGAGTTCCGCCGCCACGGCGGCCGCCAGCTCGCCGACATCGCCAGTCCACTGGCCCGCTTCGCGCATCGTCGCGCGCAACTCGAGGCAGGCTTCATTGATCATCGAAGGACCCAGCACCGCCAGTCCGCCGGACACGCGGTGCGCCCACTCGCTCATCCGCGCGTAGTCGCGCTGCGAGGCGATCTGCGCGTAATCGGCGATATCGTGTTCCACCTGTGCGATGACAATATCGGCGAGCGCGGGCGGCAGCGGCGGGAAGCGGGGCAGCCCGGGTTGTGGATCTGCTGCGAAGTCGTCTGTGAGTGTCACGTTTGACGCGGTTGCGCGTTCGCTTGGCGCAGCACTGATCTGCGCCGACACCGCGGCCAGCACGCGGGCGAGTTCCGCGAGCGGGACCGGTTTGGTGAGGTAGTCGGTAAAGCCCAACGCGCGCCCTTGTGCGATCTGCTCCGGCAGCGCGTCCGAACTTACCGCGTAAATCGGCAGATGAGGGCACTTGGCGCGCGCGGCGTCCAGCAGCGCGTAGCCGTTCATGGCCGGCATGTTCAGATCCGTGAGAACGAGGTCCATTGGCCGCTCGTCGAGTCGCGCCAGCGCCTCCTCGCCGTCCTTCGCCTCGATGACGGTGGCGCCGAGTATGCGCAACTGGTCGCGCAGCAGGGCGCGATTGAGCCGGTTGTCCTCGGCGATCAGCACAGTTAGCGATGCGAAACTCTCATCAGTCGCGCTCTGGTCCGCCGCGGGTTGCTGTGCATTGACGGCCGGCCCACGGCTGCGAACCCGCTTCTGCGTCGCGGCGCGTATGCCCGCGAGACTGTACAGGCTCACCACGACTGCGCCGCTGTCGAGTTCGAGCGGGACGAGCGGTCCGTCCTGGCGCAGCCATACGATTTTTGCGTTGTCGGGCCAGAGCGAAGCGATGTCGTCGCCGGCGAACTCGTCGGTCACGAGCAGGTAGTCGAACGTGCCGTCATGCAGCGGCGCGTCGAGGCTCAGGAAGGTCGGCGGGCTGCTGCGGCTGTCGAACAGGTTGGCCAGCCACTCGCGGTTCTCCGGCGCGCGGCACAGGATGGCGGGATGCGCATCGGGCAGCGTCCATTCATTGCCAGCCGTGGCGTCGCCCTCGGGGCGCAGCGGCAGCGTGACGGCCACGCGTGTCCCCACGCCGAGCGTGCTGTCGAGTTCGACGCGGCCGTGCATCAACTGGGCGAGCCGGGCGCAGATCGAAAGCCCGAGGCCGGTGCCGCGCGCTTGCGTGAACCGATGGGCGTCGCCTTGCGTGAAGGGCTGGAACAGGTGTGGCTTGAGGTCTTCGGCAATGCCGTCGCCGGAGTCGCTCACGCTGATCTCCAGCGCACCTTCGCCCCAGCGCGCGCGCAGGACGATCTTCCCGGAGCGGGTGAACTTGAAGGCATTGCTGAGCAGGTTGTTGGCGATCTGCGCGACGCGCACGGCGTCGAAGCGAACCTGCGCCGGAATGGCCCGATCCATCACGAGATAGAACGGCAGGTGCTGACGCACGGCGAGCGGCGCATGGGCGAGCGCGATGCGGACAAGGAGTGCCGCAATCGAGCCAGGTTCTTCGACCAGTTTCATCTGACCCACGTCGATTTTCGAAAAATCGAGTACGTCGCTCACGATCTGCAGCAGTTCGGCCGAGGAGTTTTGCATGGCCTGCACGCGCGCGCCCTGTTCCGGCGCGAGCGGCCCGCGCGCGACGAGTTCGATATTGCCGACGAGCGAAGCGAGCGGCGTGCGGATCTCGTGGCTCATCGCCGCGAAGAAGCTCACCTTGGCGCGTGCGGCTTCGTCGCTCATGCGCTTGGCTTCACGCAGCAGGCGCTCCGCTTCGTAACGCTCCGACATGTCGGCGATCGCGCAGAACAGGACGGCTTCGTGGTTCATCGTGGCCGGCGCATAGGTGATGGCGAGATGGAGCGCTTCCTTGCCGGGCCGCTCCAGCGAGTACGGCAACTCATACACCGTGGTCTCGTCCTCGTGTTTCGCTGGGGCAGGCCACGGCCCGTGCTTCTCGAACTCGACGCACAACGCGCCCGGTAAATGCGTGGCGTGCTCGTCGATGCCGAGAACATTGCGCACGATCTGGTTCGCCACGACGATCTCGAAGTTGCTGCGCCTGACGATGCACAGGCCTACCGGCGTGGCGTGCACGAGCAGATGATTGAGCAACTCCCCTTCGAGCGCGCGAGTGGCTTCGTCGTAGATACGCGTCAGCATCCGGCGATTCCAGTAGCGCGACAGCACGGTGAGCATGGCAATGAGGGCGGCCGTCAGGATCAGGACGATGATGACGGGTGTGCGCGTGATCGCGAAGAGCTCGCCCCACGACAGCGCCACCATGAAGTGCCCAAAGCCATGCACGAGCGGCGCTTCGCGCAGCGCGACGCCGAAGCGGGGCAGTACGTGGAAGTTGCCGGGGGCAAGGTTCGCAAGGAGTCGGTCGAGATACTGCGCGCCAGCGGGGGGCAGCGGGCCGGCAAGCATGATGCCGTCAGCGCCGAACAGCGTGGGGGGGATCGACGGGACGCTGGTGCTGGGGGCGAGGAGGAGCGAGTCGAGATTGACGCTGGTGATCGTGAACGCGTAGAGCGTGCCGTTCCTGAGCACCGGCAACGCACCGAGCACGAGATCGGGCGGGAATCCCAGCGCTTCGGGTGGGCGGAACCAGGCGACCTTGATACCTCTGGCTGCCGCGACCGGATCCAGGCCGTGCGTCGTGATCTGCAGGAGCGCGGCATCGGCCAGCGTGCGCGCGGCTTCGGCCTGCCGCAATTGCGACCCCTTGGGCGCGACACCACGGCTATAGGCCGCGCTGCCGTCGGCGCGTAGCAACATGATGGGAACATCGGACGAGACGATGTCGAGCACCCCCGCCATGTGCTCGCACACCGCCCTCAGATCTGGCGACCCGTCCATGCCTTCGAAGGTCGTCGCGCAGCGTGAGGTTGGCTCGGCGGTCAACTGTGCCGTCGATGTCGAGGCGGTCTCGAGCACGAGGACGACGCCCGCACTGCCGAGCAGCGTGTACAGCCGGTCGAGCCGCGCGTTGGCCTTCGCACTGAGCGTGTTCGCCTCCAGCGCCTGCGCGCGCAGCGCGCTGAACCCGATGCCGCCGAGCGCGGCAGCGGCCATGCACAGCGCCGCAAAGATCAGCAGGCCGGTCAGCAGTGCGAAGACGCGCCGTTCACGCCTGAGGTTGCGCTGGAGCGCTTCGAGCGCTGCGAACGGCGAAGTGGGAGGGGCGCCATTGCGGCGGCCGAAGCTGGGCATCATGCGAATCCGCGCTCCTCGACGCCGCGCCCCTAATCTTTCTTCGCGGCAGCAGCCGCAACGGACGCCGGTTTGCCGAACAATTCGATGATCGATCGATGCAGCGGGTATTTTTCGGCGAGCGCGTTCGCATCGGCGATCTCGAACTCGCTGAACTCGAACCCAGGCGCCACCGTGCAGCCCACGAGCGCGTAGGTCGAAGGATCGCAGCAGCGCGCCGCGAACCAGTGTCCGGCCGGCACGACCGCCTGGAACACGGTGCCGGGATGGTCGAGCGCGTGGCCCAGCTTGCGCGTCGAGAGCACGCCACGTTCGTCGATCGAATGAATCTCGAGGGGCGAGCCCGCGTAGAAGTGCCAGAGCTCGTCGGAGCGGATGCGGTGCCATGCCGAATAGGCGCCTTCCGCCAGCAGGAAGTAGATGGCCGTCGAGGCTGCGCGCGTGCCCTCTGCGACGGCTGCGCCGTCGCGCCGCACAAGCTTGTCGGCTCGATAGGTTTCGCTGTAGTAGCCGCCTTCGGGGTGCGGTTCGAGCCCGAAACGGCGGATCAATTCTTCGACTGCGGTATTCGCGGCTGCCATGGCGTGCGCCTCCTTGGTGAGCCCGGCCGGCGCGCCAGCGAGGCGCGGGCCGGTTTTAGCGTTCCTGTTCGTCGATGAAGGCGAGCAGCCCGCGCAACGCGTGCGCGGCGGCCTGCACGCGGATCTGTTCGCGGTCGCCCTTGAAGACCAGCGTCTCGACGCTCGTATGCAGCCGGTTGCTCCAGCCGAACGACACCATGCCAACCGGCTTTTCCGGCGTGCCGCCGCCCGGTCCAGCGACGCCGGTGATGGCGAGCGAAACTTGTGCCCGGCTGTTGCTGAGCGCGCCTTCGGCCATCGCGCGCGCGACCGGCTCGCTCACGGCGCCGTGCTTTTCGATGAGCTCGGGCGGCACGCCGATCATCTCGGTCTTCGCCTGGTTCGAGTAGGTGACGAAACCGCGTTCGAACCAGACGCTGCTGCCGGAAATGTCGGTGATGGCGGTGGCGACCATGCCGCCCGTGCAGGACTCGGCGGTCGCGAGCATGAGCCGCCCGTCGCGCAGCTTGTTGCCGACGCGGATGGCGAGTTGGTGAACGACGGAATCGGTAGACATTGCAGCAATCCGTTGGGTTGGCGGCGGCGTGGCGGCGAGGTGGGGTTACACCGACATGCGCCAGAGCGCGATGACGAGCAGCGTGAAGAAAGCGGCGACGATGTCGTCGAGCATGATGCCGAGGCCGCCCTTGAAGCGCCGGTCGAAATAGCGGATGGGCGACGGCTTCACCATGTCGAAAAACCGGAAGACGACGAAGGCCCACAGCCGACCCTCGAAACCGACAGGCGTGATCATGAGCAGCACGAGCCAGAACGCGACGATCTCGTCCCAGACGATGGCCGAGGGATCCTCCGTGCGCAGCTTCTTCGCCGTGAACCCCGTGATCCAGATGCCCGCAAAGAAGCCAAAGAAGATCAGCAGTCCCCACTCGGTCACCGTGAGGTAGCGGTTGAGCACCTCGAAGGCCGCCCAGGCGAACAGCGTGCCGGCCGTACCGGGTGCGAGGCGCGAGAGCCCCGAGCCGAAGCCGAGCGAAACGATGTGCAGCGGATGGGTGAGCATGAACGGCGCGTCGGCGCGGCGCGGGCCGGCGGGCTGACCGCCCGTGCCGGGTGTGGCGGCGTTGCGTGCCGGGCCTGCCGGAGGAGCCGGCTGACCGGCGGGCGAGGGCGTGGGGTCAGTCTGCATGGAAGTGATCGAAACCTTGCAACGTCAGATTGAGCGGCGTGCCACCCGCGTCGCGCCAGGCGATCTCGGGGGCGGCTTGCGGCGAAGTGCGGGAAGTCATTGTACCGATGCGCGTGACGCGCACACCCGCCTGTTGCGCCGCCGCCTCGACCGCGTCGCGTTGCGCGGGCGCCGCCGAGAAACACAGTTCGTAATCGTCGCCTCCCGCAAGCGCGCATTGCAACTGCACATCGCGCGGCAGGCGCGCAAGCGCCGGCGAGAGCGGCAGGGCGTCGACGTCGATCGTCGCGGCGAGGCTCGAGCGTTCCAGAATGTGGCGCAGGTCGCCGGCCAGGCCGTCCGATACGTCGAGCGCCGCGCGCGCCACGCCGCGCAGCGCGAGGCCCAGCGCCACGCGCGGTTCAGGGTATTCGAGCGCCCGGCGCAAGTGCGCGGCGTCGGGCTCGCTCACCTGCCATTCGCCGCGCATCATGCCGAGGCCCGCGCGCGCGTCGCCGGGCGTGCCGGAGACCCAGATGTCGTCGCCCGCCTGGGCCGCATCGCGCCGAAGTGCGGCATCCTGACGCACTGAGCCGAACACCGTCAGGCACAGGTTCAGCGGCCCTGCCGTGGTATCGCCGCCGATCAGTTCGCAGTCGAAGCGGTCGGCCAGCTCGAAGAGTCCCGCACTGAACGCAGCTAGCCAGTCCTCGTCCGCCCTGGGGAGCGCGAACGCAAGCGTGAAGCCGAGCGGCTGCGCACCCATCGCGGCGAGGTCGGACAGATTCACGGCGAGCGCCTTGTGGCCGAGCGCGTGCGGAGCAATGTCGGGGAAAAAGTGGCGGCCTTCCACCAGCATGTCGGTCGAGATGGCCAGCATTTCGCCCGCGGCGGGCGCGATGAGCGCGCAGTCGTCGCCAATGCCCAGCGTGGCGCGTTGCGTATTCGTGCGCGCTCGCCGCGCAAAATATCGGTCGATCAGGGAGAACTCGGAAAGCATGACGAAAGGGTTATGACAGTTGGGGTATGGCCGTCGCCGCATAGGGCGCCCTGGCATGGCTTTTCCCCCCATCGCGGTCGCGGCACTTGCGCCCGAACTGAAAGGAATGCTGTCAAGGATTGGCGCTACAATCGGTCAACTTAGCGTTCGAGTTGTCATTCTAATCCGCACTAACGTCCTGCCTCCCATGTCGAATCCCGCTACGAACAAGCTTCGCGAAGCCGCCCTCGATTATCACGAGTTCCCCACCCCCGGGAAAATCGCGATCGCGCCGACCAAGCAGATGATCAATCAGCGTGATCTGTCGCTCGCGTACTCGCCGGGCGTCGCGTTCGCGTGCGAGGCAATTGTCGAGAATCCGCTCAACGCCGCGCGCTTCACGGCGCGCAGCAACCTCGTGGGCGTTGTGTCGAACGGCACGGCCGTGCTCGGCCTCGGCAACATCGGGCCGCTCGCCTCGAAGCCGGTCATGGAAGGCAAGGCGGTGCTCTTCAAGAAGTTTGCGGGCATCGACGTGTTCGACATCGAACTCAACGAGACGGACCCGCACAAGCTCGTCGACGTGATCGCCGCGCTCGAACCCACGTTCGGCGGCATCAACCTCGAAGACATCAAGGCGCCCGAGTGCTTCATCGTCGAACGCGAAGCGCGCAAGCGCATGAAGATTCCGGTCTTCCACGACGACCAGCACGGCACGGCCATCGTGGTGGCGGCCGCCTTCACGAACGGCCTGAAGGTCGTGGGCAAGGACATCAAGGACGTGAAGCTGGTTGCCTCGGGCGCCGGCGCGGCCGCGCTGGCGTGTCTGGACCTGCTCGTCGACCTGGGCCTGCCGCTCGAAAACATCGTCGTCACCGACCTGGCGGGCGTGGTTTACAAGGGCCGCACCGAGCTGATGGACCCGGACAAGGAGCGATTCGCGCGCGAAACCCACGCGCGCACGCTTGCCGAAGTGATCGAAGGCGCCGACATTTTCCTCGGCCTCTCCGCGGGCGGCGTGCTCAAGCAGGACATGGTCAAGCAGATGGCGGCCAAGCCGCTCATTCTCGCGCTCGCCAACCCGACGCCCGAAATCCTGCCGGAGCTCGCGCTCGAAGTGCGTCCGGACGCCGTGCTCGCGACGGGCCGCACGGATTACCCGAACCAGGTGAACAACGTCCTGTGCTTCCCGTTCATCTTCCGCGGCGCGCTCGACGCGGGCGCGACCACGATCACGCGCGAAATGGAAATCGCCGCGGTGAACGCGATTGCGGAACTGGCGCGCCAGGAGCAAAGCGATGTCGTGGCCACGGCTTACGGCATCCAGGATCTGCAGTTCGGGCCTGAGTATCTGATTCCGAAGCCCTTCGACCCGCGCCTGATCGTCAAGATCGCGCCGGCTGTGGCCAAGGCGGCAATGGACTCGGGCGTCGCGACCCGTCCGATCGAGGACATGGACGCCTACGAGCAGCACCTCCAGCAGTTCGTCTACCACAGCGGCACGACCATGAAGCCGATCTTCCAGCTCGCGCGCGCCGTGGAGCCGGAGAAGAAGCGCATCGTGTTCGCCGAGGGCGAAGAGGAGCGCATCCTGCGCGCGGTGCAGATCGTGGTCGACGAAAAGCTCGCGAAGCCCATCCTGATTGGCCGCCCTTCGGTGATCGAGCAGCGCATCGCGCGCTACGGCCTGCGTCTGCACGCCGGCCAGGACTACACGGTCGTCAACACCGACCACGACGAGCGCTACCGCGAGTTCTGGCAGAGCTACGCGAAGCTCATGGCGCGCAAGGGCATCACGCAGCAAATGGCGAAGCTCGAAATGCGCCGCCGCACCACGCTGATCGGCTCGATGCTCGTGGAAAAGGGCGAAGCCGACGGCATGATCTGCGGCACGGTCAGCACGACGCACCGCCACCTGCACTTCATCGATCAGGTGATCGGCAAGAAGGCGGGCTGCAACGTCTACGCAGCGATGAACGCGCTCGTGCTGCCGAACCGGCAGATTTTCATCGTCGACACGCACGTCAACGTCGACCCGACGCCGGAGCAGCTCGCGGAAATCACCATCATGGCGGCCGAGGAAGTGCGCCGCTTCGGCATCGAGCCGAAGATCGCGCTGTGCTCGCACTCGAACTTCGGTTCGAGCAACGCGCCTAGCGCGCAGAAGATGCGGGACCTGCTCGAAATCCTCCAGGAGCGCGCGCCGGACCTGCACGTGGACGGCGAAATGCACGGCGACGTGGCGATCGACGCGAACCTGCGCAAGGAGATCCTGCCCGAGTCGACGCTCGAAGGCGAAGCGAATCTGCTCGTCATGCCGAATATCGACGCGGCGAACATTTCCTACAACCTGCTCAAGACGGCGGCCGGCAACAACATCGCCATCGGGCCGATCCTGCTGGGCGCGGCCAAGCCCGTGCACGTGCTGACGGCTTCCGCCACGGTGCGCCGCATCGTCAATATGACAGCGCTGCTCGTCGCAGACGTGAACGCGGCACGTTAAGCTCGCTCGCGCAGGTTGCCGGCGGCGCCGGCGTGGTTCCATAAATCGGCGTGCTCTGCGAGCGCGCCGATTTTTTGTTCGCGTGACCCGGCTCGATCGAGCAAAATCGCGCAAAATGAGATTGTAAAATTTACCAGTCTGGCCCTTGTGCGGAGTCAAGCGGTGGTCGTCCTCGCCTGACTAACGTTGCTTCCAGGCATCATTAGCGATACCCTTACACCTTTCATGGTCGTCGAACGCGTAACCAGGGAAGCGGGAACCAGGGGATGGCGCCTCGTCTAACTCATTGTTTCGGCGGCAGTTTGTCTGGCTTGCGGCGCGCCGCGGCGGTGGCGCTGGTCGCAACCGTAGCGCTCGCGGCAGGTGGCGCTCAGGCGCGCACGAGTCAGCCGGAAGATACGGGTAATTCGCCCAGCAGCATTTCGGTCAACGAACTTCCGCGTGAGGCGGTGGGCACGTTGAGCCTGATTGCGGCAGGCGGCCCGTTCCCTTACGAGAAGGACGGCGTCGTATTCGGGAATTTTGAGCGGATATTGCCACCGCAGCGGCGGGGCTACTATCACGAGTACACGGTCCCGACGCCGGGCGCGCACAACCGCGGTGCCAAGCGCATCGTTTGCGGCGGCCCACGCAAGCGGACCGACAACTGTTACTACTCCGACGACCACTACGCCAGTTTCAGGCGAATTGTTGATTGACACCGGGATGAGCGGCATGAGCGATAACGTTTACGCGCACGACCCCCGGGTCGCGAGCGATCTGTTCGCGTCCGGGGAAGGCAACCTGTTCCAGCGCGTCATGCAGTTGAAGCAAGACAGCGAGGCGCGCCAGGATGAGGCGGGGCTTTCATCGAACGAGGGGGCCATGAGCCTGTTTTCGACCGTGCAGCCGAATATTGTCCAGTCGATCCGGGCGTTTCGCATTCAGGATCTCTCGGACGAAGCCCAGCGGCTGCAGGAGCATTTCCTCTATGCGTTCTGTGCGAATGCGCAAACCAAGCAGGAAGTGCTCGAGACCATTGCCACGTCGTTTCTGTTTCCGAAGCATTTCGGCAAGAACTACGATGGCTTGTACGACTGCCTGACCGATCTGGTGCAGAAGGCCGGCGAGCAGCCGGGTTTCGTGATCGTGCTGGAAGGACTGCCGATCGCCCAGAAGTTCGACAAGGACGGGCGAGAGACGCTGCTCGACGTTTTTCGCGAGGCTTCGGAATACTGGGCCGAGCGCAAGGTGCCGTTCCGCGTTTTTTATTCGTTCGCCTGACCTTCGGCTCACGTTTCGTCGCGCGCATGCGACAGAAAATGACAAAGCCCGCCGAAAGGCGGGCTTTGTCATTTTTACCCGCCGCTCGATCCGCTCCTCTTACCAGCCGCCCCAGCGCGCGGCGAGCGCAGCGAGCACGGCGATGCCCGCCGTTTCGGTGCGCAGCACGCGCGGCCCGAGCCCCACGGCGATGAAGCCGTGGCCGAGCGCCGCCTCCTCTTCCTGCTCCGAGAATCCCCCCTCAGGCCCAATCAGCACCGTCACTTCGCCCGAAGGCGGCTCGACCGGCAAGGTCGAGAACGCGACGTCGGCGCGCGGCGAGAGCAGCAGGCGCAGTTCGCCGTCGCCGGGGTGCTCGGGCAGGGAGCCGAGCCACGCGGCGATGTCACGCGTGGGCGCGACGTCGGGCAGGCGGTTGCGGCCGCATTGTTCGCACGAGGCCTGCACGATGCGCTGCCAGTGCGCCTGGCGGCGCACGGCGCGCTCGCCTGAAAGGCGCACGACGCTGCGCGAGGCGGTGAGCGGCACGAAGTTCGTCGCTCCCAGTTCGACGGCCTTTTCGATCAGCCAGTCCATCTTGTCGTTGCTGGCAACGCCCTGCGCGAGCGTGACACGATAAGGCGGCTCGGCTTCGAAATCGCGGTAAGGGCCAATGCGCACCTGCGTGTCGCGGCGCTCCATGCCGAGAATCTCGGCGCTGTACTCGCCGCCAACACCGTTGAACAGCACGATGGTGTCGCCGGGTCGCAGGCGCAGCACCTGGACATGGCGCGTGACTTCGTCGGGAAGGGTGACAACCTCGTCGGATTGCAGGGCGCTGCCGACGAAAAAGCGGGGCATAGAACTATTTCTCATTGAATCAGGACAAGTGCCGAGCAAGCGCCCACCGGTAACCGTCGAGGTCTTCGACCTGCGCGAAACGGTCCCCCCAGAACTGGTCCTGTGGCTCGCTCAGCGATTTCGCGCCGGCTTCGAGCGCCCGCGCATAAACCGCGTCGACATCGTCGACATACAGATAAAAAGATTGCGGTGCGACATTCTGTGCGCTTTTGGGGGTGCGCGCCGTCGAACCGAATGCGCCCTCCGGCGCAAACATGACAATCAGCTGATCGTGGTACGTCATTTCCACGTGCATGATCGCGCCGTCGTCCTCCACGCTGTCGCGTACCGCAAAACCGAGCGCTGCCCGATAGAAGTCCATCGACGCGCGTGCGTCGCGCACCGTCAGATACGGGGTCAGCCACGGCACGCCGGCGGGGCGGGGTGCGGTCATCGAGTCTCTCCAGATTCGCGGTTCGAATGAGGCGCCGTGCCGCTCCGGGCGAAGGCGCGCATGAAAAAGCGCTTGGGACTGGCCGTTTTCCACGGGCAGGACCCTAAAGCTGCAGGACTTCGCCTAGTTTATCGCGGGCTGTGCACGAACTTTTTAAGAGCGCCGCGTGCAGTCGCGGGTCGTAGTAGCGCAGGCCCTCGAGCTGCCGCCCGGCTGCGCGCGCCTGCAACGTGCTCTCGTCGATGCCGGCGGGGTCGAGCGCGTCGCTCGCGATCGCCATGAGCCAGAGTGAGCCGTAGAGCGGCACGTAGGCGGCAAGCGGTCGCACGACGGCGAAGGCCGCGCGCAGTCCGCCAAGCAGTGCGCCCACGCGCTGCGCATGATGGAACGGCGAGCCCAGATGGAGCGAGACGAGTGCTTCGGCGCTCATCACGCGCTTGAGCACGGCATAGAACGCCGGCGTGTAGAGCCCGGCAGCCGGTGAATCCGGCGGTGTCAGATCAAATACGACAAGGTCGAAACGTTCCTGCGCCGAGGCGACAAACGCGGCCGCGTCGCCGATCACGAGTTCCACGCGCGGATCTTCGAAGGCGTTGCCGCGGACTTGGGGCAGATAGTCGCCCGTCAGGCGCACCACGTCCGGGTCCAGTTCGGCCACGACGATGCGCTCGATGTCCCGGTGGCGCAACAACTGGCGCGCCGCGCCGCCGTCGCCGCCGCCCAGCACGAGCGCCGCGCGCGGCGCGGGATGCGTGAGCGCGGCCGGGTGCGTCATGCACTCGTGATAGATGAACTCGTCGCCGGCGGAGGTCATCGGGCGGCCGTCCAGCGTGAACAGGCAACCCAGTTGCGGCGTGTCCCAGACCTCGATGCGCTGCCACGGCGTATCGGCCGCGGCGAGGCGGCGCGCGCCAGGAAAGCCGTAGAGCGCGTCTGCCGCAGGATGGAAAAGGAGGGAGTCGGTCACGGAGGTCGAGAGGCGCTGCCGGTGCGCCGGAGCGCGCGAAAATCGCCCAGAAATAGGGTCAACAGAGACATTATAGGGGGTGTCAACCGCACCTCGAACGCGGCAAAGGCCAACGAGAGGACAACGGCGGGGTGACGGCGCGCACGGCGCATACCCCTCGCCCTATGGCCAGGGATAATCCCCACGATCTGCTAGAATATTCCGCTTTGCAGCCCTCTCCGTTTGCTCCGGCCGTTTCGCGTCTCCTGGCGCCGCATGTGCGCCTGAGCGGGCGATTTGCCGAGCTTCCGGACTCCCGCGCTGCTGTGTGCGCCGCAGTTTGCCCTCGCAATTTGCGCTGTTCGCGACCTGCGCCGCCCACGCCGCTTTTTGCACACTTCCGGACTCGACATGACGACCTCGTCCTCCGCCTCCCCCGCTACCACCCAATTGATGGCCAACGCTATTCGTGCGCTGTCCATGGACGCCGTTCAGCAAGCGAACTCCGGTCACCCCGGCATGCCCATGGGCATGGCCGAGATCGCCGTTGCGCTGTGGTCGCGCCATCTGCGCCATAACCCGACGAACCCGCTCTGGAGCGACCGCGATCGCTTCGTGCTGTCGAACGGCCACGGCTCGATGCTGCTGTACTCGCTGCTGCACCTCACGGGCTACGACCTGCCGATGGCGGAACTGAAGAACTTCCGTCAACTGCACTCGAAGACGCCGGGTCACCCCGAGTTCGGCATCACGCCGGGTGTCGAGACGACCACGGGCCCGCTCGGCCAGGGTCTGGCGAACTCGGTCGGCATGGCGCTGGCCGAAGCGCTGCTCGCAGCGGAGTTCAACAAGGCCGACGCGAAGATCGTCGATCACCACACGTATGTGTTCCTCGGCGACGGCTGCCTGATGGAAGGCATCTCGCACGAAGCCTGCTCGCTCGCCGGCACGCTCAAGCTGAATAAGCTGATCGCGCTCTACGACGACAACGGCATCTCGATCGACGGCGACGTGGTCAACTGGTTCCACGACAACACGCCGGAGCGCTTCGAAGCCTATGGCTGGAACGTGATCCCGCACGTGGACGGCCATGACGTGGACGCGGTCGACGCGGCCATCCAGAAGGCCAAGGCCTCGGACAAGCCCACGCTGATCTGCTGCAAGACCATCATCGGCAAGGGCGCGCCCACCAAGCAGGGCGGCCACGACGTGCACGGCGCGGCGCTCGGCGCCGAAGAAATTGCCAAGTGGCGCGAAGCCGCGGGGTGGAAGTGGGAACCGTTCACGCTGCCGCAAGAAGTCTACGCAGACTGGGACGCGAAGGACGCCGGTGCGAAGTTCGAAGCCGCATGGAACGAGCAGTTCGCCGCATACAAGTCGAAGTACCCGAGCGAAGCCGCCGAGTTCGAGCGCCGCATGGCCCACAAGCTGCCCGCCGACTGGGCGCAGAAGGCCGCCGCGATCGTCGCCGGCGCGGATTCGCGCAAGGAAACGGTCGCCACGCGCAAGGCTTCGCAGCAGGCCATCGAAGGTCTCGCCGCGGCACTGCCCGAACTGCTCGGCGGCTCGGCCGACCTGACCGGCTCGAACCTCACCAACTGGAAGGCCTCGAAGCCCGTGCGCGCCGCCAAGGCCGGCGAGACCGGCATTCAGTGGGGCAACCACATCAACTACGGCGTGCGCGAGTTCGGCATGAGCGCGGCGCTCAACGGCCTGAACCTGCACGGCGGCTACAAGGCGTTCGGCGGCACGTTCCTCACGTTCTCGGACTACAGCCGCAACGCGCTGCGCGTGGCCGCGCTGATGAAGTGCCCGTCGATCTTCGTGTTCACGCACGACTCGATCGGCCTCGGCGAAGACGGCCCGACGCACCAGTCGATCGAACAGGTCGCAAGCCTGCGCCTGATCCCGAACATGACGCTCTGGCGTCCGGCCGACACCGTGGAAACCGCGGTGGCCTGGACCGAGTCGATTTCGCATCACGGTCCGTCGAGCCTCATTTTCAGCCGCCAGAACCTGCAGTTCAACGAGCGCACGGATGCCCAGATCGCGAACATCGCCAAGGGCGGTTACGTCCTCAAGGACTGGAACGACGACATCCCGAGCCGCAAGATCATCCTGATCGCCACGGGCTCTGAAGTCGAACTGGCGATGAAGGCCGTCGAAGCGCTGCAGCGCGAAGGCATCGGCGCCCGCGTGGTGTCCATGCCGTCGACCAACGTGTTCGACAGGCAGGACGCTGAATACCGAGAGCGCGTGCTGCCCAAGGGCGTGCGCCGCGTCGCGATCGAAGCCGGTGTGACCGACTTCTGGCGCAAGTACGTGGGCCTCGAAGGCGCCGTGGTCGGCATCGACACGTTCGGCGAATCGGCCCCGGCTGGCGTGCTGTTCAAGCACTTCGGCTTCACGGTCGATCATGTCGTCGCGACGGCCAAGGCCGCGCTCGACAACTAAGCATGCGTAACGGGCCCGCCTGATCGGCAAGATCTGGCGGGCCCGCTGCCTTGAGCGCCCCGCCAGGCCGCCCCAGCCAGGCGTCGACGCCAGCGCAGCACTGGTTTCAGAATTTTTCAGCCCTTAGGAGATAAACCATGACGATTCGCGTCGCTATCAATGGCTATGGCCGCATCGGCCGTAACACGCTTCGCGCCTTCTACGAGAACGGCAAGAAGCACGACATCCAGATCGTTGCGATCAACGACCTGGGTGACGCGAAGACCAACGCGCATCTGACGCAATACGACACGGCACACGGCAAGTTCCCCGGTGAAGTGACGGTGGACGGCGACTACCTCGTCGTGAACGGCGACAAGATCCGCGTGCTGGCCAACCGCAACCCGGCCGAACTGCCGTGGGGCGAGCTGGGCGTCGACGTCGTGATGGAGTGCACGGGCTTCTTCACGACCAAGGAAAAGGCGAGCGCGCACCTGAAGGGCGGCGCAAAGAAGGTCATCATCTCGGCGCCGGGCGGTAAGGACGTCGACGCGACCATCGTCTACGGCGTGAACCACAACGTGCTGAAGGCCGAACACACGGTCATCTCGAACGCATCGTGCACGACCAACTGCCTGGCACCGCTCGTCAAGCCGCTGAACGACAAGATCGGCCTCGAAACCGGCCTGATGACGACGATCCACGCGTACACGAACGACCAGGTTCTGACCGACGTGTACCACGAAGACCTGCGCCGCGCTCGCTCGGCCACGCACAGCCAGATCCCGACGAAGACGGGCGCGGCTTCGGCTGTCGGCCTCGTGCTGCCGGAACTGAACGGCAAGCTGGACGGCTACGCGATCCGCGTCCCGACCATCAACGTGTCGATCGTCGACCTGTCGTTCATCGCCAAGCGCGACACGACGGTCGAAGAAGTCAACGCCATCATGAAGGAAGCTTCGGAAGGCGCGCTCAAGGGCATCCTGGGCTACAACGACGCACCGCTGGTGTCGATCGACTTCAACCACAACCCGGCATCGTCGACCTTCGACGCCACGCTCACGAAGGTCTCGGGCCGTCTCGTGAAGGTGTCGAGCTGGTACGACAACGAGTGGGGCTTCTCGAACCGCATGCTGGACACGGCTGTGGCTTTCGCGAACGCGAAGTAAGCACGCTCTACGCTGCTTGAAAAAACCGCCCATCGGGCGGTTTTTTTTCGTCCTTATTTTTCGATGGCGCTTGGGGAGGCGGCGGCGAACGCGGGCGGCGTAGGGAAGTATACGCCCGCGCGCTGTGCCGCATTGGCGATGTGCGCCTCGATCGCCTCGCCGGCCGCCGCCGAGTCGCGCGCCTTCAGCGCCACCACGATCAGGCCGTGCTCGCGATGCGTGGAGAGCACGCGCTCGCGCCGGTAGAACGGCATGCGCTGGCTCTCTTTCATGATGTCGGCGCTGCTGCGCAGGATCGATTCGATCGCCGCATTGCCCGCGAGATTCACGATACGCATGTGGAACTCGAAGTCGAGCTGCGCGGCTTCGTCGAGTTCTTCGCAGGCGAGGGCCTCGTGCAGCGCCTCGGTATTCGCTTCGAGCCACGTCACATCGGCGTCGCCAATGGCGAGCGCCGCCATGCGCGCGGCGAAGCCTTCGAGCGCGTAGCGCATCTGGTAGGTGTCGGGCAGCGACGACTGATCGGCGAAACGCCACGGGTGAGCGGTCGTGGCCTGCGCGCTCGTCACGTACACACCCTTGCCCGCGCGGATCGACAGCATGCCGAGTGCTTCGAGCGTCGAGAGCGCTTCGCGCAGCGACGCGCGGCTGATCGCCAGTTCCTCGGAAAGCTGCCGCTGCGCGGGCAGCAGGCTGCCGACCGGATACAGGCCGCCCTCGATCCGTTCGCGGATCGTGGCGATGGCAGCGTCGGTGACGGTGTGCGGAACGTTCTTCATCGGATGGCGCGGGCAGCATTCGCGTGGTCTGACCGGTATTGTAGTCCCGTCCGGCGCACACCCATGGTGCATCGCGTCAACGCCCGTGCGCCGCGGGATAAGGCTTCGCGCTCCGGCCCGCAAACTGGTCAGACCGCGCAAGGGTAAACACCGCGCTTCCCAACCTTGACTCCGGTATATCGGCTTCCTACTATCCGCCATAACGGTGCTGGTCAGACCAGTCAGAACAGTTGGTTGCTCCCCCCTGCTCAGTAGGAGACAGTCGTGACGAAGTTCTTCAATTCGCTGTTTGGCCGCGTAGTGATCGCCCTCGTACTGGGCATCGTGGTAGGCGCGGTGTTTCCCCATTTCGCCCAGTCGCTGCGCCCGCTCGGCGACGGCTTTCTCAAGCTCATCAAGATGGTGATCGGGCCTATCGTGTTCTGCGTGGTCGTGAGCGGCATGGCGCACGCGGGCGACCTGAAGAAGGTGGGCCGCGTGGGCCTCAAGTCGGTGGTGTACTTCGAGGCGATGACGACCGTCGCGCTCGTGATCGGCGCCGTGCTCGCGTACGTCACGCGTCCGGGCGCCGGCATGAACGTCGATCTGCACTCGCTCGACGCCGCCTCGCTCGCGACCTACACCGAGCACGCCAAGAGCCTGAAGGACACTGCGGGCTTCCTGCTGAAGATCATTCCCGACACCGCCTTCGACGCCTTCGCGAAGGGCGACATCCTGCAGATCCTCGTGTTCTCGGTGTTGTTCGGCAGCGCGCTCTCGCTGCTCGGCCCGAAGGCGCAGCGCGTGAACAGCCTGATCGACGAACTCGCGCAGGTCTTCTTCCGGGTGATGGGCTTCATCATCAAGCTCGCACCGCTCGGCGTGCTCGGCGCAATCGCGTTCACGACCGGTACGTACGGCGTCGCTTCGCTCAAGCAGCTCGGGCTGCTCGTGATCGTGTTCTACGCCAGTTGCATCGTGTTCGTCGCGGTGGTGCTCGGCATCGTCATGCGGCTGGCGGGCTTCAACGTGTTCAAGCTGATCCGCTACCTGCGCGAAGAACTCTCGATCGTGCTCGGCACCGCTTCGTCCGACGCCGTGCTCCCGCAGATCATGCGCAAGCTCGAATGGATGGGCGTGAAGGATTCCACGGTGGGTCTTGTGATCCCGACGGGCTACTCATTCAATCTCGACGGCTTTTCGATCTACCTCACGCTCGCGGTGATCTTCATCGCGCAGGCGACCAACACGCCGCTGTCGATGCACGATCTCATCGTGGTCGTGCTGGTGTCGCTCATCACCTCGAAGGGCGCGCACGGCATTCCCGGTTCAGCGATCGTAATTCTCGCCGCCACGCTTTCCGCCATTCCCGCGATTCCCGTGCTCGGCCTCGTGCTGATCCTGCCGGTGGACTGGTTCGTCGGCATCGCCCGCGCGCTCACCAACCTGATCGGCAACTGCGTCGCGACGGTCGTGGTCGCAGTGTGGGAGCACGACATCGACAAGGCGCGCGCCAGGCGCGTGCTGAACCTCGACGAAGGCTTTCTCTACGTGCCGGCAGGCGACACCAATGCAGACACGGCGCATGGCGAAGACGGTGCGCTCGGCGGCAAGCACGCGCACGCCTGAACTTCCACACCGCATCTGCTGACATTTTCCTTCGATCAACTGAGCAACCCCAGCGAACGACACCATCATGGCCATTCCGACTCTCGACCCCAACGCCCCCGCCTTCACGCGCCGCTACATGAACCTCGCCGATCCGCGTCTGGGTGCTCGCGCGCTCCACGCGAGCGACGAGTTCTTCGCGCCGAAGGAGCGCATGCTCGAACCGCAGCCCGCGGTCTTTATCCCCGGCAAGTACGACGACCACGGCAAGTGGATGGACGGCTGGGAAACGCGCCGCAAGCGCACGACGGGCCACGACTTCTGCATCGTGCGCCTCGCGCGCCCGGGCGTGATTTACGGCCTGGACCTCGACACGAGCCATTTCACGGGCAACTTCCCGCCGGCGGCTTCGATCGAGGCGTGCTACGCGCAGTTGGGCGACGACGCGACGCCCGGTGACAACGCCGACTGGCAGACCATCGTACCGGCGACGACCTTGCAGGGCAACCAGCACCACTACGTCGAAGTCAGCGATACGCGCGCGTTCACGCATTTGCGCGTGAATCTCTATCCCGACGGGGGCCTCGCGCGTCTGCGCGTGTACGGTCAGCCCCGGCGCGACTGGAGCACGGTGGAGCGCGGCAGCCTCGTCGATCTCGCGGCGATCGAAAACGGCGCGTATCTTGTCGCGGCCAACAACCAGCACTTCGGACTCGCTTCGACCATCCTCATGCCGGGCCGCGGCGTGAACATGGGCGACGGCTGGGAAACGCGCCGCCGCCGCGAACCTGGCAACGACTGGGCGATCGTGGCGCTCGCGCGGCCCGGCATCATCCACAAGATCGAAGTCGACACGGCGCACTTCAAGGGCAACTACCCGGACCGCTGCTCGCTGCAGGCGGCGAGCGTGACGGGCGGCACCGACGATTCGCTCGTCACCCAGGCGATGTTCTGGCCGGAACTGCTCGGCGAGCAGAAGCTCGAAATGGACAGGCAGCACGTGTTCGAGAGCGGGATCACCGCGCTCGGCCCGGTCACGCACGTGCGTTTCAACATCTTCCCGGACGGCGGCGTCTCGCGCCTGCGCCTGTGGGGCGAACCGGTCTGAGCGAGGAGCCGCGATGCAGATCCTGCACATGGAACCCTTGACGCGCGAGGCGTTTGCGCCGTTTGGCGACGTCATCGAACTCGAAGGCGCGCGCCATTTTCCGATCAACGGCGGCACGACCGAGCGCTTTCACGATCTCGCCGCCATCGACGTGAACGAGGCGGGCGGGCGGCCCATCGTCAGCGTGTTTCGTGCCCAGCCGCGTGCGTGGCCCGTCGAGATCGCGATGATGGAGCGGCATCCGCTAGGCAGCCAGGCGTTCGTGCCGCTCGGCGACGCGGGCTACGCGGTGGTGGTCGCGCCAGCGGGCGAGTTCGATCCGGCCGGGCTGCGGGCGTTCTGGGCCGGGCGCGGGCAGGGCGTCAACTACGCCAAAGGCGTCTGGCATCACCCGTTGCTCGCGTTCGGGCGCGTGAGCGACTTCGTGGTGATCGACCGCGGCGGCACCCAGCCGAACTGCGACGAGATCGCGCTCGCGCGGCCCTGGCGGCTTGCACAAGCTGATACGTCGCTCGTGCCCGCCTGAAATCCGGACGATTTTCCCCGAACACTGGCTCATCCAAGCGAAAACGCCACGGCAGATCTGCCGTGGCGTTTCCTTTTCTGCAGCCTGCAAGCCGCAAGCGGTCAGTGCTTGCGGTGCGGGCAGTTTTCCTTCGTACAGGCGCCGTACAGGGCGAGGGCGTGCTCCTGGAGCTTGAAGCCGCGCTCCGTGGCGATCATCTGCTGGCGCTTTTCGATTTCGGGGTCAAAGAATTCTTCAACGATGCCGCAGTCGAGACACACGAGGTGGTCGTGGTGGCTACCCTCGTTCAGCTCGAATACCGCCTTGCCCGATTCGAAGTTGCTGCGCGTGAGCAACCCGGCCTGCTCGAACTGCGTGAGGACCCGGTAGACCGTGGCGAGGCCGATGTCGAGCTCCTCGTTCAGCAGGTTGCGGTAGACGTCTTCGGCGGTCAGGTGGCGCACCGCGCTATGCTGAAAAATCTCCAGGATCTTGAGGCGAGGCAGCGTCGCCTTGAGGCCGATGTTCTTGAGATCGGTTGGATTGGTCATGACGATAAGTCCCTGGAGTACAATGCTAGGTTGTTATGTTAATGCGTTTTTGCCGTTCCGGGCATTTTCGCCAGAACTTCGAACGATCTTCTACAGAATACGCGCGGCTTCGCGAAAAGCCCGCACGGTGAGGGAAATGATTCCAGAATTCACAACGATCGGCCGGCGCATGCACGGCGGCCGCCTGGCGTGCACCCTGCTGGCTGCGGCCGCGTTCGCCGCGCTCGCCGGCTGTAAAACGTACGACAGCGTGACGCAGCGCGTCGCCCAGAGCATTACGCCTTACCGCATTACCATCGTGCAAGGCAACTTCGTCTCGGCGGAAGCCGCGGCGCAGATGAAGGTGGGCATGTCGCGCGCCGAGGTCAAGCAGCTGCTCGGCACGCCGCTCCTCACGGACATGTTCCACGCGAACCGCTGGGACTATATCTTCTACTTCAAGCGCGGCTCGACCTCCGTGGTCCAGCAGCGTGACTTTGTCGTGCTGTTCGAAGGCGACCGCGTAGCGAGCTGGTCGGGCGGTGAAGACCTGCCGTCGAACCTCGAACTGCTCGCCGAAATCGACGGCGACCGCTCCGGCAAGAAGAGGGCCGTCGCGGCTGCGCCCGCGTCGGGCGCTTCGGCGCCGGTGGCGGCTGCAGCAGGCGCGCCTGCGCAGGCTTCGAGCGCGACCGGCCCGACGGTTGGCGACACGGCGCGCTCGCCGTCATCCGAACTCGGCACCGCGACCAATGCGCTGCCGCAGGACGCCAACGCGCAGGCGGCCGCTGCCGCGAACCGCGCCACGGAAGCCGTGCAGACGCCAAACGGCCTCACGCCGTCGGTGCGCGCGGGCAATCCGCAGTCGTCGGCGCTGCCGCAGAACGTCGGCACGATGCCCTCGCAGGTTCAACTGCATCGTCAGCCGCAGCCGCAAATCCAGGGCGTGCCGCCGAGCAACCCGGTTGGCCCGACCGCTGGCGCGCAAGGCACCGGCGACTCCAATGCGGCGCCGTCCGGCCCCGCACGGGATTCGTCGCTCGCCGCGCCGCCCACGGTGCCGGCCTCGGGAGCTGCTGCGGCTCCGAGCAACTGATCCGGCTGACCCAGCCGGTAACACAAGCAGGGCGTGGCGCGCGAGGCGCGCCACGCTTCGATCCGGCGGCCGGGGTGTCACTACCACCGGCCGCCGCGTTTTTTGGCGGCGGCGCTGCATGGCGCCTGGTGACATCCGGCGCCGCGGCCAGCGACACATTGGCAGGAAGACTCATGAAAATCGCAATCGCCGGGGCATCGGGCCGCATGGGCCGCATGCTCATCGAAACTGTCCTGAATTCGCCCGACGTCACGCTCTCGGGCGCGCTCGTGCGCAAGGGGTCGGCTGCCATCGGCCAGGACGCTGGCGCGTTCCTCGGCAAGGACACCGGCGTGCGCATCACCGATGACATCGAGCAGGTCTTCGCGCAAAGCGACTGCCTGATCGACTTCACGCGCCCCGAAGGCACGCTCGTGCACCTCGAGGCGGCGCAGCGCCACGGCGTGAAAATGGTCATCGGCACGACCGGCTTCGACGCCCAGCAAAAAGCGCAGCTCGGCGCGGGGGCGCAGAAGGTCGGCGTCGTGTTTGCGGCCAACATGAGCGTGGGCGTGAACGTCACGCTCAAGCTGCTCGAATACGCGGCGCGCTTTTTCGAGACCGGCTACGACATCGAGATCATCGAGGCGCACCATCGCCACAAGGTCGATGCGCCCTCGGGCACCGCGCTTGCGATGGGCGAGGCCGTGGCGCACGCGCTCGGCCGCAATCTCGACGAATGCGCCGTGTATGGCCGCGAAGGCGTGACGGGCGAGCGCGACCCCTCGACGATCGGGTTTTCGGCGATTCGCGGCGGCGATATCGTCGGCGATCATACGGTGCTGTTCGCGGGCATTGGCGAGCGCATCGAGATCACGCACAAGTCCTCGAGCCGCCTTTCCTATGCGCAGGGCAGCGTGCGCGCCGCGCGCTTTCTGCAGGACAAGGCCCATGGCCTGTACGATATGCAGGACGTGCTCGGCCTGCGCTGAGCGTTTCCCCTACGGTCCGGCGCCTGCGCCGGACCGACAGTGAGCGAGGTCCGATGGCAGCGAGTTCCGGAGTCATTCACTATCTGCAGACGGGCGACGCGGTGACCCACGCGGTTGCGTGGGTATTGCTCGCCATGTCGGTCGCGAGCTGGTGTTTCCTCATCATCAAGAGCTGGATCCTCCTGCGCGCGAAGCGCCAGGGGCCGCGCGCCATTGCGCGCTTCTGGCAGGCGCGCACGCTCGCAGACGGCGTTGCCGCCATGCGTCCGGTCGACCGCGAGCGCGTATTCCTGCCGCTGGCGCAGGCGGCGCTCGCCGCCGAGGAAGCCGACGCGCCCGGCATGATGCTCGCGCGCGTGGATCGCGGCGAGCGCGTGCTGCGGGCGCTGCGCGGCGCGCTTCAGGCGTCGCAGCGGCGCCTCGAGTTCGGGCAGGTCCTGCTCGCCTCGGTGGGCAGCACCGCGCCGTTCGTCGGTCTGCTCGGCACCGTCTGGGGCATCTACCACGCGCTCGGCAGCATCGCCGCGAGCGGCCAGGCGATGATCGAGAACGTGGCCGGCCCGGTGGGCGAGGCGCTCATCATGACGGCCTTCGGTCTCGTCGTCGCGATTCCGGCGGTGCTCGCCTACAACGTGCTGGGCCGCCTCGTGCGCCAGCTCTGCGACGATCTCGACGGCTTCGCCCACGACCTGCACGCCTATGCCTGCGCGCCCGAAGGCGCGCCGCTGCGCCGCGAAGGTGCGCAGGGCGCGATGCGCGAAGGCGCGCGCGCCGAGTCGTAGGAGGCAACGCCAATGGCATTCGGCGGACTCGAAAAGAAGCGCGATGCGGCACCGATGTCGGAGATCAACATGACGCCGCTCATCGACGTCATGCTCGTGCTGCTCGTCATCTTCATCATTACCGCGCCGCTCTTCACGCACGCGATCCGGCTCGATTTGCCGAAGGTCGCCGCCGAGCCCGCGCAGCAAACGGCGCAGACCGTCACGCTCTCCATCGACGCCGCCGGCAAGCTCTACTGGAACGCCCAGCCCATCACGCTGGACGAACTGCGCGCGCGCTTTGGGGCAGCGGGCAAACAGCCCGAGTCGCAGCAGCCCGAGCTGCAGCTGCGCGCCGCGCGCGAGACGCGCTACGACGTGATCGCCCAGGTCATGGGCGCCGCGCAGCAGGCCGGTCTCACGCGCCTCGGCTTCGTGACCGAGCCGCCCGCCGGCGCTCATTGAGCACGCCACTGAGCGCGCGCCAGTCAACGGTATAATCAACGTTTCCTTTAAAAACGGGCCCAGCGAAACCGCCGCAATCTGCCGGTATCGTGAACGGCCGGCCCGGTGCATCCGGCACCGAAACCGCCCGTTTCCAGCGTTCACCACCCACACCATGCTCGAAAAATACGTTCCCTCCGACGTCGAATCCGCCGCGCAAGGCGAATGGCGCGCCACCGACGCTTACCGGACGGCCGAGAAGGCCGACAAGCCCAAGTTCTACTGCGTCTCGATGCTGCCGTATCCGTCGGGCAAGCTGCACATGGGCCACGTGCGGAACTACACGATCAACGACGTGATGTACCGTTACCTGCGCATGAACGGCTACAACACGTTGATGCCGATGGGCTGGGACGCGTTCGGCATGCCCGCCGAAAACGCCGCGATGGCCAATAACGTGCCGCCGGCCAAGTGGACGTACGACAACATCGAGTACATGAAGGGCCAGATGCAGTCGATGGGTCTTGCCATCGACTGGTCGCGCGAAATCGCCACCTGCAAGCCCGACTACTACAAGTGGAACCAGTGGTTCTTCCTGAAGATGCTCGAGAAGGGCATCGCCTACAAGAAGACCGGCACGGTGAACTGGGACCCGGTCGATCAGACCGTGCTTGCCAACGAGCAGGTGATCGACGGGCGCGGCTGGCGCTCGGGCGCGCTCGTGGAAAAGCGCGAAATCCCGATGTACTACCTGCGCATCACGCAGTACGCCGACGAACTGCTGAACGACCTCGAAGGCCTTGGCTGGCCCGAGCGCGTGAAGATCATGCAGCAGAACTGGATCGGCAAGAGCTTCGGCGTGAACTTCGGCTTCCCGTACGAGCTCGATGGCGAGAAGAAGCTGCTGCGCGTGTTCACCACGCGCGCCGACACGATCATGGGCGTGACCTTTGCGGCGATCGCGGCCGAGCATCCGCTCGCCACGCGTCTCGCTCTGGCTAAGCCGGAGCTGCAGGCGTTCATCGACGAATGCAAGCGCGGCGGCGTGGCGGAAGCCGACATGGCGACGATGGAAAAGAAGGGCATGCCTACGGGCTTCTTCGTCACGCATCCGCTGACGCAAGAAAAGGTCGAGGTGTGGATCGGCAACTACGTGCTGATGAGCTATGGCGAAGGCGCCGTGATGGGCGTGCCGGGCCACGACGAGCGCGATTTCGCGTTCGCGCAGAAGTACAGCCTGCCGATCAAGCAGGTCATCGCCGCAGAAGGCGAGACGTACTCGCTCGACGGCTGGCAGGAATGGTACGGCGACAAGGAACGCGCCGTGTGCGTGAACAGCGGCAAGTACGACGGCCTTGCCTACACGGCAGCCGTGGATGCCGTCGCGGCCGACCTCAAGGCCCTCGACCTCGGCGACAAGCAGGTCACGTGGCGCCTGCGCGACTGGGGCATTTCGCGCCAGCGCTACTGGGGCACGCCGATCCCGATCATCCACTGCCCGAGTTGCGGCGACGTGCCGGTGCCCGAGAAGGATCTGCCGGTCGTGCTGCCCGAAGACCTCGTGCCGGACGGCACGGGCAACCCGCTCGCGAAGTCGGAAGCCTTCCTGAATTGCAAGTGCCCGACGTGCGGCGCGGACGCGAAGCGCGAAACCGACACGATGGACACCTTCGTCGACTCGTCGTGGTACTTCTACCGTTACGCCGCGCCGGATGCTGTGAACATGGTCGACGAGCGCACCGACTACTGGATGCCGATGGACCAGTACATCGGCGGTATCGAGCACGCCATTCTTCACCTCTTGTACTCGCGCTTCTGGGCGAAGGTCTCGCGCGACCTCGGTCTCGTGAAGTTCGGCGAGCCGGCGAAGAACCTGCTCACGCAGGGCATGGTGCTCAACGAAACGTTCTACCGCGAAGGCGCGGCGGGCAAGAAGACCTGGTACAACCCGGCCGACGTGACCGTCACGCACGACGACAAGGGCCGCCCGATTGGCGCGACGCTCAACAGCGACGGCCAGAGCGTGGTGCTGGGCGGCGTGGAGAAGATGTCGAAGTCGAAGAACAACGGCGTCGACCCGCAGGTGCTGATCGACCAGTACGGCGCAGACACGGCGCGACTCTTCACGATGTTCGCGGCGCCTCCCGAGCAGCAGCTCGAATGGTCGGGCGCTGGTGTGGAAGGCGCGAGCCGCTTCCTGCGCCGCGTGTGGGCCTTCGGCCACGCGAACGCCGAAGCGATCCAGTCGCGCGCCTCGTTCGACGCGGCGGCGCTCACGGACGTCGAAAAGGCGCTGCGCCGCGAAGTCTACAGCGTGCTCAAGCAGGCCGACTTCGACTATCAGCGCCTGCAGTACAACACCGTCGTTTCGGCGGCGATGAAGATGCTCAACGCCATCGACGGCGCCAAGGGTGCCGGTGCTGGCGTGCAGCGCGAAACGTTCGGCGTGCTGCTGCGCGTGCTGTACCCGGTCGTGCCGCACATCGCGTTCGAACTCTGGAAGGCGCTCGGCTACGGCGACGAATACGGCACGCTGCTCGACGCACCGTGGCCGAAGGTCGACGAAAAGGCGCTCGAGCAGGCCGAGATCGAACTCGTGCTGCAGGTGAACGGCAAGGTGCGCGGCGCCGTGACGGTGGCGAAGGACGCGCCGAAGGACGCGATCGAAGCGGCCGCACTCGCGCACGAGATGTTCGTCAAGTTCGCGGAAGGCCGTGCACCGAAGAAGATCATCGTTGTGCCGGGCCGCCTCGTGAACGTCGTGGTGTAACGAGGCAAACCAAGGCCATGTCGAGCGGCGTAGTGCGCGAAGCACCGCGCGGCGCCGCTCAGCCGACACCGGCGACTCTGTCGCGAACCCAGGGAGTCCATGTGATTCGCAGATCGTTTCTCAGGTTGTTCCCGCTCGTGGCGGGCAGCGCGCTGGCCCTCTCGGCGTGCGGCTTCCAGCTGCGCGGCGAGGAGAACTTCGCCTTCAAGCGCCTCGCCGTCGTCGGCGCGCCGCCGCCGCTCGTCGGGCGCCTCTCGCGTATGGTCGAAGGCGGCAGCGATTCGGTGGTGGTCGACTCGGTGGCCAATGCCGACGCCGTGCTGCGCGTTTCCGAGGGGCGTGGCTTCAGCACGCTCACGCTCAATTCGCTCGGCGCAGTGGTGGAATATCAGGTCAACTACTCGCTGAACTATGTGCTAATGAAACCGGACGGCACCGTGCTGATCCAGCCGAGCGTGATTTCGCTGAACCGCGCGATGACCTACAGCGATCAGTTCGCGACCGCCAAGACGCAGGAAGCCGATCTGCTATTCACCGACATGCAGAACGACGCTGTCGACCAGCTCATGCGGCGCCTTGCCGTGCTCAAAACGATCAGCCCGACGCCCGATCAGGTCGTGCCGGGTGTCGCGCCGCGCGCTCCGCTGCCGCCGCCGCCGCTGTGATGCGCGCCGTTTCCCTCTACTGAGCGATCTTCGACCGAGCGCCATGCAACTGCGACCCGACGCACTCGAACCGCACCTCGCGAAAGGGCCGGCCGGCCTGTACGTCGTCTACGGCGACGAACACCTGCTCGCCCAGGAGGCGTGCGACCGCATCCGCGCGGCTGCGCGCGCGGCGGGCTTTACCGACCGCTCGGTGTTTACCGTCGAGCGCGGCTTCGACTGGAGCTCGCTGCTCGGCGCGAGCCAGTCGATGTCGCTGTTCGGCGATCGCCAGCTGGTGGAATTGCGCATTCCGTCGGGCAAGCCCGGCAAGGAAGGCGCGGACGCGCTCAAGACGCTCGCCGCCGCCTCGAATCCCGATGTGCTGATGCTCGTCACGCTGCCGCGCCTCGACGCCGCCACGCAGAAGTCAGCGTGGTTCACGGCGCTGGCTGAGAGCGGCGTCGCGCTGAAGATCGACCCCGTCGAACGTGCGGCGCTGCCGAACTGGATCGGCCAGCGTCTGGCGCTGCAAGGCCAGCGCGTGGCGCCCGGCGAGGACGGCCGGCGCGCGCTGCAATTCGTGTCGGAGCGTGTGGAAGGCAACCTGCTGGCGGCGCACCAGGAAATTCAGAAGCTCGGGCTGCTGTATCCGCAAGGCGTGCTGAGCTTCGAGCAGATTCACGACGCCGTGCTGAACGTGGCGCGCTACGACGTATTCAAGCTCAACGAAGCGATGCTCACAGGCGACGTTGGCCGCCTTGCGCGCATGCTCGACGGGCTGCAGGGCGAAGGCGAGGCTTCAGTGCTGGTGCTGTGGGCCGTGGTCGAGGAAATCCGCACGCTGCTGCGCATCAAGCGCGGCGTGGCGGCGGGCAAGCCGCTCGCGATGCTGCTGCGCGAGAACCGCGTGTGGGGGCCGCGTGAGCGGCTCATCGGGCCGGCGCTGTCGCGCCTGAGCGAAGCGACGCTTGAGCGCGGTCTCGCGCTCGCGGCGCGCCTCGACCGCCAGGTCAAGGGGCTTTCGGGTCAATCGCGCGCCGACTGGCGCAATGCGCTACCGCCCGATGCCTGGGATGGCCTGTTCGAACTCGCCATGACCGTGGCCTCGCCGCGCGACGGTGCACCGCAGGCGCGCGCCGCCGCCGGCGCGCGTGGCGCTGCGGCGCCAGGGCGCGCGCAGCCGGGTGCTCAGCCAACTGGCCCAGCCGCGGCGGCAGCCGCCGCAGCGGCCGCGGCCCGACCGCGCACCGCAGGGCCGTCGCGCCGGCAAGGCTAAAGCGTGCCGCGCTTGCCTGAACCGGCACTTCGGCGCCAGCTTTACGCCCGCCGCGCGGCCGGTGCACATGCCACGCCGCTCGGCCACGTCCAGCAAACCTTGGCGGCTGGCCTTAAAATCGGGCTGAACCGCTTTGAATCAAACCGCGCTTGGGCAGCTCATCCGACTGCACCTCACGCGCCGCATGACGAAAGACACCATGGATATCGACCAGTACATGACCGACCTCGGCCGCCGCGCCCGCAACGCTTCGCGCGCGATGGCACGGGCGTCGACGGCCGCGAAGAACGCGGCGCTCGAAGCGGTGGCGCAAGCCATCGAGCGCGACGCGCAGCAATTGAAGGATGCGAACGCGCGCGACCTCGCGCGCGCGCAGGAAAAGGGCCACGACGCGGCGTTCATCGACCGCCTGACACTTTCGGACAAGGCGCTCAAGACGATGGTCGAGGGGCTGCGCCAGGTCGCGGCGCTGGCGGACCCCATCGGCGAGATCAGCAACCTCAAGTTCCGCCCGAGCGGCATTCAGGTGGGGCAGATGCGTGTGCCCCTGGGCGTGATCGGCATCATCTACGAATCGCGGCCGAACGTGACGATCGACGCGGCCGCGTTGTGCCTGAAGTCGGGCAACGCCACGATTCTGCGCGGCGGCTCCGAGGCGCTCGAATGCAATACGGCGCTCGCGAAGCTGATTGGCGAAGGGCTCGTGGCGGCCGGCCTGCCGCAGGACGCGGTGCAGGTGGTCGCGACTGCCGACCGCGCGGCCGTGGGCAAGCTCATCACGATGACGGAATGCGTGGACGTGATCGTGCCGCGCGGCGGCAAGAGCCTGATCGAGCGCCTGATGGCAGAGGCGCGCGTGCCGATGATCAAGCACCTGGACGGCATCTGCCATGTGTACGTGGACGACCGCGCCGATCTCGCCAAAGCCCTGACCGTGTGCGACAACGCCAAGACGCACCGCTACGGCACCTGCAACACGATGGAGACGCTGCTCGTGGCGCGCGGCATTGCGCACGACGTGCTGCCGCCGCTTGGGCGCCTGTATCGAGAGAAGGAAGTGGAGCTGCGCGTGGATGCTGCGGCCCGCTCGATTCTCGCCGACGCGGGCGTAGGTCCGCTGGTGGATGCGACCGAGGAGGATTGGCGTACCGAGTACCTCGCGCCCGTGCTGGCGGTGAAGGTGGTGGATACGCTCGACGACGCGATCGAGCACATCAACGCCTACGGCTCGCACCACACGGATGCAATCGTCACCGAAGATCACGACCGCGCCATGCGCTTCCTGCGCGAAGTCGACTCGGCGAGCGTGATGGTGAACGCCTCGACGCGCTTTGCCGACGGTTTCGAGTTCGGCCTCGGTGCGGAGATCGGCATTTCGAACGACAAGCTGCATGCGCGCGGCCCGGTCGGCCTCGAAGGGCTGACCTCGTTGAAGTACGTGGTGCTCGGCCACGGCGAAGGCCGTCAATAATCGCGCATCGCACGAGGCGTAGCGCGGCGTAGCGCGCCGCCTCGTTGGACAATCGCTCACGAAAAAGAAAAAATAATGTCGATGCTCTGGGTCAAGACGTTTCACATCGTACTGATCGCCTCGTGGTTCGCGGGCCTGTTCTACCTGCCGCGCATCTTCGTGAATCTCGCGATGGAAACCGAGCCTGCGGCCGTCAAGCGTCTGCTCATCATGGCGCGCAAACTCTACCGCTTCATGACGATGATCGCCGTGCCCGCGCTGCTGTGCGGGCTGTGGCTGTGGCTCGTGGTGGGGATCGGGCGCGGTCAAGGGTGGATCCACGCGAAAGTGGGCGTGGTGATGCTGCTCATCGTCTATCACGCGTACTGCGGACGTTTGCTCAAGACCTTCGAGCGCGGCGAAAACCGCCGCTCCGACAAGTGGTATCGGATGTTCAACGAGCTTCCCGTGCTTGGCATGCTGGCTGCGGTGGCACTCGCCGTCATCAAGCCTTTCTGACGCTCGATATCCTTCGTCCTCTCCCATTCCTTTCCTGACGGGCGGCATTGGTGCCGCCCGACTTTACGCCTCGGGTGTCTGAGGCTCAACCGTTCTCGTCCAGTCTTCTTCGCGCGATGATCTCCTTCGCATCGGCGAGTTTCTCCGCAAGCTCTGGACCGCGCTGCAGCGCCACACCTACCGCGAGTATGTCGCCGATCGCGAGATGCGAAGTCCGCGAAGTCATCGGCGAGAAGACGTCGGTGTCCTCGTCGACATTCGCGTGCAGGCCGACGCTCGCCAGGCGCGCGAGCGGCGAAGTGCCATGCGTGATCGCGATCACCTTCGCGCCACGATCGAGCGCCGTGCGCGCGGCGTCCACGATGTCGCGCGTGCGCCCCGTGTTCGAGATCGCCACCACGACATCGCCGGGGCCTAGCAGCGCCGCCGACATCAGAAACGTATGGGGATCCGAATACGCGACGCTCGGCATGCCGAGCCGAAAGAACTTGTGCTGCATATCCTGCGCAGCGATGCCCGAGCCACCCGCACCATAGAACTCGATACGCGCCGCATGCGCGAGCAGGCCGATCGCCGCGGCGAGCGAATCGGTGGAGAGGTTGTTGCGCACCTGCACGAGCGCGCCGATGGTGCGCTCGAGCACCTTGGCCGCGACGCCCGGCACGGGCTCGTCCGGTCTCACGTCGCGGTAGACGGCCGGGTGCTCGCTCGGCAGATCGGCGGCAACGGCCTGCGCGAGGCGAATCTTGAACTCGCGGAATCCCGAGAACCCCAACGCATGGCAAAACCGCGCGATGGTCGGCTGGCTCACGCCCGCACGCTCGGCGACCTCGGTCATCGACAGATCGAGCACCTCGCGCGGCGCCTGAATCACGTAATCGGCGAGCTTGCGCTCCGAAGGGCGCAATTGCTCGCGCATGGATTTCACCTGGGACAGCAGCATCAGGAAACTCGCACTATGCTGAAAGATCCGTGGACTATAACGGATCGGACGTTATGTACAAAAACTACAGGATCGCCGGTTGCTTCTTTTCAGTCCAGACGCGAATCAACGCGAAAGGCCTATAAATAATGAGACTAGGCGTTCGTTTAAGGTCGCGCTCCCAGGGTCTTACCGGGATTGTCGTCTTGTAGTTTTTCTACTAACATCGCGCCATCGCTGTCTGGTGCGCTCCAAGCGCCCCTGATCTGGCCCCGAGCGTCCCCGCCGTGACAAGAAGGAAGGAGATTCGATGGTTTCCCCGCATTCTCAGTTGATGAAGGTCACGCAGCGCGTGATTGAGCGCAGCAAGCCCACGCGCGAGGCCTATCTGGCGCGTATTGCGGCGGCTCAGGACCGGTTCCCGGCACGCGGCGCGCTCTCCTGCGCGAATCTTGCCCACGGCTTCGCCGGCCTCGAGGGCCGCGACAAGATCTCGATCAAGTCGATTCGCGAGCCGAATATCGGCATCGTCTCGGCGTACAACGAGATGCTCTCGGCGCACGCGCCCTACAAGGATTTCCCCGACATCATCAAGAAGGCGGCCCGCGAAGGCGGCGGCGTCGCGCAGTTCGCGGGCGGCGTGCCGGCGATGTGCGATGGCGTGACGCAAGGCAACGCCGGCATGGAGCTGTCGCTCTTTTCGCGTGAAGTGATCGCGATGAGCACGGCCGTCGCGCTCACGCACAACATGTTCGATGCGGCGCTCTGCCTCGGCGTGTGCGACAAGATCGTGCCGGGCCTCCTGATCGGCGCGCTGCAATTCGGCCACCTGCCGACCATTTTCGTGCCCGCCGGCCCGATGACGAGCGGCATCACGAATGACGACAAGGCCAAGGTGCGCCAGCAGTTCGCCACGGGCCAGTGCGATCGCGCGGCGCTGCTCGAATCGGAGGCCGCTGCGTATCACGGCCACGGCACCTGCACGTTCTACGGCACGGCCAACAGCAACCAGATGCTCATGGAGATCATGGGCCTGCATCTGCCAGGTTCAGCCTTCATCCATCCGCATACGCCGTTGCGCGACGAACTCACCGCCGCTGCGGCGCGCCGCGTGCTCGAGCTTACCGTCGAGCGCGGCAACTACACGCCGATCGGCCATGTGGTCGACGAGAAGGCCGTGATCAACGGCATCGTCGCGCTGATGGCGACGGGCGGCTCGACCAACCACACGCTGCACCTCGTGGCGATGGCGCGGGCGGCGGGCATCATCATCGACTGGAACGACTTCGACGTGCTGTCGGACACCGTGCCACTGCTCGCGCGCGTCTATCCGAACGGCAAGGCCGACGTGAATCACTTCCACGCGGCGGGCGGCATCGCCTTCCTCGTGCGCGAGCTGCTCGACGGCGGCCTGCTGCACGAAGACGTGAATACCGTTGCCGGCCGTGGCCTGCGTCATTACACCGAGGAGCCGAAGCTCATCGACGGCAAGCTCACCTGGGTGCCGGCGGTCGAGAAGAGCGCCGACGAAACCGTCCTGCGTCCGCTGCCGACACCGTTCCAGCCGGACGGCGGCCTGCGCCTGATGCAGGGCCGTCTGGGCCGCGGCGTCATCAAGGTTTCCGCGGTCGCGCCGGAGCGCCGCAAGGTGCGTGCGCCCGCCATCGTGTTCGATTCGCAGGAAGCCGTGCAGGAAGCGTTCGACCGCGGCGAACTCGAGCGCGATTTCGTGGCCGTCGTGCGCTTCCAGGGCGCCCGCGCGAATGGCATGCCGGAGCTGCACCGCCTCACGCCGTTGCTCGGCGTGCTGCAGGACAAGGGCTTTCACGTGGCGCTCGTGACCGACGGGCGCATGTCGGGCGCGTCGGGCAAGGTGCCCGCGGTCATCCACGTTTCGCCGGAAACGCTGCTGCACGGCCCGATCGGCAAGGTGCGCGACGGCGATACGATCGTGATCGACGCGGTGGAAGGTGTGCTCGACGTCGAAGTGGATGCTGCCGAGTGGGACGCACGCCCGGTCGCGCAGCCTGCGCATCAGGAACTCAATGAAGTGGGCTTTGGCCGCGAGCTGTTCGGCGTGTTCCGCGCCAACGCCGCGCCGGCGGAGCTGGGCGCCACGGTGTTCGGTCCGCTCGTGGGCGAGCAGGCCGCGCCCGCACCGGCCGCTGCGGCCGCCGCCCACGCGCCGGCCCACGCCGCGAACTCAATTCATCATCAAGGAGCCTGAACATGGCAAATAGCACAGTCGCCGACATCGTTCGCCTCGGTCCCGTCATCCCGGTGCTCGCCTTCGACACGCCGGAGCAGGGCGAGCACGTTTCCCGCGCACTCCACGCGGGCGGCGTGAAGGTGCTCGAAATCACGCTGCGCACGAAGGCTGGCCTCGAAGCGATCGAGCGCGCCGCGAAGATCGCGCCGGACATCGTCGTGGGCGTGGGCACGATCACGAAGCCCGAGCACTGCGCGCTCGCGAAGCAGGCCGGCGCACAGTTCGGCGTTTCGCCGGGCCTCACGCGCGAAATTCATCAGGCTTCGCTCGACGCGGGCCTGCCGCTGCTACCGGGTGTGATGACGCCGACCGACATCATCGTCGCGATGGAACTGGGCTACGAGATCGTCAAGTTCTTCCCGGCGGTTCCGGCCGGTGGCCTGAACATGCTGCAGGCCTTCCACGGCCCGTTCCCGACGCTCAAGTTCTGCCCGACGGGCGGTATCAGCGCCGAATCCGCGCCGACCTTCCTCGCGCTGCCCAACGTGGTGTGCGTGGGCGGCTCGTGGCTCACGCCGAAGGCGGCCATCGCCGCACAGAACTGGGACGAAGTCACGCGTCTTGCACACGCCGCGAGCGAGCTGTCGCGCCCGGTGCGCTAATGGAGCGCGTCTGCTTGTTGCTCTGACGCACGCGCCCCATGTTGCGGCGCAACGAAGACCGGAATGCCGCGCCCCGCATGTACGGAGGGCGTGCAGCGAGCCGCGCAAACGGCGCCCTTCGGGCGCGCGCTTGCGCGGCTCGCGCGTCTTTTAAGTACGCTGCACCAAAAGTCGTTATAAGCTCTACAATCCCCGGCCCGGCGACGGCCGGCTTTTGTCCCGCGTGGGCCGCCGCTGCGCCCATCCGTCGCCGCACAGGGCAAAAGGACTTCGAACAACTACCTGGAGAGGAGCCTCATGGGAGTGGCCCACGGCAGCATGCTGCTGATTTACGCGCTCGTCGCGATCGCCGCGCTAATCCTGCTGATCACGCGCTTCAAGGTTTATCCATTTCTCGTCCTGATCATCGTTTCGCTGCTGCTCGGCCTCGCCGTCGGCATGCCGATGGATCAGATCGTCAAGTCGTTCGAGACCGGCAACGGCAACACGCTCGGCCACATCGCCATCGTGGTGGGCCTCGGCACGATGCTCGGCAAGATGATGGCGGAGTCGGGCGGCGCCGAGCGCGTTGCCACGACGCTCATTCGCTGGTTCGGCGAGAAGAACATTCACTGGGCCATGATGGTCGTCGCGATCATCGTCGGCTTGCCGGTGTTCTTCGAAGTCGGCTTCGTGCTGCTCATCCCGATCGCGTTCAACGTCGCGAAGCGCACCGGCAAGTCGCTGCTGCTGATCGGCCTGCCGATGGTGGCGGGCCTTTCGGTCGTGCACGGGCTGATTCCGCCGCACCCGGCCGCGCTTCTCGCCGTGCAGGCGTATCACGCCGACATCGGCAAGACCATCGCTTACGGCCTGATCGTGGGCGTGCCCACGGCGATCATCGCCGGGCCGCTTTTCGCGCTCTTCATTCACCGCTACATCAAGCTGCCGGAGAGCAATCCGCTTGCCGACCAGTTCGTGAGCAAGGCCGATCCCAAGCCCGATAGCGAACTGCCGAGCTTCGGCGTCACGCTCTTCACGATCCTGCTGCCCGTGATCCTCATGCTGATCGGTAGCTGGGCCGATCTCGTGTTCGCGCCCAAGACGCTGCCGAACAATCTGTTGCACTTTATCGGCACCTCGGACGTCGCGCTGCTGATCGCCGTGCTGGTAAGCTTCTGGACCTTCGGCGCGCAACGCGGCTTCACGCGCGAGCAGATCCAGAAGTTCTGCGGCGACTGTCTCGCGCCGATCGCGGGCATCACGCTGATCGTGGGCGCGGGCGGCGGCTTTGGCCGCGTGCTGATGGACAGCGGCGTGTCGAAGCAGATCGTCGAGCTGGCGCAGAACGAGCATCTGTCGCCGCTCTTGCTCGGCTGGCTCGTCGCCGCGCTGATCCGTCTCGCAACGGGCTCGGCCACGGTCGCCATGACCACGGCCTGCGGCATCGTCGCGCCGATCGCATCGGCCAGCGCCATGACCGTGAAGCCGGAGCTGCTCGTGCTCGCCACGGGCTCGGGCTCGCTGATCTTCTCGCACGTCAACGACGGCGGTTTCTGGCTGATCAAGGAGTATTTCGGCATGAGCGTCGTGCAGACGTTCAAGACATGGTCATTGCTGGAGACCATTATTTCGCTGCTGGGCCTCGGGCTTACCTTCGCCCTTGCAGCGGTGGTGTAACGCGCAACGATGTTGCAGTCATGTTGCATGGGACCGGAGTCAGCGCTAAAGCGCTAACTCCGTTCGACAGGAGCAGTCAATGATTTTGATAGCGATGGGCGTGTCGGGCGCAGGCAAGACACGCATCGGCGAATTGCTCGCCGAGCGCCTCAAGTGCACCTTCACCGACGGCGATGCCTTCCACAGCGAAGCCAACAAAAAGAAGATGCACGACGGCATTCCCCTCACCGACGATGACCGCTGGCCGTGGCTGCGCACGATTCGCGCGGCGATCGAGGAGAAGCAGCGCGCCCACGAAACGGCCGTGTTCACCTGCTCGTCGCTCAAGCGCTCGTATCGCGACATCCTGCGCGGCAACGATCGCGACGTGTGCTTCGTCTACCTGAAGGGCTCGTTCGAGGTGCTGCACGAGCGCCTCGCATCGCGCACCGGCCACTTCTTCGACCCGTCGCTGCTGCAAAGCCAGCTGGACACGCTCGAAGCGCCGGGCGCGGACGAGGCGATCGAGGTGAGCATCGAGCTTACGCCCGAGCAGATCGTCGACGAGGTGATGAAGCAGATGGAAACGCGCCGCAATCCGGCCTCCTGATCTCGCGGCCACGCACGATCACGCGATCGTGCGACGGTAAACGAAAAAGCGCTCGATTCAATCGAGCGCTTTTTTTATGCCTTGTGGTATCGCGATTACGAAATCCGCTTCGCCAGCTCGACCGCGAGGCCGACGTACGACGCAGGCGTCATCTCCAGCAGACGCTTCTTCGCGTCTTCAGGAATCGCCAGGCCGCTCACGAACGTCTGCAGCGCTTCGCGCGTAATGCCCTTGCCGCGCGTGAGTTCCTTCAGCTGCTCGTACGGGTTCTCGATGCCGTAGCGGCGCATGACCGTCTGCACCGGCTCGGCCAGCACTTCCCACGTGGCGTCCAGGTCGTCGTTCAGGCGCTGCGGGTTCACTTCGAGCTTGTCCAGACCGCGGATCAGCGCGTCGTACGCGAGCAGCGAGTAGCCGAGCGCGACGCCGATGTTGCGCAGCACCGTCGAGTCGGTGAGGTCGCGCTGCCAGCGCGAAACGGGCAGCTTGTCGGCGAGGTGGCGCAGCGTGGCGTTCGCGAGGCCCAGGTTGCCTTCCGAGTTTTCGAAGTCGATCGGGTTGACCTTGTGCGGCATGGTCGACGAGCCGATTTCGCCGGCCTTCGTCTTCTGCTTGAAGTAGCCGAGCGAGATATAGCCCCAGACGTCGCGGTCGAGGTCGAGCAGGATGGTGTTCGCGCGCGCGACGGCGTCGAACAGTTCCGCCATGTAGTCGTGCGGCTCGATCTGGATCGTGTACGGGTTGAACGTGAGCTTCAGACGCTGCTCGACGACTTCCTTCGAGAAGGCTTCCCAGTCGAATTCCGGATACGCCGAGAGATGCGCGTTGAAGTTGCCGACTGCGCCATTCATCTTGCCGAGCAGTTCGACCTTCTCGATGCGCTGGATCGCACGCGCGAGACGCGCCGCGACGTTGGCGATTTCCTTGCCGAGCGTCGTGGGGCTGGCCGGCTGGCCGTGCGTGCGCGAGAGCATCGGCTGCTCGGCGTGCGTGTGCGCGAGCGCGACGAGACGTTGATGCACCGAGCGCAGCGCCGGCAGGATCACGTGCTCGCGTGCGCCCGCGAGCATCAGGCCGTGCGACGTGTTGTTGATGTCTTCCGAGGTGCAGGCGAAGTGGATGAACTCGCTTGCGCGCTCCAGTTCCGGCTGACCCTTCACCGACTCCTTGAGCCAGTACTCCACGGCCTTCACGTCGTGGTTCGTCACGCGCTCGATGTCCTTGATGCGCGCGGCGTCGTGCGCCGTGAAGTTCTCGGCGAGCTTGAGCAGAAATTGCTCCGAGGCTGCCGAGAAGCGCGGCACTTCAGCGAAACCGGCCTGCGAGAGCGCGATCAGCCAGTGGATTTCCACGGTCACGCGGTTGCGCATGAACGCGGCTTCCGAGAGCCAGTCGCGCAGCGCTTCGGTTTTCGAGGCGTAGCGGCCGTCGAGCGGGGAGAGCGCGTTGAGCGCGAAGAGGGTATCGGGACGAGTGTCGGACATGATGGGGACGTAACGTGGCGCGTTACGCTCAGTTGGCAGTCGGTTGCAGTCAGATTCGAGACGGCGGGAACCCGAGATTTTATCACCTCGCCGACAGGGGCCGAGGCCGGCGCTTTCAGCACGCTGAGCGTGCGGTCCGACACTTGCCCTCAGCGATTTCGTCGCGCCAGCCTCACCTCGCCGGCGCTCTCGGCAAACCGGTATGGGTGGTGCTCGCCGCGCAGCGCCGACTGGCGCGGCGTGGTCGCCGAACTGGAAGCCGCGCTTTCCGGGGGGCCCTCAGGCATGCGGCCGGCGCGCCGCGCAATATTCGCCGCACCAGCGCCCAGGTGCGCGCCCGCGGGCCTAGAATGCGGACTTCTCATCCGCTCGCTGGCCCCGCATGGAACTCAAATGGCTCGAAGACTTCGTCTCGCTTGCAGAGACGCATAGTTTCAGTCGCTCGGCTGAGCTGCGTCACGTGACGCAGCCGGCTTTCTCGCGTCGCATCCAGGCGCTCGAAGCGTGGCTCGGCACCGAACTGATCGATCGTTCGGTTTATCCGACGCGCCTCACGGCGGCGGGCCAGGTCTTCTACGAGCAGGCGCTCGCGATGCTTTCTCAGTTTCACGAGGCCCGCACCCTGTTGCGCGGCCACACGGCCACGCCCGCCGCGACGATCGAGTTCGCGGTGCCGCACACCCTTTCGCTCACGTACTTTCCGCGCTGGCTGCAGCGCATCGAGGCGAAGCTCGGCCGCATCCACACGCGGCTGCGCGCGCTGAACGTGCACGACGCCGTGCTCTCGCTGGTGGAGGGCGGCTGCGACCTCGTGATGGGCTATCACCACCCGAGCCACCCCGTGACGCTCGACCCCGCGCGTTACGACACGTTGACGCTCGGCATCGAGTCGATCAGCCCGTATTCGGCGCCGCAGCGCGCGGGTCGTGCGCGTTACACGCTGCCCGGCACGCCCGATGCGCCCGCACCCTATCTCTCCTATACACCGAACGCGTATCTCGGCCGCATGACCGAAGTGATCGTTGCCAACGCACCGGCGCGGCTCTATCTGGACCGCGTGTACGAAACGGACATGGCAGAAGGCCTCAAGGCGATGACGCTGGCCGGTCACGGCATCGCCTTTTTGCCGCACAGCGCGGTGGAAGACGCCGTGGCCCAGGGCGAGCTGATCCGCCTCGACCGCGGCACGCGCGGCGTGCCGGAGGGCCAGTTCACGCTCGACATGGAGATTCGCCTCTATCGCGACAAGCTCGCGACCCAGGGCGACGACGCGCGCCAGGCGCTCGTGCGCGAGCTGTGGGAAGCGGTCAGCGAGGAACTTGCGCAGGGCAACCGCTGACGAAGCGGCAAGCTGTACTCACAACAGCCGCGCAAACAGTCAGGCTATTTCAGTCTGTAAGGCCTGGAGCACGGAGCCCGCGACACGTTTTTTCGACTTCGTGGACGTTATGCACGAAAAGCATAACGGGATGATCAAACGGCATTGGATTTCAGATGGGCGTTTTCTGACAATGGCACCACTTGTTCGATCGGAGCGTTCATGTCATCCCAACTGCAGTCGGTTCCTTCCTATCTCCACGCCGATGATCTCGGCCCCTGGGGCAACTATCTTCGTCAGGTCGACCGCGTGGCGCCGTATCTCGGCTCGCTTTCGCGCTGGCTCGAAACGCTCAAGCGTCCGAAGCGTATCCTGATCGTGGACTGCCCCATCGAACTCGATAACGGCACCGTTGCGCACTTCGAAGGCTATCGTGTCCAGCACAACGTGTCGCGTGGTCCCGGCAAGGGCGGCGTGCGTTATCACCAGGACGTTACGCTCTCCGAAGTAATGGCGCTGTCCGCGTGGATGTCGGTGAAGAACGCTGCAGTGAACGTGCCGTACGGCGGCGCGAAGGGCGGTATCCGCGTCGATCCGCGCACGCTGTCGCGTGGTGAGCTCGAGCGCGTGACGCGTCGCTACACGAGCGAAATCGGCATCATCATCGGACCGAACACGGACATTCCTGCGCCGGACGTGAACACGAACGAGCAGATCATGGCGTGGATGATGGACACCTACTCGATGAACCAGGGCCAGACGGCCACGGGCGTCGTGACGGGCAAGCCCATCTCGCTCGGCGGCTCGCTCGGCCGCCGCGAAGCCACGGGCCGCGGCGTGTTCGTGGTCGGCTGCGAGGCCGCGCGCCGCACGGGTCTTTCGATCGACGGCGCACGCGTTGCGGTGCAGGGCTTCGGCAACGTGGGCGGCATTGCTGCGCGCCTGTTCCAGGAAGCCGGCTCGAAGATCGTCGCCGTGCAAGACCATACCGGCTCGCTCTACAACTCGAGCGGCATGAGCGCGGAAGCGCTGCTCGAGCACGTGGCGAAGACGGGCGGCGTGGCGGGCTTTGCGGGCGCGGAAGTCATGGCGAACGACGAATTCTGGAGCGTCGAAACCGACATCCTCATTCCGGCCGCGCTCGAAAACCAGATCACCGAGAAGAACGCGGGCAAGATCCGCACGAAGATCATCGTGGAAGGCGCCAACGGCCCGACCACGACGGCAGCCGACGACATCCTGCACGACAAGGGCGTGCTCGTGATCCCCGACGTGGTGGCGAACGCGGGCGGCGTAACCGTTTCGTACTTCGAGTGGGTGCAGGACTTCTCGAGCTTCTTCTGGACCGAGCACGAAATTAACGAACGCCTCGAACGCGTGATGCGCGAAGCCTTTACGGCGGTGTGGCAAGTGTCGAGCGAGCAGAAGGTCTCGATGCGTACCGCAGCGTTTATCGTGGCATGTAAGCGCATCCTGATGGCGCGCGAAATGCGCGGTCTGTATCCCTGATTGCGCCCGGTTGGCAGGCGTGACGACGTTGCACGCCATGCCACGCCAGGCAAGGCGCGCCGCGAAGTGACGAAACAATGACTGCGCGGTGACAGGTTTTTGCGCTGCACATCAAGGCGCATAGAAAGCGGACGTCCTCCACAAGGGGGCGTCCGCTTTCGCACATTCAGGCGTTGTGCCAGGGTCACTCTTAATGCTTTCAGAATAATTACTTTGATAAACTGGCGGCGGTTCTTGTACCGGAGAAAACAATGCAAATCAAAAAGACCGCCGCACTGCTCGCACTCCTTGGTTTCGTCGCCACCAGCGCTTTCGCGCAGGACGCGGGCACCCTCAAGAAGATCAAGGACACGGGCGTCATCTCGCTGGGGCACCGCGAGTCGTCCATTCCTTTTTCGTATTACGACGACAAGCAGAATGTGATCGGCTACTCGCAGGACTACGCGATGAAAATCGTCGAGGCGGTCAAGCAGAAGCTGAACATGCCTAACCTGAAGGTCAAGATGGTGCCCATCACGTCGCAGAACCGCATTCCGCTCGTGCAGAACGGCACGGTGGACATCGAATGCGGCTCGACCACGAACAATGCCGAACGTCAGCAGCAGGCCGCCTTCACGAACACGATCTTCGTGATCGGCACGCGCCTCATGACGAAGAAGGATTCGGGCGTCAAGGACTTCGCCGACCTCAAGGGCAAGACCGTCGTGACGACGGCGGGCACGACGTCCGAGCGCCTGCTGCGCAAGATGAACCAGGACAAGAGCATGGGCATGAACATCATCAGCGCGAAGGATCACGGCGAGTCGTTCATGACGCTCTCCACGGGCCGCGCAGTGGCGTTCATGATGGACGATGCGCTGCTCGCGGGCGAGCGTGCCAAGTCGAACAATCCGGGCGACTTCGTGATCGTCGGCCAGCCGCAGTCGCGTGAGGCGTACGGCTGCATGATGCGCAAGAACGACCCCGAGTTCAAGAAGGTCGCCGACGACGCCATCGCCAAGGTCCAGACCTCGGGCGAAGGCGAAACGATCTACAAGAAGTGGTTCGAGTCGCCGATTCCGCCGAAGGGTCTCAACCTGAACTTCCCGATGAGCGAAGACATGAAAGCGCTGTTCAAGAATCCGAACGACAAGGCGATCGATTAATACGGCCCCGGCCGGTCGGCCCGCATTTAGCGTTTAGCACGGAACGGAAGAAGCGCCGCTTCTTCCGTTCTTTTTCTTGGAGTCTCTGATGTCCTATCACTGGAACTGGGGCATTCTGCTCAGCCCGGTATCGACGGGCGAACCCACCACGTATCTCGGCTGGATCCTCTCCGGCCTCTGGGTGACGGTCTCGGTGTCGCTGTGCGCGTGGGTGATCGCGCTCATCGTCGGGTCGTTCTTTGGTGTGCTGCGCACGGTGCCAAACAGGTTTCTCGCGGGCGTCGGCACAGTTTATGTGGCGATCTTCCGCAATATTCCGCTTATCGCGCAGTTCTTCATCTGGTATTTCGTGCTGCCGGAAATCCTGCCGCAAGCGCTCGGCAATGCGTTCAAGCAGTCGCCGCCGGGCCTGCAGTTCTTCACGGCGTCGGTCGTGTGTCTCGGGCTCTTTACCGCGGCGCGCGTGTGCGAGCAGGTGCGCTCGGGCATCAACGCGCTGCCGCGCGGCCAGCGCGCAGCCGGCCTCGCCATGGGCTTCACGCAGTGGCAGACGTACCGCTATGTGCTGCTGCCGGTGGCGTATCGCATCATCGTGCCGCCGCTCACCTCCGAGTTCCTCAACATCTTCAAGAACTCGGCGGTCGCCTCGACGATCGGCCTGCTCGATTTGTCGGCCCAGGCGCGTCAGCTCGTCGACTACACGGCGCAGACCTACGAGTCGTTCATCGCCGTCACGCTCGCTTACGTGCTCATCAACCTCGTCGTCATGACGCTCATGCGCTGGGTCGAGGCGAAGTCGCGTCTGCCCGGCTACATCGGAGGCAAGTAATGCATCACTTCGACTGGAGCGGCATTCCGGGCGCGCTGCCCACGCTGTGGACGGGCGCGATCATCACGTTCAAGATCACGTTGTGCGCGATCGTGGTCGGCATTCTCTGGGGCACGCTGCTCGCGCTCATGCGGCTTTCCAGCGTGAAGCCGCTCGAATGGTTCGCCAAGGGCTACGTCACGATCTTCCGTTCGATCCCGCTCGTGATGGTCCTGCTGTGGTTCTTCCTGATCGTGCCGCAGGTGCTGCAAAACGTGCTGGGTCTCTCTCCCGACATCGACATTCGCCTCGCTTCCGCGATGATCGCGTTCTCGCTATTCGAGGCCGCGTATTATTCGGAGATCATTCGTGCGGGCATTCAGGCGGTGCCGCGCGGGCAGGTGAACGCTGCGTTCGCGCTCGGCATGCGCTACGGCCAGGCCATGCAATACGTGGTGCTGCCGCAGGCGTTCCGCGCGATGGTGCCGCTGTTGCTCACGCAGGCCATCGTGCTGTTTCAGGACACCTCGCTCGTGTACGTGATCAGCCTCGCCGACTTCTTCCGCACGTCCACCAATATCGGCGACCGTGACGGGACGATGGTCGAAATGGTACTGTTCGCGGGCGCGTGTTATTTCGTGATTTGTGTGATCGCGTCGAGCCTTGTGAAAGGTCTTCAGAAAAAGGTCGCAAGATGATTTCAATTAAGAACGTTTCGAAGTGGTACGGTCAGTTCCAGGTGCTGTCCGACTGCACGACGGAAGTGAAGAAGGGTGAGGTGGTGGTGGTGTGCGGGCCTTCGGGCTCGGGCAAGTCCACGCTCATCAAGACCGTCAACGGGCTCGAGCCGTTCCAGCAGGGCGAGATTCTCGTGAACGGCGAGTCGGTGGGCGACAAGCGCACCAATCTCTCGAAGCTGCGCTCGAAGGTGGGCATGGTGTTTCAGCACTTCGAGCTGTTCCCGCATCTGTCGATTACCGAGAATCTCACGCTCGCGCAGATCAAGGTGCTCGGCCGCAGCAAGGACGAGGCCACGCAAAAGGGCCTGAAACTGCTCGACCGCGTGGGCCTGCGTGCGCATGCCGACAAGTTCCCGGGGCAGCTCTCGGGCGGCCAGCAGCAGCGCGTGGCGATTGCACGCGCGCTGTCGATGGACCCCATCGCCATGCTGTTCGACGAGCCGACCTCGGCGCTCGACCCGGAGATGATCAACGAGGTGCTCGACGTGATGGTGGAGCTTGCCCAGGAAGGCATGACCATGATGTGCGTGACGCACGAAATGGGCTTTGCGAAGAAGGTCGCGCACCGCGTGATCTTCATGGACAAGGGCGCCATTGTGGAAGACGACCAGAAGGAAGCCTTCTTTGCGAGCCCGAAGTCGGATCGCGCGAAGGACTTTCTGGCGAAGATCCTGCACTGAGGCTTCGCACGCTTCGAAAAGAAGCCGCGCTCGATGCGCGGCTTTTTCGTTTTGGGCGTCGCCCGGCTTACTCGCCCCAGGTTTGCAGGGCGGCCACGGCTTCCGGGTCGATCTCGCCCGGCTGGCCGGCGCACGGTGAGCTGGCCGAAGCGTCGAGCGAGGGGTTGGCGAGCTTGTCGAGCACCTTCTGCGGCACGGGCACGCTCGCCTGGGCGATCACGTCGCCGTGCTGGAACATCAGCAGGTCGCCGGGGGCGAAGCGCGTCCAGACCTCGTTGTCGGTGAGCGGTGCGGTGGCAATCACGGCCACGCGGTCCTCGGGCGTCGTGTACTTGGCGAAGTCGATGGAGACATCGGCGTCGACGAGATGGGCCGTCGAAAACGGCCAGCGTCGCACGAGATAGTAGAGGTGCGTCGAGCAATGCGCGAACAGCGCCTGGCCGTTCGACATCAGGAAGTTGAAGACGCCGAACTGCGTGACTTCGCGCGTGAGCGATTCCAGCGCGGCGAACAGCTCGGCGAGCGGCGGCTGCGCACCGGGGAACGCCTTGCGCAAGCCTTGTAGCAGCTGGCAGAACGCGCGCTCGCTATCGGTCGTGCCAACCGGCTGGTAGACGCCCGACATCACCGGATTGAAGTCCTGAAGGTCGCCGTTGTGCGCGAAGATCCAGTGCCGGCCCCACAGCTCGCGCTGGAACGGATGACTGTTCTCGAGCGCGCAGTTGCCTTGCGTGGCCTTGCGGATGTGGGCGATGGTGTTGCGCGACTTGATGGGGTAGTGCTTGACCATCTCGGCGATCGGCGAACGCGCCGAGGCCTCGTTGTCGATGAAGAGGCGACAGGCCTTGTCCTCGAAGAACGCGATACCCCAGCCGTCGGCGTGGTGATCGGTGGCGCCGCCGCGCGCCGCGAATCCTGTGAAGGAGAACGTGACGTCCGTCGGCGCGGCGCAATTCATTCCGAGAAGTTGGCACATGGTGCTGATGGTGCGTAATGCGACTGGGACAGCGGCTGCAGTGGTAGGCGGGACCCGCCGTCGACCCGTTACAATAATGATTTTCCAAGCATATCACCGGCCTGCGGGTCGCCAATACGAAATTTGTCGGATGCATTGCAGGCTTGCGTAGAAGGGCGCGTGCCGGGGGCGATGCAGCGCGGATTGTCGTGTGCACGCGACGGTGCGGGCAATGCGTGCGCGTGGGCTAGCATCGACCAGCATCGATCGGCGCCGCGCTTTTTCCCGTGATATGCCCGGAATTTCCGGCAGCCTGAGCGCGTTTCTGCGAACTTGCCGCCGTTCATTCATACCGCTGTTGGTTCACTACCGCGCCTGACTCTTGCCATGAACGCCTCTTCCCCCAAGACTCTCACGCTCGCCCGCCCCGACGACTGGCACCTGCACGTGCGCGACGGCGCGATGCTCGCGGCCGTGCTGCCGCATACGGCGCGCCAGTTCGGCCGCGCGATCATCATGCCGAACCTCAAGCCGCCGGTCACGACGACAGAGCAGGCCGCTGCCTACCGCGAGCGCATTCTCGCGGCGCTGCCGGCAGGCTCGACGTTCGAGCCGCTGATGACGCTCTATCTCACCGACAACACGCCACCCGAGGAAATCCGCCGCGCGAAGGCGAGCGGCTTCGTGCATGGCGTGAAGCTGTACCCGGCGGGCGCGACGACGAATTCGGACGCCGGCGTGACCGACATCCGCAAGTGTGCGAAGACGCTCGAGGCCATGCAGGAAGTGGGGATGCCGTTGCTCGTGCACGGTGAAGTGACGAGCGCCGACATCGACCTGTTCGACCGCGAGAAGGTCTTCATCGACCGCGTGATGATTCCGACGCGCCGCGATTTTCCGGGTCTCAAGGTGGTGTTCGAGCACATCACGACGAAGGACGCCGTCGACTACATCCGCGCCGATCACGCCGCGCCCGGCCTGCTCGGCTCGACGATCACCGCGCATCATCTGCTCTACAACCGCAACGCGATCTTCCAGGGCGGCATTCGTCCGCACTACTACTGCCTGCCCGTGCTCAAGCGCGAGACGCATCGCGTGGCGCTCGTGGAGGCGGCGACCTCGGGCGATCATCGCTTCTTCCTCGGCACCGACAGCGCGCCGCACCCGAAGGGCCTGAAGGAGCACGCGTGCGGCTGCGCGGGCTGCTACACGGCGCTGCACGCGCTCGAGCTCTACGCCGAAGCGTTCGACAACGCGGGCGCGCTCGACAAACTCGAGGGCTTCGCGAGCTTTTACGGCGCGGACTTCTACGGCCTGCCGCGTGCGACCGAAACGGTCACGCTGCGTCGCGAGAGCTGGACGCTGCCCGCCGAAGTCGAGGCCGGCGATACGCCCGTCGTGCCGCTGCGCGGCGGCGAGACGATCGGCTGGAAACTCGCTTGAACGAGGCGGGGCCAGGTGTGGCTGCGGGCGCAACGGTCGGCCCCGCCGGCGCAGTCGATGCGCCCGCACCGATGCCGGCGCGCGCCCCGCGCCGGACCATGCCGCTGGGCAATTTCACCGACATCGACTGGGCCCGCCCGTGGTTCGCGCAACACGAAACGCGCGGCCGGCGCTGGCAGCGGGCCGCGCTGGCGGGATACGCGGCGTATCTGGATGAACTGAACGCCGATGCGCTGGCTGCCGCCCGAAGCACGGGCCGCGGCCAGCCGCTGCGCTTCATCGCCCAGGACGACCTGCCTGAGGGCTCGGCCTACGAGGCGCATATCGCGGCGACGGGCTGCGTGCCGACGCGCCACAACCTCCACGACTTCTTCAACGCGCTCGCCTGGTTCGCGTTCCCGCGCATCAAGGCGACGCTGAACGCGCGCCAGGCCGTGGCGATCGACGTGCTGGGCGTGGGCCCCACGCGCGGTGGCGTGCGCGACGCGCTCACGCTGTTCGACGAGAACGCGGTGCTCTTTGCCTCATCGGACGCAACGCTGGTAGCGGCGTTGCGCGGCTTCGACTGGCGCACGCTGTTCGTGGCGCAGCGCGCGGGCTGGGAAGCGGCTGTCGGGGAGACGATCGGCGAGGCGCGCTGCGAAGTCCGCGTATTCGGCCATGCGCTGCTCGAAAAGATGATCTCGCCTTATGCGGCGTGCACGGCGCACGCCTGGGTGGTCGAGGTGCCGCACGCATATTTCACGTGGCCGCGCGCGCAACGCGACGTGCATCTGGACGACGCAGTGAGCGTCACGCTAGCCGACGCCACGCCTGATGCGCTCAACGGGCGCAGCTTCGCGCCGCTGCCGGTGCTCGGCATTCCGGGCTGGTGGGCGCAAAACGAGGACCCGACGTTCTACGACGACGCCACAGTCTTTCGCACGGGCCGTCGAGTGCGCTGAAAGCCAGGCGGGCGGCAATCGATCCGGCCCCCGGCGCGGTGCGCCCGCACGTGCTAAGATCGCGCCTCGCAAAGCAGGCCAGGCAGTCGCGGCTCCGAGGTTTCGGCCAAAGAGGCGAGGAAAGTCCGGACTCCACAGGGCAGGGTGATGGCTAACGGCCATCCGTGGCGACACGCGGAACAGGGCAACAGAGAACAGACCGCCGATGGCCCGATTTCGGTCGGGATCAGGTAAGGGTGAAACGGTGCGGTAAGAGCGCACCGCGTCTGCGGTGACGTAGACGGCACGGTAACCTCCACCCGGAGCAATTCCAAGTAGGCAGGCGCGCATCTTCGGGATGCAGGATGGGGCCCCCATTCCGTCTGCGGGTAGGAAGCTTGAGCGCGTCAGCAATGGCGCGCCTAGAGGAATGGCTGCCACGCGCGGCGCGTCTTCGGACGCGGCGCGTGCACAGAATCCGGCTTATCGGCCTGCTTTGCAGCCTCATTCATGCAAAAAGCCGGCGCGTTTCTTCGCAGAAACGCGCCGGCTTTTTCTTTTGCCGCGGGCCTTAAGCGGCGACGATCTCGAACGTATGCGTGATCTCGGCAGTCTTGCCGATCATGATCGATGCCGAGCAGTACTTGTCGTGCGAGAGGTTGATCGCGCGCTCCACGGTGGCCGGGTTCAGGTTCTTGCCGGTCACGGTGAAGTGGAAGTGGATCTTCGTGAAGACCTTGGGGTCTTCGCTCGCGCGCTCGGCCTTGAGCGTCACGCTGCAGCCGCTCACTTCCTGACGGCTCTTCTTGAGGATCAGCACCACGTCGTAGGCCGTGCAGCCGCCCGTGCCGAGCAGCACCATTTCCATCGGCCGCGGTGCGAGGTTGTGGCCGCCGCCTTCCGGTGCGCCGTCCATGTTGACGAGATGGCCGCTGCCCGTTTCGGCCGCGAACGCCATGCCGTCCTGACCCATCCAGCTAACTTTGCATTCCATATGCGTATGCCCCTGCGCGGTTTCTTGATTCAGACGGCATTGTAGCCCGCGCCTTACTGGTATGTCCGGGGGGACACGGCGGCGCGCGCCTTATGCCACGTGCTTGAATGTTGCGTCGCGACATCCTGTGAACAAGACGGATTTCCCTGGTGCAATTAGGGGTTTCGCTCTAATTGTCCTGCACGCTCTTCGCGTATCGGATTTCCAATGCGCTGATTTTTAAGAAATTTTCTACCGATGCGCTGATTTCATTGAATTTCACATTATGGTGTTGGATTTCGCAATGCAAATCCCCTTGCGCCGCACAAGGCCCATCCGTATAATCGGTCTCATTGGTGGTCGTGCTTTACGACACCTCAGCATGTCTCCTCCACCCTCCTCCAAAGAGTGGATTAAGCCCGAACAAACGCGTTCGGGCTTTTTTTTCGTCTGCCGGCCGCGTTTTGCCCCGCCTCTGCCCTCGCCGCAAGCAAGTTTTTGACTCACGGTCAAATTTCCCTTTATAATCGTAGGTTCTCCGCATCCATGCCTGCGCGGAGTCGGGGAAACTCGAACCAGGGAGAGCCTGCGCCGACGTCAACGAGCGTCACCATACAAGCAGGACCAAAACAGGGCACAGCATTTTTTTTGGATCGATCATGAAGACTTTTTCCGCCAAGGCACATGAAGTGCAGCGCGAATGGTACGTGATTGACGCGACGGATAAGGTTCTCGGCCGTGTCGCCAGCGAAGTGGCACGCCGTCTTCGCGGCAAGCACAAGCCTGAGTTCACCCCGCACGTCGACACTGGTGATTTCATCATCATCATCAACGCCGGCAAGCTGAAGGTCACGGGCAACAAGACCACCGACAAGAAGTACTACCGTCACTCGGGTTACCCGGGCGGTATCTACGAAACGACGTTCGGCAAGATGCAGGAACGCTTCCCGGGCCGCGCGCTCGAGAAGGCCGTGAAGGGCATGCTGCCGAAGGGCCCGCTCGGTTACGCGATGATCAAGAAGCTGAAGGTCTACGCAGAAGCAACGCACCCGCACTCGGCGCAACAGCCGAAGGCGCTCGAGATCTAAGGGGAGCCCATATGATCGGTAACTGGAATTACGGTACGGGCCGCCGCAAGAGCGCCGTCGCTCGTGTCTTCATCAAGTCGGGCAAGGGCGAGATCGTCGTCAACGGCAAGCCCATCGCCGACTACTTCTCGCGCGAAACGTCGCTCATGATCGTGCGTCAGCCGCTGGAACTCACGAACCACGGCACGACGTTCGACATCAAGGTGAACGTGACGGGCGGCGGCGAAACCGGCCAGGCCGGCGCAGTTCGCCACGGCATCACGCGCGCGCTGATGGACTACGACGCAACGCTCAAGCCGGCACTGTCGCAAGCTGGCTTCGTCACCCGTGACGCACGTGAAGTGGAACGTAAGAAGGTCGGTTTCCACAAGGCACGTCGCCGCAAGCAGTTCTCGAAGCGTTAATTTCACATTGGCGCTTTGCGCCTGCGCCCCTCGCGGGGCGCAGGCGCTGCTGCAAAAGCCGTCCGCGCTTCGTGCGCCGGGCGGCTTTTTTCGTTTTTTGTCGGCGTGTCGCACATGTGGCGCGCAAGCAGCGACAATCTGGAGAAACCCCTTGATTTCGCGGGCTTAAGCACGATATCGGGAAGAGCCCTACAATAGCGGCTAGAAGCTTTTTTGGAGAGTTCGAATGAGCGCTGTCACCGAAACTACCGCGACCGAAATGCCCGGTCCCTTCGTTTTCACCGAAGCAGCGGCTGACAAGGTCAAGCAACTGATCGACGAGGAAGGCAACCCGGAGCTGAAGCTGCGCGTATTCGTGCAGGGCGGCGGCTGCTCGGGCTTCCAGTACGGATTCACGTTTGACGAAACGGTCAACGAAGACGACACCGTGATGAACCGCAACGGCGTCCAGCTTCTGATCGACTCGATGAGCTATCAGTACCTCGTCGGCGCCGAGATCGACTACAAGGACGATCTGAACGGTGCGCAATTCGTCATCAAGAACCCGAACGCGAGCACTACGTGCGGTTGCGGCTCGTCGTTCTCGGTTTGATCGATTTGCTGCAATAAAAAACGGGGCTTCGGCCCCGTTTTTTATTGGTGCGCGCTCGCTCAGCGCGGATAAATCGCGCCCAGCACGCGCTCGCCGGCAGCCCCGGTTACGGCCGCGAGATTGCCTGGCTCGCGTGCCACGCAGCGCATGGCGAGCCACGCGAAGGCAAGCGGCTCCACTTGATGGGGCGGAACGCCGAGCGCTTCGGTGGTCATGACCGGTACGCCCGCCACACCGCCCGTTTCGAGCGCCTTGTGCAGCGCCGCCATCAATGCCGGATTGCGCGCGCCGCCGCCGCAGACATACACGGCGCGGCAATCGCTCGCGTGACGCTCGATCTCGCGCGCCACGCTCACGGCGGTTAGCGCGACTAGCGTGGCCTGCACGTCGGCGGGCGTGAGCGACTCGAAGCCCTTGAGCTTGTCGTCGAGCCACCCGGCGTTGAAAAGATCGCGGCCTGTGCTCTTGGGCGGCTGCTGCTCGAAGAACGGTTCGTCCATCAGGCCATTCAGTAGCGGCTGATGCAGATTGCCGCTCGCGGCGAACTTGCCGTTCTCGTCGTAGGGCTTGCCAAGGTGCCGTTCGGCCCATAGGTCGAGCAGGGCGTTGGCCGGGCCGCAGTCGAAGCCACGCACGGCGCCCGTCGACGAGAGCACCGTGATGTTGCTGATGCCGCCAAGGTTGCAGACCACGCGCGTTTCTTCCTGCGAGCCGAACAGCGTCGCGTGGAACGCGGGCACGAGCGGCGCACCCTGGCCGCCCGAGGCGACGTCGCGGCTGCGAAAGTCGGCGATCACGTCGATATGCGTGAGTTCCGCAAGCAGCGCCGCGTTCTGGATCTGCACGGTGTAGCCCTTCTCCGGTCGATGCCGCACGGTTTGGCCGTGCGCGCCGATTGCGCGCACCTCGGCGGGGGGCACTTTGCTCCCGCGCAGCAACTCGTGGCAGCACACCGCATAGCGGGCAGCCAGCGCGTTGCCGGCGAGCGCTTCGCGCTCGATCTCGTTCTCGCCTGGCTGCTGCAACGAAAAGAGCGCTTCGCGCAGCCCCTGCGCGAAGCCGACGAACGCCTCGGCCAGCACCACTGGCCGCTGGCCCGCCTCGAAGCGCACGGCAATGCCGTCCACGCCATCCATGCTCGTGCCCGACATCAGGCCGAAATACACGCCGTCGGCGGCGTGTGCGCTCTCGTTTCGTGCGTCGCGTGGCGCCACGTTGTGCTCCTTGATCAATGCAATTCAGTGCCCTGCGAAGGAATTATCGGCGCAATGCCGTTCGAGCGTAAGCCGAAGGGCTGACTGTTGCGCATCGGCGCAACGTGGGTGATTCTGGCACCTGATTCCGGTTCAGGGTCGGCGCGCGTCAACTTTAAACCGTATAGGCTCAATGCGGACGGCGCGTCGCTGCGTCGACGGGCTTACCGTGACCGAGGCCGCTGCGCAGCCTGACTTCACGAGCAACGCGAACAAACGCCGCGCGCGCGACCCGTAACAGCTCCAAATCTCGGCCTGGCGAGTCGAATCACGTAAAATTGCGGCCTAGACCCAGACTTAATGACAGAACCGATCGAAGCATGAGCAACGAGTCCACCTCCAGCAACGGCGCCAGCACCGGCGCAAAAGACGCCTTTCCGGTCACCGACGAAGTCCGTCACGCGCTCGCCGTCACAAAGCGCGGCGTGGACGAACTGCTGATCGAAGAAGAATTCGAGCAGAAGCTCGCCCGCAGCGCGGCCACCGGCAAACCGCTGCGCATCAAGCTCGGCCTCGACCCGACCGCGCCCGACATCCACATCGGCCATACGGTCGTGCTCAACAAGATGCGCCAACTGCAGGATCTCGGCCACAACGTGATCTTCCTGATCGGCGACTTCACTTCGCTCATCGGCGACCCGTCTGGCCGCAACGCCACGCGCCCGCCGCTTACGCGCGAGCAGATCGAATCGAACGCGAAAACGTACTTCGATCAGGCCGCGCTCGTGCTCGACCGCGAAAAGACCGAAATCCGCTACAACAGCGAATGGTCGATGCCGCTCGGCGCCGACGGCATGATCAAGCTCGCGTCGCGCTACACGGTTGCGCGTATTCTGGAGCGCGAGGACTTCACCAAGCGCTTCCAGAGCGGCGTGCCCATTTCGATCCACGAATTCCTGTATCCGCTCATGCAGGGCTACGATTCGGTCGCGCTCAATGCGGACCTCGAGCTCGGCGGCACGGACCAGAAGTTCAACCTGCTCGTTGGCCGCGAACTGCAAAAGCAGTACGGCCAGGAGCAGCAGTGCATTCTCACGATGCCGCTGCTCGAAGGCCTCGACGGCGTCGAGAAGATGTCGAAGTCGAAGAACAACTACATTGGCATCAGCGAGAAGCCGAACGACATGTTCGGCAAGCTCATGAGCATTTCCGACGTGCTGATGTGGCGTTACTTCACGCTGCTCTCGTTCCGGCCGATGGACGAAATCGAAGGATTCAAGCGCGAAATCGAAGCGGGCCGCAACCCGCGCGACTTCAAGGTGCTGCTCGCGCAGGAAATCGTCGCGCGCTTTCACTCGCAGGCCGACGCCGAACGCGCGCTCGAAGACTTCAACCATCGCGCCAAGGGCGGCGTGCCGGACGACATTGCGTCGATCACGCTCGCGGGCGCGCCCCTCGCCATCGGCCAGTTGCTCAAGCAGGCGGGGCTCGTGCCGTCCACGAGCGAAGCGCTACGCAACATCGAGCAGGGCGGCGTGAAGATCGACGGCGCCACCGTTTCCGACAAGGGCCTCAAGGTCGAAGCGGGCGAGTTCGTCGTGCAGGTGGGCAAGCGCCGCTTCGCGCGCGTGACGCTTACCGCATGATTGCGCTGATCCAGCGCGTGCGCCGCGCCGAGGTGCGCGTGGCGCACGGCGACAGTGAGCGCGTGACCGGCGCGATAGGCCAGGGGCTGCTCGCGCTGGTTTGCGCGGAGCGCGGCGACACCGAGGCTAACGCCGACAAGCTGCTCGCGAAATTGCTCGGCTATCGCGTGTTCAGCGACGCGGCGGGCAAGATGAACCTGAGCGTGCAGAACATCGACGGCAACGGCGCCCCCGGCGGCCTGCTGCTCGTCTCGCAGTTCACGCTGGCGGCCGACACGAACAGCGGTCTGCGCCCGAGCTTCACGCCGGCCGCGCCGCCCGAAGAGGGGCGGCGTCTGTTCGATTATTTCGTCGCCGCCGCGCGCGAGAAGCACGCGACCGTCGAGACCGGCGAGTTCGGCGCCGACATGCAGGTGTCGCTCGTCAACGACGGCCCCGTCACGTTCTGGTTGCAAGTGCGCAACTGAACCATGCGCTTTTGACTTATGCGCTTCTGACCATGAACACGCAGATTCTCTTTATCCGCCACGGCGAAACGGACTGGAACCGCATCAAGCGCATCCAGGGACATATCGACATTCCGCTCGCAGAAAGCGGCGTGGCGCAGGCGCAGCAACTCGGCGCGCGGCTCTCGAAGGAAGCGCAATCGGGCGCACGGCTCGATGCAATCTGGTCGAGCGATTTGTTGCGTGCGCAACAAACGGCGCAGCCCATCGCCGAAGCCCTGGGTCTGCCGGTGCAGCTCACCGAAGGCCTGCGCGAGCGCAACTATGGCGCGTTTCAGGGCCACGACAGTGACGAAATCGCCGATCGTTTTCCGGATGAGTACGCGCACTGGCAAACGCGCGATCCTGGCTTCGCTCCGCCCGAAGGCGAGTCGCAGCGCGAGTTCTACCACCGTGTGCTGCACGCGCTCGAGCCGATCCTGGCCATGCATCCGGGCGGCCGTATCGCGTGTGTCGCACACGGCGGGGTGCTCGACTGCGTGTACCGTTTTGCGAACGGCCTCGCGCTCGACGCGCCGCGTGCGTGGCCGCTCCTCAACACGAGCGTAAACGTCGTCGATTTCGAACGCGGCGACTACGTGACGCAGGCGCGCGTCGTCGCATGGGGCGACGTGACGCACTTGGGCGGCGTCAGCGCCGACGACGGTTTCAAGCGCACGCCCGAGGCGGGGCGCTAACCTGTCTTTTCAGGCAGCGCGGTGCCTGGCCGCGCTGTCCCGTTCTTCCTGCCTTTCCCCTGTCTGCGCCGCTCCCGTGCCTCGCCAACGTTGCGGCCCCATCGATTTCCTTTCCGCTTGCTTGCGGGTTCTTTCCAAAGCCCAACCACAAAGTTAAGCGTCCTGCTAACATTTGTCCGACCTTTGGGCGCTCTGGCCACCGGGCTCCACGCCCGGCCCTGCGTTGAAGAGGGACGCGCGCGCATGACAAGCGCGAGGCCGCGTGCCCAAGGGTGCGGTACGAACGGGTATTCCCAGAAAAACACGCAGGAGAAAGTTCAATGACGTTCAAGCTTCACAAGCTGCTGCCGGCAAGCGCAGCGGTCATGGCGCTCGCAGCGCTGTCGGCTAGCAATACGGCGGCGGCCGATCAGGTCGTCAAGATCGGCCACGTCGGGCCGCTCACGGGCGGTTCGGCCCATCTCGGCAAGGACAACGAGAACGGCGCGCGCCTCGCCATCGAGGAAATCAACGCCAAGGGCCTGACGATCGACGGCCAGAAGATCACGCTCGCGCTCGACGCCCAGGACGACGCCGCGGACCCGCGCCAGGCCACCCAGGTCGCGCAGAAGCTGGTAGACGACAAGGTCGTGGCCGTGATCGGCCATCTGAACTCGGGCGCGTCGATTCCGGCATCGAAGATCTACAGCGACGCCGGGATCGTGCAGATCTCGCCGTCGTCGACCAATCCTTCGTACACGCAGCAGGGCTTCAAGACCACCTACCGCGTGGTCGCGACCGACGCCCAGCAAGGCCCCGCGCTCGCCGATTATGCGGCGAAGAGCCTGAACGTGAAGACCGTGGCCGTGGTCGACGACTCGACCGCCTATGGCCAGGGCCTCGCGAACGAGTTCGAGAAGACGGCGAAGTCGCTTGGCATGAAGGTGCTCTCGCACGACGCGACCAACGACAAGGCCGTCGATTTCCGCGCGATCCTCACGAAGATCAAGGGCGAGAACCCCGACGCCATCATGTACGGCGGCATGGACGCCACGGGCGGCCCGTTCGCGAAGCAGGCAAGGCAGCTCGGTCTGCGCGCGAAGGTGCTATCGGGCGACGGCGTTTGCACGGAAAGCCTCGCGGAACTCGCGGGCGCGGCGACGGACAATATCGTCTGCTCGCAGGCCGGCATGGCGGTTGAGCGTATGAACGGCGGCGCGGCGTTCGCGGCGAAGTACCAAAAGCGCTTCGGTCACCCGATCGAATTCGATGCGCCGTTCACGTACGACGCGGTGTACATCGTCGTCGACGCGATGAAGCGCGCGAACTCCACCGACCACGCGAAGGTCCTCGCGCAGATCCCGATCACGGACTACAAGGGCGTGATCGGCGAGACGACCTTCGATTCGAAAGGCGACCTCAAGCACGGCGTGATCTCGCTCTACAACTACAAGGCGGGCAAGAAGACGCTGCTCGACGTGGTGAAGATGTAAGCACGCGGGCGCGCGCAGTCGCATCGGCGCGTCGCACACGAAACGGCCAACCTGGCGCGAGCGGGTTGGCCGTTTTTTATTCCGCAGCGCTTACTTCGCGGGTCTTGCCGCAGCCCGCCGCCGCGCGCGTTTCGATACGCCATTGACGAGCGCCCAGCGCAATACCGGCGCGACGGCAAGCATGCCGGGCCGCACCATGGCGCGGCGCGCGAAGGCGAATGTGTCGAAGCCGAGCATCTGCTGCGCGAAGGGCGGCAACAGGTCGATGCCCGCGTTCCTGATCAGCGCGCCGGCGGGGCGCATCCCCGGGCGCGGGGCCGGCGCTTCCATGAGCACGCGCACCACTTCGAATGTGCGGTCGCTCGCGACGAGTTCGGGCTGCATCGACTGCAGATATGCAGCGATTTCGGCGCGCGAGCGCGGCACACCCGTCGCGCCCAGCAGTTCGGCAACGCGCGCGACTTCGGCGTAGTACTGATCCTGCGCCTCACCGGGCAGCGCCGGATTCACGAAGCGCAAATAGGCGCCGAGAAAGCTCGAAACTTCGGCCACGTGCACCCAGGTCAGCAACGCAGGATCGCTCGCATGATAGGGGCGGCCATCGGGCGCAGTGCCCGTCACGGCGAGGTGGATCCGCCTGACGCGCTCAATCAGCGCCAGCGCGTCGGCGCGGCTGCCGTAAGTCGTGCCGGCGATGAACGTCGCCGTGCGTCGCAGCCGCCCGAGTATGTCGATGCGAAACGTCGAATGGTCCCACACACCGGCGAGCGCAAGCGGATGCAACGCCTGCAGCAGCAGCGCGCTGACGCCGCCCGCCATCATCGCGGCGAAATCGGCATGGACCTTCCAGCAAACGGCGTCGGGGCCGAAGAGCCCTGGGTCGCCCGGCGGATTCGAGTAATCGAGTCGCGGGCCGCTGCCTGTAGTGAGATGCGTGATGTTTTCGGCGAGCGTCATGCGCAGGCGGCGCGCGAGCTGACCGGCGAGGCCGGTCGGTTCAGGAGCGTTGGGAGGCAGGCCGGCGTGATCGGACATCGTGCTCTCGCTCGCGCTGCGTTGAGGCTCGCGCGCCTTACGACGCGTCGGGTTCCCAGTCGCCGCCCGTCGATGCGTCGTCCGGCACGGTGAGGCCGAAGTGGCGGTAGCTCAGTTGCGTGGCCACGCGGCCGCGCGGCGTGCGCTGCAGATAGCCCTGCTGGATCAGATACGGTTCGAGCACGTCCTCGATTGTGTCGCGTTCCTCGCCGATCGCGGCGGCAAGGTTGTCCACGCCCACCGGACCGCCGTCGAACTTGTGCAGGATGGCTTCGAGCAGCTTGCGGTCCATCAGGTCGAAGCCCACGGGGTCGACGTCGAGCATGCGCAGCGCGGCGTCGGCGACCTTCGCGGTGATCGCGCCGTCCGCCTTCACCTCCGCATAGTCGCGCACGCGGCGCAGCAGGCGGTTCGCGATACGCGGGGTGCCGCGCGAGCGGCGTGCGATTTCGACCGCGCCGTCAGGGTGGATCTGCGCGCCGAGCAGCGAAGCCGAGCGCTGCACGATGCGCGAGAGTTCGCCTGCGTTGTAGAACTCGAGGCGCGAGACGATGCCGAAGCGGTCGCGCAGCGGGTTCGTGAGCATGCCCGCGCGCGTGGTCGCGCCCACGAGTGTGAACGGCTGGAGGTCGAGCTTCACGCTGCGCGCGGCCGGCCCTTCGCCGATCATGATGTCGATCTGGTAGTCCTCGAGCGCCGGATACAGGATTTCCTCGACGACCGGCGAGAGCCGGTGAATTTCGTCGATGAAGAGCACGTCGTTGGCTTCGAGATTGGTGAGCAGCGCCGCGAGATCGCCCGCGCGCTCCAGCACGGGGCCCGACGTCTGCCGCAGATTGACCCCCATTTCGCGCGCGATGATGTGCGCGAGCGTGGTCTTGCCGAGGCCCGGCGGTCCGAACAACAGCACGTGGTCGAGCGGTTCGGAACGGCGCTTCGCAGCCTCGATGAAGATCTCGAGCTGGCCGCGTACCTTTTCCTGGCCGACATATTCGTCGAGCTGACGCGGGCGCAACGCGCGTTCGTACGCTTCCTCATGAGTCGAGGCGGGCGTGGCGGCGATCACGCGGTCGGCGCCGGCCTGGTTGGCGGCGAGTTTGTCGGTTTCGATCATCCAGCGATTGTACCGCGCAGACTATGCGACGTCGGGGCACTCACGAGCACCACGATGGCACCGCAACTAACAGCCCGCCTCCAACGTGCGCGAAGGCGATCAGGCCTTCGAAAGCGCCTTGAGCGAGAGTTTGATGCCTTCGGAGATTCCTGTCCCGGCGGGCACGTTCTTGATCGCCGCGAGCGCTTCCTTCTCCGAATAGCCGAGCGCGAGCAGCGCGTTGAGGATGTCGTTCGCGTGGTCGGAGGGCGAAGCGGCGGCGGCCATCGCGCCGAGGTCCGCGCCGAGCTTGCCCTTGAGTTCGAGCAGAAGGCGCTCGGCCGTTTTCTTGCCGATGCCGGGCACGCGCGTGAGGCGCGCCGCATCCTGCTGCGTGACCGCTTGCGAGAGATCGTGCACGCTCATGCCCGAGAGCACGGCGAGCGCCATGCGCGCGCCGATGCCGCTGATCTTGAGCAACTCGCGAAACGTCGAGCGTTCCTCCTGCGTGCCGAAGCCGAAGAGCAAATGCGCGTCTTCGCGCACGATCATCTGCGTGAGCAACACGATTTTTTCGCCGGTGCCGGGCAGGTTGTAGAACGTGCTCATCGGCACGTCGACTTCGTAGCCGACGCCGTTGCAGTCGATGAGCAGGTGCGGCGGGTTCTTTTCCAGCAATACGCCGGCAATGCGACCGATCATGGCGGGTTCTGTGATGAGGGAAAGCTCAAGAGTGTAGCGGAGGGCAGGGCAGTCCGGAGCGTGCGTCCGGAACGTTGGCCACTCCGCCAGGCGCGTCGGCCACGCATTCAGCCTATCAACCGTCCGCGGCGTACCCGCATGCCCTTCTTCGCGAGCGCAGGCGCGAGCCCGCCCAGCGTGGCAAGCGCGTCGCCGCCGTGGGCGTGGCAGATCGCCATGCCGAGCGCGTCGGCGGCGTCGGTGCCGGGTGTGCCGGTGAGGGCGAGCAGGCGCACGACCATCTGTTGCATCTGTTCCTTGGTCGCGCGTCCGTAGCCCACTACGGCTTGCTTGAGCTGCAGCGCGGTGTACTCGGCCACCGGCACGCCGCCCGAAACCAGCCCGCAGATGGCCGCGCCGCGCGCCTGGCCGAGCAGGAGGGTCGACTGCGGATTGACGTTGACGAAGACCTTTTCGATGGCGGCCTGGTCGGGCGCGTGCTGGCGGATCAGCGTGGAAACGCCCTCGAAGATGGTGCCGAGGCGCGTGGGCAGATCGGCATCGGCGGTGCGGATGACGCCGCTCGCGACGTACGTGAGCTGATGGCCGTGACGCTCGATCACGCCGAAGCCGGTGACGCGCAAGCCGGGGTCGATGCCGAGAATTCTCATGAAATGCGGGAAAGACGGATGTGCCTGCGATGGTACAACGAACGGCACAGATGCCGCGAGCCTTGAAGGCGCGAGCGAACAAGGCGCGCCGCGCAAAGAAAAAGCCCGCGAGACACAAGTCCGGCGGGCTTTGCACAAGCGGCGCTCACGTGCAGTTGAAGCGCCGCACGCAACCAGGGCGGCGACGTTCAGTGACGGAAGTGGCGGATGCCCGTCATCACCATCGCGATGTTGTGCTCGTCGGCGGCGGCGATCACTTCGTCGTCGCGCATCGAGCCGCCCGGCTGGATCACGCAGGTCGCGCCCGCGTTCACCACCACGTCGAGGCCGTCGCGGAACGGGAAGAACGCGTCCGACGCGACTGCCGTGCCCGCGAGCTTGAGGCCCGCGTTTTCAGCCTTGATGCTGGCGATACGCGCCGAGTCCACGCGGCTCATCTGGCCCGCGCCCACGCCCATCGTCATGCCGTTCGCGCAGAACACGATGGCGTTCGACTTCACGAACTTCGCGACGCGCCAGGCGAACAGCAGGTCGTCCATTTCCTTCGGCGTGGGGTGGCGCTTTGTTACCACGCGCAGTTCGTGCGGCTGCACGTTCTTCGCGTCGAGTGATTGCACGAGCAGGCCGCCGCCCACGCGCTTCAGATCGAATGCGTTATGGCCATCGCCAGGTGCGATTTCGAGCAGACGCACGTTCTGCTTGGCCGCGAACACGGCCTTCGCCGCTTCCGAGAACGACGGCGCGATCAGCACTTCGACGAACTGCTTCGCCACGGCCTGAGCCGCGGCTTCGTCTACTTCGCGATTGAACGCGATAATGCCGCCGAACGCCGAGGTCGGGTCGGTCTGGAACGCCTTCGAGTAGGCTTCGAGCGCGTTCGCGCCGATCGCCACGCCGCACGGATTCGCGTGCTTGATGATCACGCAGGCCGGGGCGTCGAACGTCTTCACGCATTCCCATGCCGCGTCCGAGTCGGCGATGTTGTTGTACGAGAGCTCCTTGCCCTGCAGTTGCGTGTAGTTCGCGAGCGCGCCGGCGGGCGTCGTGAGGTCGCGGTAGAACGCGGCGCTCTGGTGCGGGTTTTCGCCGTAGCGCAGGTCCTGGACCTTGTCGAACGCGAGGTTCAGCACGGACGGGTAGGTGTTGCGCGACTTGTGCTCGAGCGCTTCGGTGAGGCTCGTGAGGTAGTTCGTGATCGCGCCGTCGTACTGCGCCGTGTGCGAGAACACCTTGGTCGCGAGGCGGAAGTTCGTGGCGTAGCTCACGGTGTTGCCGTTCGCGCGCATCTCTTCCAGCACCTTCGCGTAGTCGGCCGGGTCGACGACCACGGTCACGTCGCGATGGTTCTTCGCCGCCGAGCGCAGCATGGTCGGGCCGCCGATATCGATGTTCTCGATCGCGTCTTCGAGCGTGCACTCTTCCTTCGACACCGTCTGGACGAACGGGTAGAGATTCACGACCAGCAGGTCGATCGTCGGGATGTCGTGCTTTTCGAGCGCGGCCATGTGCTCGGGAAGGTCGCGGCGCGCGAGGATGCCGCCGTGCACCTTCGGGTGCAGCGTTTTCACGCGCCCATCGAGCATTTCCGGAAAGCCCGTGTAGTCGGCCACTTCGGTGACGGAAAGGCCCGCGTCCGCGAGCAGTTTCGCGGTGCCGCCGGTCGAGAGGATCTTGACGCCGAGGTCCGACAGCGACTTCGCGAAGTCGACGATGCCGGCCTTATCGGAAACGGAGATGAGCGCTTGCCTGATCATGATGGATAACGAGGTAGATTGCCGAGAGATCGAGGGGTCCGCGCCGAAAGTCCAGAAAAACGCAGCGGCGTTACAGCAGGCCGTGCTGCTGGAGCTTCTTGCGCAGCGTGTTGCGGTTGATGCCGAGAAACTCGGCGGCGAGCGACTGATTGCCGCCTGCCTGCTCGAGCACCACCTCGAGCATCGGTTTTTCGACGCACGCTATCACCATTTCGTAGACGTCGTGCGGATTGCTGCCGTCGAGGTCCTGGAAATAGATGCCAAGGCTCTCGCGGACGGATTGTTCGATGTTGTGCTTGCTCATGCTGCCAGTCGATCGGTTGATTCGTCGCTGCCGTCGCTGTCGTTGTTCTCGTCGTCGACGTAGACGAGGCGCTCGGAGCGCGCCTTCTGTTCGTCGAAGAACTGGTTGACGGCGACGAGCTGCTCGCGCGTGGTGTCCAGCGTATTCATGCGATGCCGGAACGTATTGGCGCCGCAAAGGCCGCGAGTGTACCAGCCGATATGCTTGCGCGCAGTACGCACGCCGGTAAATTCCCCATAAAACGCGTAGTGGTCCTCCAGATGCTCGTTCATGATCGACTGGATTTCGTCCACGCGCGGCGGCGGCAGCAGCTCGCCGGTCGCCAGGAAATGCTCGATTTCGCGGAACAGCCACGGGCGCCCCTGCGCCGCGCGGCCGATCATGATGGCGTCGGCGCCCGTGAGCGCGAGGACCTCGCGCGCCTTTTGCGGCGACGCAATGTCGCCGTTCGCGACCACCGGAATGCGCGCGGCAGCTTGAACCGCGGCAATCGTTTCGTACTCCGCTTCACCGTGATAGAGATCGGCGCGCGTGCGGCCGTGCACGGTGAGCATGGCAATGCCGCTTTCCTCGGCAATGCGCGCAATGGTGAGCGCGTTGCGGTTGTCGCGGTCCCAGCCCGTGCGGATCTTGAGCGTGACGGGTACGGCGTCGGGGCCCACGCCCACGGCGTCGACCACGGCCTTGACGATGCGCGCGACGAGCGGTTCGTTCTGCAGGAGCGCCGAGCCGGCCGCGACGTTGCAGACCTTCTTGGCCGGGCAGCCCATGTTGATGTCGATGATCTGCGCGCCGTTCGCGACGTTATAGCGCGCGGCTTCGGCCATCATTTCCGGATCGGCCCCGGCGATCTGCACGGAGATGGGTTCCACTTCGCCGGCGTGATTGGCGCGGCGCATGGTCTTTTCGCTCTTCCACAGCTGCGCGTTGGACGCGACCATTTCGGAGACCGCATAGCCCGCGCCGAGGCGCTTGCACAGCTGGCGGAACGGCCTGTCCGTGACGCCCGCCATGGGGGCGACGAACAGGTTATTACGCAAGGTGTGACGGCCGATAGTGAACATGACGCGCGGGCAACCGGTGCCGCGACCCGGATGGCATTCCGGCTGGCGCGGTGAACGGCGTGAATATGAAAAAGGGGAAACGCGTATTTTAGCGTAAGCGGGATGCGAGGTCGCGCAGCGCGGACCCTGGTCTTGTCTTGGACAGTATGTCAGGCAGGCGGCGGCGCCGTTGCAGCGAGATATGATTCGACCCCCGGCATGGCGAATCGTGGGTTGCCCCTGCCGCTGAGATGACTCAGGTACCAACTTCAGGCATCAGCCTGCCAGTCTTCGACTTGCAACTGATCCACGCGTGCAAATTCGCGCACATTGTGTGTGACGAGCACCAAGCCACGAGCGCGCGCCTGTCCAGCGATCAGCGCGTCATACGGACCAATTGGCGTACCGGCGGCCGCAAGTTGTGCACGGAGTTCGCCGGCGTGCTGCGCGTCTTCCGCGTCGAATGGTACGACTTCGAATTGCAGCGCTTCGACGCGAGCGAGATTATCCGCCGCTCGCTGGCTTTTATAGGCGCCGTAATAGAGTTCGTGCACGACGATCGAAGGGAGTCCGAAATCGCTCGGCAGGTATGCACGCAAGCGCCCCGTCACAGCCGGATCACCCTTGAGGATTGCGATGACGGCATTCGTGTCCAGCAGGTATTTCATTCGAACACGTCCAGGTCAGGCCGCGCTTGGTCTGCCGGTTGTGTGGTGGCGGCTGTCTCGAAGTCGGCATCGATCGGGCCGATCAGCGGAGTGAGCCAGGCCCAGTCCTGCGGTACCGGTTCGAGTATGACCGCCGCGCCGTGACGGCGTATGCGCACTTCCGCCGTCTCGAAGCGGAAGTCCTTGGGGAGCCTGACCGCCTGCGACCCGCCGTGCTTGAAAATCTTCGCGAGGTCCATTTGCGCCTCCGTTTGTATCTACAATTTGTATCTATTGTAGCGCGAATGGCAAAGGCGAATGGCCGAATCGAATTCGCTCGTCGACCGCCTCAACTCCGCTGCCCGAACATCATCTGCCGCGCGAGCGCCGTCTTCACGGGCGGCGCGAATTCGAGCGCCGTGAGCGCGAGCCCGCGCAGCGTGGCGAGCGGGCCGAAATCCACGGTGAACAGGCGTGCGAGTGTATCCGTCGCGCCAATCGTCATGCGTCGGTCGAACGCGCGGCGGCCCGCGAACTCGGCGAGCGCGCGCGGCGTGGCGCCGTGCTGCGCGAGCGAATCGGCGAGGGCGTGGGCGTCGCGCAGGCCGAGATTGAGGCCCTGGCCCGCCACCGGATGCAGTGTTTGGGCCGCATTGCCGACTGCCGCGATGCGGCCGTGGCCGGAAACAAGGGCGTCGAGCGCGTTCAGGCCGAGCGGAAAGGCCGCGCGGCCGTGAACGTGCGTGAAGCGGCCCATGCGCGCGCCGAACGTCATGCCGAGTTCGGCGAGGAAATCGGCGTCTGAAAGCTGCGCACGGCGCTCGGCCTGGGCAGGGGAGCAGCACCACACCAGCGCGTAATCGGCGCCGCGCACGCCGCCCATCGGCAGGAGCGCGATCGGGCCTTCGTTCGTGAAGCGCTCCCACGCGACGTGCGGCTGCGGGGCGGCAAGTGTCACCACGCCGACCAGCGCCGTTTGCCCGTAGTCGCGCGTGCGTTTGGTTTCAGCAGCCGGCGGTGCGGGCTTCGCGTCGTGCTGATCGGCCTCGTCGCTATCGGCTTGCGCCTCGCGTGGCGGCGGCGTGCGATACAGCCCGCCTTCGGCGTTCACGAGGATGCGCGTGCGCAGATGCCGCTCGACGCCCGCGCTCACGACCGGCAGCGTCACGCCGTCGTTCTCCACGACGGGATCGTGCGCCTGCGTGTGATGCAGCCAGTGCACCTGCATGCCGCGCACGGCCTGCGCGAGCGCCTGAACGATCGCGCCGTAGCGCGCCACGTAGCCGAGCGCGGGCAAGTCGTAGTCGTGGCGGTCGATCAGCGTGCGCCCGAAATGGCCGCGCTGCGAAACATGGATGCGCTCGATGGGCGTGGCGTCGTGCGGCCACGCGAGCGCTTCGAGCAGCGTGCGGCTGCCCTGCGAAACGGCGATGGCGCGAGGGTCGCCGGCGCTGTCCTCGGGTTCGCGCGCGTCGATCAGCCCAATCGAGAGCTCTTGCGTGGCACTGCGCCGCGCGAGCCAACCCGCGAGCGCGAGTCCCACCGGCCCCGCGCCGACGATTGTTACGTCGTGGTCGAAATGGGTATGCGCGTTCGCGCCGATGGGAGTGTCGTTCGCGCTGCCGGAAACTGCGTTCATGTCGTTTGCTTCGCTTCGTGTTGAAACTTCGCCTCTGCGTTTGCCGTCTGCATCACGCGCCGCGTTGCGCGTCCTGCATGAGCGCTTCGATTTCATCGGCGGCAACGGGCACGCCGCGCGTGATCAACTCGCAGCCCGTTTCGGTGACGATGGCGTCGTCCTCGATGCGGATGCCGATGTCCCAGTAGCGCTCAGGCACGTCCTCGGCCGCGCGGATGTAGAGGCCAGGCTCGATCGTGAGCGTCATGCCGGCGCGCAGCGTGCGCCACGGCGGCGGGGCGTCGGGCTTTTCGACGCTCGCCGCAACGCCGCGTTCACCGCGTTCACGATAATCGCCCGCGTCGTGCACATCCATGCCGAGCCAGTGCCCGGTGCGATGCATATAGAAGCGCGCGTAAGCGCGCTCGGCGATCACGTCGTCGACGCTCGCAAAGCGCTGCCGGTCGATGATGCCGGTATCGAGCAGCCCCTGCGCGAGCACGCGCACCGCGGCGTCGTGCGGCGCCTCGAAATTCACGCCGGCGCGCGTGGCGTCGATAGCGGCCTGCTGCGCGGCGAGCACGATGTCGTAAAGCTCGCGTTGCGCGCTCGTGAAGCGGCCGCTCGCGGGGATCGTGCGGGTGATGTCCGAGGCATAGCCGTTCAACTCGCACGCCGCGTCGATCAGTACGAGGTCACCCTCGCGCGCCACCGCGTTACCCGCGGGGTAGTGCAGCACGCAGGCGTTCGCGCCTGCCGCGACGATCGAGCCGTAGGCGGGCGCCTGCGCGCCGTGCTTGCGGAACGTGTAGAGCAATTCCGCCTCGATCTCGTATTCGCGCATGCCGGGCCGGCACGTCTGCATCGCGCGAACGTGCGCGAGCGCCGAGATCTTCGCGGCGCGGCGCATCGTGTCGAGTTCGTGCGCGTCCTTGAACACGCGCATGTCGTCGAGCAGCGGCAGCAGGTCGTGCGCGGCCGCCGGCGCCGTGACGCCGCTGCGCCCCTGAGCGCGCACCGCGTCGATCCAGCGCTTTACCTGCGCGTCGAAGCGATCGGAGGTCGCGAGCGCGTAGTGCAGCGCCGGACGGTTGGCGATGAGCTGCGGGATGCGCGCATCGAGTTCGTCGGCAGGAAACGCGGCGTCGAAGCCGAACGCTTCGCGCGCGGCGTCCGGGCCGAAGCGAAAGCCTTCCCACGTTTCGCGCTCGACGTTCTTCGCGCGGCAGAACAGGATGGCGGCGGGCTGATTCTCGCCCGCGTTCGCGTCGAGCACGAGCAGCGCCTCGGGCTCCGTGAAGCCGGTGAGGTAGTAGAAGTAGCTGTCGTGCCGATAGGGATAGTCCGCGTCGCGATTGCGCAGCGCTTCGGGCGCGGTTGGCACGAGCGCGACACCGCCGCCTTGCGCACGCAGCGCCGCAAGCACACGTTCGCGGCGCGCGCGATAGAGCGCCGCGCCGCCGTCGGGGCCGCGCTGCATGTCGGCTGCGTCGGCCACGCTGGCCGCAGGTTGGGCTTCGCTCGAGGCGGCCGGGGCGCTTTGCTTGAGGGTCGAGTCCATCGTGAGATTGTAGCGCTGGCTACAAACGGACGCGCTGGCTCGCGGCGCTCCGACCCGTGTGCCGCTGTTGCCAGGTGTTGTCTCTCGCTGACATCATTTGTAGGAAAAATCCTGCACTGCAACAAGCGGCGCGTCAGAAAAACGCGAATCCAACGTATACTTCGGCCGGATTCCAGAAAAGGCAGGTGGTATGAAACTCATCGGTTCGCTCGGCAGCCCGTATGTCCGCAAGGCGCGGATCACGCTCGCCGAAAAGAAAATCGACTACAAGCTGGTGCTCGAAAACGTGTGGGGCGAGGAAACGGCGATTCACGATTTCAACCCGCTCGGCAAGGTTCCGTGTCTCGTGATGGACGACGGCGAGGCCGTGTTCGACTCGCGCGTGATCTGCGAGTACGTCGACATGCTCTCCCCCGTGGCCAAGCTGATTCCGCCCGCAGGACGTGAGCGTATCGAAGTGCGTTGCTGGGAGGCGCTCGCCGACGGCATGCTCGACGCCACTGTGTTGATCCGCCTCGAAGGCACGCAGCGCACGCCGGAGCAGCGCAACGAGGCGTGGGTGAAGCGCCAGGAGCGCAAGATCCACGAAAGTCTCACGGCGATGGCCAAGGGGCTCGACGGCAGCCCGTGGTGCGCGGGCAACCGCTACTCGATCGCGGATATCGCCGTAGGCTGCGCGCTCGGCTATCTCGACTTCCGCATGCCGGAGCTGAACTGGCGCGAGGCGCATCCGAATCTCGCGCGCCACTTCGAGAAGCTCTCGCAGCGTCAGTCGTTCGTCGACACGGTGCCGCAAGGCTGACGTCCAGTCGATCTGCAGCTCACGTGGCTTAAACAAAACGCCCGATGGCATCGCGTGCCGTCGGGCGTTTTCGTTCAAGTCGCGGATCGCCTACCTCAGACGATCTTTTCCTCAGCCGGCGCGAACGAATCGCTGCGCGCAACCGGCCACCACTTCTCGTACAGCTGATAGCGATAGCGGCCTTCGAGCAGATCGCCGGGCTTCAGGTACTTGAGCAGTTCGGACATCAGCTTCACTTCATACGACGACACGCGCCGCACGATGTGATGCGCACGCAGATCCGAAGGGCTCGCGAGACCGGCGGCCTGAATCAGCTCCTGCAGCGCGTGCAGCGTGTTGTGATGGAAGTTGAAGACGCGCTCGCCCTTGTCCGGCACGTTCAGCGCGCGCTGGCGCACGGGGTCTTGCGTGGCGACGCCGGTGGGGCAGCGGTCCGAGTGGCACTTCTGCGCCTGGATGCAGCCCACGGCGAACATGAAGCCGCGCGCCGAATTCACCCAGTCTGCGCCGATTGCGAGCGTGCGCGCGATATCGAACGCGGTGATGATCTTGCCGCTCGCGCCGATCCTGATCTTGTCGCGCAGGCCGATGCCCACGAGCGTGTTGTGCACGAGAAGCAGCCCTTCCTGCAGCGGCGTGCCGATGTGATCGGTGAATTCGAGCGGCGCGGCTCCCGTGCCGCCTTCCGCGCCGTCCACGACGATGAAGTCGGGCAGGATGCCGGTTTCCAGCATCGCCTTGGCGATGCCGAAAAACTCCCACGGATGACCGATGCACAGCTTGAAGCCCGTGGGCTTGCCGCCCGAGAGCTTGCGCAGGCGCTCGACGAATTCGAGCAGGCCGCGCGGCGTGGAGAATTCTGAGTGGCGCGCCGGCGAGACGCAATCCTGGCCGACGGGAATGCCCCGCGTTTCGGCGATCTCGGGCGTGACCTTCGCCGCGAGCAGCATGCCGCCGTGGCCGGGCTTCGCGCCTTGCGAGAGCTTCACCTCGATCATCTTCACCTGCGGCTCGTTCGCGAGGCGCTGGAATTTCTCGGCGCTGAAGGTGCCGTCGTCGTTGCGGCAGCCGAAGTAGCCCGAGGCGATCTCCCAGATGATGTCGCCGCCATTCTCGCGGTGATACTTCGACATCGAGCCTTCGCCGGTGTCGTGCGCGAAACCGCCTTTCTTCGCGCCCATGTTGAGCGCGCGGATGGCGTTCGCGGAGAGCGCGCCGAAGCTCATCGCCGAGATGTTGAAGATCGACATCGAGTACGGTTGCGCGCGGTTGGCGCCCACGAGCACGCGGAAGTCGCTGCCTGCGAGCTTGGTGGGCGCGAGCGAATGGCTGATCCACTCGTGGCCCACGGCCTTCACGTCGAGTTCGGTGCCATACGGACGGCTGTCCACCGCGTTCTTCGCGCGCTGGTAGACGAGGCTGCGCTGGGCGAGCGAGAACGGCTTTTCGTCGGTGTCGTCCTCGACGAAGTACTGGCGGATTTCGGGCCGCACGAACTCGAACAGAAAGCGCAGATGACCCCAGATCGGGTAGTTGCGCAGGATCGCGTGGCGTTCCTGGAACATGTCGTAGAGGCCGAGCGCGACGAGCAGCGCGGGCACGATCACGCAGTACCACGACAGGTGATGGAGCGCGGCCGCGGCGACACAGGCTGCAAGCAGCAGCACCGCGCCCCACATGGCGAGATAACGTCGGGAAAACATTGGGGGAACTCCTCGAACTTGATGTAATGCGCGCGCCTGCTCTCCTCTCGTAAAGGGGGCGGTGCGCGTCAGCCGCGCGGTTGCTGGGCGCGGCTTGCGGGAATGATGCCGCAAGTTCGTGAATCCGGCCGGGAAGCGGGCAAAGCCGGTTGAGCGGCGTTAGGCAGGCGTCGAAAGGCTGATAAAAAAACGCGGCGCCCTGGGCGCCGAGCGGTGTTTGCTTACGTTTTGCCTGACGCTGCTTGCGTCACGCGGTCGTCGCCGCAGCCGGCTTCTTGCGCGGTACGCGCTTCTTTTTCTTCGGCGCTTCGGGCGGCAGCACGGCGGGCACGTGTGGCGCGAGCGTCGTTACCGCCTCGATGATGCCGCCACCCAGGCACACGTCGCCGTCATAGAGTACCGCCGACTGGCCCGGCGTCACGGCCCATTGCGCGTCGGGAAAACGCAGCGTGAACTGGCCCGCGCCGAATTCGTCTGCGGTATGGAACGAGCAGGGCGCATCGGCCTGGCGATAGCGCGTTTTCGCGCCGCATGCGTGGTCTTGCGCCGGCGGCTCGCCCGCCACCCAGCTCACATTGCCTGCGCGTAGCTCGTGCGCGAGCAGCCACGGATGATCGTGGCCCTGCACGACGTAGAGCGTGTTCGAGGCCATGTCCTTGCCCGCCACGAACCACGGATCGCCGCTGCCGTCCTTGCTGCCGCCAAGGCCAATGCCCTTGCGCTGCCCGAACGTATAGAACGCGAGGCCGATATGCTCGCCCACGACCTTGCCATCGGGCGTCATCATCGGGCCGGATTGGGTCGGCAGATAGCGGTTGAGGAAGTCGCGGAACGGCCGCTCGCCAATGAAGCAGATTCCTGTGGAATCCTTCTTTTTTGCGTTCGGCAGGCCGATCTTCTCGGCGATCTCGCGCACCTTCGTCTTGGGGATCTCGCCGAGCGGGAACATCGTCTTCGACAGCTGCGCCTGGTTCAGGCGGTGCAGGAAGTACGACTGATCTTTCGTGTGGTCGAACGCCTTCAGCAGTTCGAAACGTCCGTGGCTCTCGTTCTGGCGCACGCGCGCATAGTGGCCCGTGGCGATCGTCTGCGCGCCGAGCGACATGGCGTGGTCGAGAAAGGCCTTGAACTTGATCTCGGCGTTGCAGAGCACGTCCGGGTTCGGCGTGCGTCCCGCGGAGTACTCGCGCAGGAACTCCGCGAACACGCGGTCCTTGTATTCGGCGGCGAAGTTCACGGCCTCGACGTCGATGCCGATCAGGTCCGCGACCGACACCACGTCGATCCAGTCCTGGCGCGTCGAGCAGTACTCGCCGTCGTCATCGTCTTCCCAGTTCTTCATGAAGAGACCGACGACGTCGAATCCCTGCTCCTTGAGCAGCCATGCGGTAACCGACGAATCGACGCCGCCCGACATGCCTACCACGACCTTACGTTTGCTCATTTCGTTGCTGCCTTAGTTCATCCTGGGTGCTGCCTTGGGCGCCGCGCTTTGTTCAACCTTCGGTGCCGTCGCGTGCGTCTGGATGAAATCCAGCGGCACGCGCTTGCCAGCGAGGTAATCGTCGACACAGCGCATCACGAGCGGCGTGCGATGGCGCTCGCTCGCCGCGCGCAGCTCGTCCACGCTCATCCACACCGTGCGGACGATATCCGGATCGAGCGCGCGGTTTTCCGCCTCGGCTGTGACACTGCCGCAGTACGTGAAGCGCACGTACGTCGCACCGCTCTCGTCTGGCTTGCCGAAGTGCGTCATATACACGCCGACCAGCGCTTCCGGCGTGAACGCATGCGCGGTTTCCTCGAGCGTTTCGCGCACCACGGCCTCGTGCAGCGTCTCGCCCGCTTCCAGATGGCCGGCGGGCTGGTTCAGACGCAGTCCGGCGCTCGTGTGCTCCTCGACGAGCAGAAAACGCCCGTCGCGCTCGACGATCGCGGCCACGGTGACGTGGGGTGCCCAGGTTTCCTCATTCATGGGCCGGTATTTTACCGGGACGGCGCGAACGCTGCCCGGGGCCGGATCGGACTCCCCAGGGGTGCAGCCCGGCTCGCCTGGCTCTGCCGACCGTCCGGTCGGACGGCAGAGCGTGTTGTGTGCATCGCACAAAAACGGGCAATTCCCGCTACAAAGCCGCCGCTGCTTTCGGTTAAAGTGGTGCCGTCGTTTGCCGTTGCAATGGATGCCGGCGCTTGAACGCCGTTTGTCGGCCTCCCTTCGCTCGATTCGAGCCAGAACAGCTAGAACAAGAAGGTCGAGGAGGAAACAACGATGCATATCGGAGTGCCTGCAGAGACGCGGGCGAACGAAACCCGCGTGGCCGCGACGCCGGAGACAGTCAAGAAGTACGTCGCCCAGGGCCACACGGTCACGATCCAGGCGGGCGCCGGCGTCGGCGCGAGCTATCCCGACGAGGCCTACACGGCCGTGGGTGCGCAGGTCGCGGATGCGGCCACGGCCTTCGGCGCGGACCTCGTGCTCAAGGTCCAGTCGCCCACCGTCAGCGAATTGCCGTTCATGAAGCGCGGCGCGGTGCTGGTCGGCATGCTCGATCCCTTTAATGCGGAGAATGCGGCAAAGCTGGCCGAAGCGGGCGTGACCGCCTTCTCGCTCGAAGCCGCGCCGCGCACCACGCGCGCGCAGAGCCTCGACGTGCTTTCGTCGCAGGCCAACATCGCCGGGTACAAGGCGGTGCTCGTGGCCTCGAACCTCTATCCACGCTTCATGCCGATGCTCATGACCGCCGCCGGCACGGTAAAGGCCGCGCGCGTGCTGATTCTCGGCGCGGGTGTGGCGGGCCTGCAGGCCATCGCCACGGCGCGGCGACTGGGCGCGGTGATCGAAGCTTCGGATGTACGCCCCGCCGTGAAGGAGCAGATCGAGTCGCTCGGCGGCAAATTCCTCGATGTGCCCTACGAAACCGATGAGGAACGCGAAGCGGCCGTCGGCGTGGGCGGCTATGCCCGGCCCATGCCGCCATCGTGGCTAGCGCGCCAGTCGGCGCTGGTGCACGAGCGCGCGAAGCAGGCGGACATCGTCATCTCGACCGCGCTGATTCCCGGCCGCGACGCGCCGACGCTGCTGCCATCGGAAACCGTGCAGGCGATGAAGCCGGGCTCGGTGGTCATCGACCTCGCGGCAGGACGCGGTCCTGTCGCGGACGAGGCAAGCGGGCGACGCGGCGGCAACTGCCCGCTCACCGAGGCCGACAAGGTGGTGATGCACCACGGCGTGCAGATCTGCGGCTACACGAACCTCGCCTCGATGGTCGCCGCCGACGCCTCCGCGCTCTACGCGCGTAACCTGCTCGACTTCCTGAAGCTCATTGTCACGAAGGAAGGCGCGCTCAACATCGATCTCGCGGACGACATCGTCGCGGCCACGCTCATCGCACGTGACGGCCAGGTCACGCGCAAGGCATGACGAGGAGGAGACCAACAATGGAAGTCATCAACCATACCGTCATCAACCTGATCATCTTCGTGCTGGCCGTGTACGTCGGCTATCACGTGGTCTGGAACGTCACGCCTGCGCTGCATACGCCGCTCATGGCCGTGACCAATGCGATCTCGGCGATCGTGATCGTCGGCGCGATGCTCGCCACGGGCCTGACCGTGGGCGGACCGGGCAAATTCTTCGGCACGTTCGCCGTGCTGCTCGCAGCCGTGAACGTGTTCGGCGGGTTCCTCGTCACGCGGCGAATGCTGGAAATGTTCCGCAAGAAGGAGCCGAAAAAGCTCTCCGCCCCTGGCAGCAAGGAGGGCGCATGATGGGGCTGAACTTCGTGAGTATGGACGTCGTTACGCTGCTTTATCTGGTGGCGTCGGTCTGCTTCATCCAGGCGCTCAAGGGGCTGTCGAATCCGAAGAGCGCGCGCGCCGGCAACGTGTTCGGCATGGTCGGTATGGCCATCGCCATTCTCACGACCCTTGCCCTGATCGTGAAGGAGTCCGCACAGTTCGGCTCGAATCTCGGGCTTGGGCTTGCGCTGCTGTTCGCGGCGCTCGTGGTGGGCGGCGGCCTTGGGGCCTATGTCGCCGCGCGCGTCGAGATGACGAAGATGCCCGAACTCGTCGCGGCCATGCACTCGCTGATCGGTCTTGCGGCGGTGTGCATTGCGTATGCGGTCGTCTCCGAACCGGCAGCGTTCGGGCTGGTTGCAGAGGACGCGCCGTATCCGGGCTTCCTGCCGTATGGCAACCGCATCGAGCTGTTCATCGGCACGTTCGTGGGCGCGATCACGTTCTCGGGTTCCGTGATCGCCTTCGGCAAGCTCTCCGGGAAGTACAAGTTCAGGCTCTTTCAGGGCGCGCCGGTGGTCTATCCGGGCCAGCATCTGATCAACCTGTTCCTCGCGCTCGGCATGATCGGCTTCGGCATCCTGTTCTTCCTCACGCAGTCGTGGCTGCCGTTCATCATCATGACGCTGATCGCGTTCGCGCTGGGCGTGCTCATCATCATCCCGATCGGCGGCGCGGACATGCCGGTGGTCGTCTCGATGCTGAACTCGTACTCGGGCTGGGCGGCAGCGGGCATCGGCTTCTCGCTGAACAACGCCATGCTGATCATCGCGGGGTCGCTGGTGGGCTCCTCGGGCGCGATTCTGTCGTACATCATGTGCCACGCGATGAACCGCTCGTTCTTCAACGTGCTGCTGGGCGGCTTCGGCGGCGAAGCGGGCGCGGCGGCGGCGGGTGGGGCGCAGGAGCAGCGTCCGGTGAAGTCGGGTTCGGCTGACGACGCCGCGTTCATGCTTGGCAATGCGGAAAGCGTCGTGATCGTGCCGGGCTACGGCCTCGCGGTGGCGCGCGCGCAGCATGCGCTCAAGGAACTCACTGACAAGCTCGTGGAAAAAGGCGTGGACGTGCGCTACGCGATTCACCCGGTGGCGGGCCGCATGCCGGGACACATGAACGTGCTGCTCGCGGAAGCCGAGGTGCCCTACGACATGGTGTTCGAGATGGAGGACATCAACAACGAGTTCGGTCAGACCGATGTCGTGCTGGTGCTCGGCGCGAACGACGTGGTGAATCCGGCGGCGAAGAACGACCCGAAGTCGCCGATCGCGGGCATGCCGATCATCGAGGCGTACAAGGCGCGCACGATCATCGTGAACAAGCGCTCGATGGCGGCGGGCTACGCGGGCCTCGACAACGATCTCTTCTACATGGATAAAACCATGATGGTGTTCGGCGACGCGAAGAAGGTGATCGAGGAGATGGTGAAGGCGGTGGAGTAAGCGCTGCTCGCATCGAACCCACGCGAAAGGCGCGCAGCGATGCGCGCCTTTTTCAATTGCGGCCGTGTTGACCGCTCACAACGAAGGCGCATTCACGCGGCGCAGATAGTCGGCCAGGCGCCGCCCGCTCACATCGGGAAACTGCTCGAGCACTTCCACGTTCTCCATGCGCGCGATGTTGAAGTTGCGGAAGTCCTCGCGCATTTCGCACCAGGCGCCCACGGTCCATTGCGCGCCCCAGTACACGAGCCCAAGCGGCCAGATGCGCCGCTGCGTATGCGCGCCGATGCGGTCGCAGTACGCGAAGCGCACGACGAGCCGCGTGTCGACGGCGCGATGCAGCGCGTCGAGCTTGTCCGAGAACGCGTGATCCATGTGATACGCCGGTGCGAACACGGCAAGCCGTTCCAGCACGGCACGCTTTTCCGCCGGCATCGCGGCGGCGATTTTCGCGAGCGCACCGCGTGCGCCGCTTGCGAGCGCCGCGCCGCCCCACGATTCGGCCATGCGGGCACCCACGGCGAGCGCGGTGAGTTCGTCGGCGCTGAAGGTGAGCGGCGGCAGACTCGCCGTGCGCGCGAGCCGGTAGCCAATGCCCGCCTCGCCTTCGATCGGCACACCCGAGAGCTGCAGGTCGCGCACGTCGCGATAGACCGTGCGCGGCGAGACTTCGAGCCAGCCGGCCAGTTGCTGGGCGGTGGTGAGACGCCGGCCGCGCAGCAGTTCGGCGATGCGAAAAAGGCGGTCGGCGCGGCGGGTCATGGCAGGGCGGTCGCGTAGGCGGGCGCGGTGACTGGGATAAGCACCGATGATAGCGCCGGGCGCGCGCGGCGCCCGGCTGAGGCTTAACCGAGCTTCGGCGCGTGCAGACCGACGCGGTTGCCTTCGGTATCGATGAAGAAGCCGATATAGCCGTAGTTGTTCGGCAACTCCACGGCGGGCCCTTGCTGCTTGCCGCCGGCTTTTTGCACCCGGTCGAGCACGGCCGTGACCGATGGCTGCGCGTTCAGATAGACGAGCACGCCCTTCGGGTCGGGCTTGGCGTCGTGCGGATTGAACACGATGCAGCCGCCGGTTTCAGTTTCGGTGTGAGCGAACAGCGCCATCGGCACGCCGCCGACTACTTCGCGCTGCAGCGCGGTGTCGAAGGCGGTTTCGTAAAAGCGAGCGGCACGCTCCAGGTCGTGCGCGGGAATTTCGAACCACGAGATCACACGGGACAGATCGGTAGACACGGTGCAGCTCCTCGAAGACAACGGCGGACGGTAATGGCGGCAGCCGGGCGGCGGCAGCCTCGCCGGATGGCGTAGAAGCAGTGTGCCAGGGGGCTGCTGACAGCGTGTTGTCAGTAGGTTTGACGCGTCGTGCCGCGCACTCAGGCGGCGGGTGGGAGCGTCACCCGCCGTGCGCGTTTGCCAATGTCAGCTGGCGTCGTCGTTGCCGGCGGCCGGATTCGCGCCGCCGCTGGCCGGACGCTGGCGCACGCTGCCCGCGATCAGGTCGAAGCGGAACAGGCGGCATTCGAGCGCGCCGTTGTAGAGCGGCGTCTTGGCGGCTTCGCGCAGGCGCAGCTGGCCCGGCAGCTTGCGGTCCGAGGTGAGGACGAATGCTCGCCAGCCCGTGAAGCGCTGCTTGAGCGCGTCGCCGAGCGCCTGGAAGAACTCGGCGTCGGGCGCCTCGTCCTTGGCGCGGCGAAAGCCTTCGTCATCGTCGCCGCGCAGCTCGCGCGCGGTCGGGCGCGCCTCGCCGCGCGCATTGCGGCCGCGCACCTCGATACGCTCGCCGTACGGCGGATTCGCCACGAGAATGCCGGGCGCAGCCGAGGGCGGCGTCATGTTGCGCGCGTCGAGCTGCTTGAGCGTCACGCTGCCGAAGCCCGCGCGCTTGAAGTTCGCGCGCGCCTTTTCCAGCATGACGTCGGAGATGTCACTGCCGTAAATCAGCAGGTCGCCGGTCTTGCTTTGCGCGAGATTGCGCGCCGTGTTCGCCTCGCTCTTGAGGTGCCGCCACGCGGCCATGTCGGCCTGCTTGAGCGACTCGAAGCCGAAGCGGCGATCGAGCCCCGGCGCGATGTCGAGCGCGACTTGCGCGGCTTCCGCGAGGAAGGTGCCGCTGCCGCACATCGGGTCATAGAGCGGCGTGCCGGGCGTCCAGCCCGTGAGGCGCAGGATGCCTGCGGCGAGGTTCTCGCGCAGCGGGGCGGCGCCCTTGTCCAGACGCCAGCCGCGCTTGAAGAGCGGCTCGCCCGAGGTGTCGAGATAGAGCGTGCATTCGTTCGCCGTGAGGAAGGCGAAGACGCGCACGTCGGGATAGGCGGTATCGACGCTCGGACGCGCACCGGCCTTGTCGCGCATGCGGTCACAGATCGCGTCCTTCACGCGCAGCGTGGCGAACTCGAGGCTGCGCAGCGGCGACTTGATCGCGGTGATGTCGATGCGGATCGTCTCGTTCGCCGAGAACCACTTCTCCCACTGCTGCTCGCGCGCGAGCGCATAGATGTCCTGTTCGCTGCGATACGGGCGCAGGGCGATTTTCAGGAGCACGCGGCTCGCGATGCGCGAATGCAGGTTGGCGGCGATGCCGCCGGCCCAGTTGCCGCGGAAATGCACGCCGCCGGGCACCTCGGCGCCGACCTGGAGTGCGCCAGGCGGCAGGCGCCGTTGCGCGGTTTCGGCCAGTTCGGCGGCGAGCGCGGCTTCGAGGCCGCGCGGGCAGGGGGCAAAGAAATCGAAAGACATGAAGGAGGATGGGACGCTGCGGGGAAGGCGCTATTGTACGCGGGTTGCGGGAGCGGTCAGACGTGCATGCCGCCGGCTCCCCTGGAGTGCGCTCGATGCCCGCATTGGGCCGCCATTTACCTCGTCCCTGGCGCCTCCTCCGAAAGCGCCGCTGGCGGGCGTTATTGGCTCCGGATCGCCCTCGGGCGTGGAAATCAGGTACGCCCCAGGACCGCGCCAGCAGAAATGCGCCGCCTCAGCCGCCAGCGGCCGCCATCTGCGGACAGGCGAGGCCCGGCGCCGGCTTCGCGCGCGCGCCGGCCTTCGCGCCGTTCGCCGCCACGCTTACGCGCGGCGCGGCCGCGAGCGCGCGCACGCCGCTCGCGATCGACTGCGAGAGCGCCTCGACCGCCTGCCGGTGGCCGATGACGAGCGCGTCGTAGCCGTCGCCCACCTTCTCGTTGAGCACGCTGCGGCAGGTCAGGACCGTTTGCGTGTCGAGCGCGCGCACGCTCCACACGGCGTCGATGAGCGCATGCGAGCCCGGCCACGATTCGAAGCGCTGCACGTTCACGCTCACGCGATACACGGGCACGCCCTCGGGATGCGGCGAGCCGTATACGTCGATAGTGCCGAGCTGCTGCGTGAGGTCGCCTGAGAGCGCCCGGCGGATCTCGTCGCCGGGCATGGAGGACCAGCGCTCCTGCTCGAGTACGCGCACCTGGTTCGCGTCGGTTTGCACGACGAACTGTGCCTTCGCCACCTGCGGCGGCACATCGACCGGCGCCAGCTCGATCAGCCACTGGGCGTTGCCCGCGCTCGGCGCGGCGGCCGTGCGAGCCGGGTCGTCGCTCGGGCTGAGCGTGTAGAACCGGCTGGCGGGCGAACTGCAGCCCGCCAGCGCGGCTGCAATGACCAGCGCGCCGAGCGTGGCAAGGGCGGGGACGCGTCGGAACGTCATGGCTTGTCTCCAGATTTGCCGCGCAGCAGCGATTCGGGATGGCGCTCCAGATAATCGGAGAGCGCGTTGAGCGATTGCAGCGTACGCGTGAGTTCCTGCATCGCCTGGTGCACGTCGGACTGCAGCGGCGAATCCTGCTGCAGGGTGGACTGTGCGGCGCTGAAGGTCTTCTGCGCTTGGTCGAGCGTGCCTTGCAGCTGCGGCAGGATCTGGTCGTTCACCTTGCCGAACAGCTGGTTCGCGTTCTTGAGCGACTCGTTCAGGTTGTTGCCGATCTTGTCGAACGGAATCTGATCGAGCTTCTTCGCAATGTCCGCGACCTGCAGCTGCAGTTCTTCGAGCGAGTTCGGCACCGTGGGCAGCTCGAGCGGGTCGTGGTTGAAATCGACCGCCGCGGGGCCTGCCTTCGGGAAGATGTCGAGCGCGACATAAAGCTGCCCGGTGATCAGGTTGCCGGTGCGTAACTGACCACGCAGCCCGCGTGCGACGAGCCGCTTGATCAGCTCCTGGCTTTGCGGCGTATGCGGCGCGGGCGCTTCGCCGCGGATGCGGCGCGACAGGCGCAGCGGGTAGAGGTCGATCGTCACGGGCATCGTGAAGTTGTGCTGTTTCGGGTCGTACTCGATGCCGATGTCGGTCACCTGGCCGAGCACGATGCCGCGGAAGTCGACCGGCGCGCCGACCGAAAGGCCGCGCAACGACTGGTTGAAGTACATGACCACGCGTTGCGGCGCGCCGTCCGGCTCGCGCATCGCTTCGCTCTCGTCGGAGGCGAGCGCGAACGTGGCGGTGTCGGGCGCTTGCGGGCCCATGGACTGCCCGGCCGGGGCCTGGAACGCGAGGCCGCCCACGACGATCGTGGCGAGAGACTGTGTGTTGACCTTGATGCCGTTCGAATCGAGCTGCACATTCACGCCGCTCGCGTGCCACCAGCGCGTATTGGTGCCCACGTACTGGTCGAAGGGTGCGCTCACGAATACCTGGACCGTCACGCCGGTGCCGTCCTTGTCGAGCGAATAGCCCGTCACCTGGCCTACCTGGATGCGTCGATAGAAGATCGGCGTGCCGATGTCGAGCGAGCCGAGCGTCGCGCTATGCAGTGTGTAGCGATGGCCCTTCTCGTCGATGGTCACGGCAGGCGGCGCTTCCAGCCCGACGAAGTCGCTTTGCGATTCCTGCGAGCGGCCGGCGTCCGCGCCGATATACGAGCCCGAGAGCAGCGTGGTGAGGCCCGAGACGCCGCTTGCGCCCACGCGCGGGCGCACGACCCAGAAGCGGCTGTCCTTCACGGCGAAGCGTTCGGCGTCCTTGGTGAGCTCGACCGTGACGATCACATGCGAAAGGTTGGGCGAGAGCTTGATCGCGCGCACCGAGCCGATGTCCACGTCCTTGTATTTGACCTTGGTCTTGCCGGGCTCGAGCCCTTCGGCGCTCACGAAGCTGATCGTGATGGTCGGGCCGCGCGTGGCGACCGACTTCACGACGAGCGCCACGCCGATCAGCGCCGCGACGATCGGCACGATCCAGACGAGCGAGGGCAGCCAGCGCCGCGGCTTGACGATCTCCGGCTCCGGCAGATTGGGCGGGGTCGGTCCTTTCGGACTATTCATGGGGTTGATCCTGAGAGTGTTGCGCAGGTTTGTGTTTGTCTTCGTCCACCGGATCCCAGATCAAGCGTGGATCGAACTGCATCGAGGCGATCATCGTCAGGATCACGACCGAGCCGAACGCAATCGCGCCGGGGCCCGCCGTGATGACCGCAAGCGACTGGAAGCGTACCAGCGCCACCGTTAGCGTGACAACGAACACGTCGAGCATCGACCAGCGCCCGATGAATTCGACGAGCCGGAACAGCTTCGTGCGTTCCACGGGCCGCCATGTCGAGCCGCGCTGCGAGGTGAACGCGAGCAGCGCGAGCACCGAAAGCTTGAGCATGGGCACGAGAATGCTCGCGATAAAGACGATCACGGCGAGCGGCCAGTCGCCCGAGGTCCAGAAGTAGACCACGCCGCTCATGATGGTGTCGTCCTCGTCGCCGACGAGCGAGGCCGTATGCATGACAGGCAGCAGGTTCGCGGGGATGTAGAGCAGCGCCGCGGCAATCAGGAGCGCCCACGTGCGCATGATGCTGTCCGGGTGGCGCTCGTGCACGGGCGAGCCGCAGCGTGCGCAACGGACGTGGCCATGCGCGCGCACGTGCGGCTGCACGTGCCCGCAGGCGTGGCAGGAGACGTAGCCGGCGTCGGCGGCGGTCTGGTATTTCATCGGGGCCCCTTGGGGAGCGGGCCGCCGCGCGGCGGCGCCGGGTCTTGCGCGCGTGCACCGGGCTCGCGGATTTCGGGCTCGGAGAGCGGGTGGGCCGCAGCCGGTGACGGCGCGGCGGGCGAAGGCGGCGCGTGCGGTCCGCCCGGGCCGGCGTCACCCGCGAGACCGCCCGGACCCGCGCCGCCCTCGCGCGCCGCACGTGCGGCGTCGCGCAGCCCGTCGGCGATGTCCCAGAGCGTGCGCGCATCGAACGTGACGACCACGGTGAACATCAGTGTGAGCGCGCCGAAGGCGAAGAGCGCGGTTTCGGGAATCACGCGCGCGAGGCTCACCATTTTCACGATGGTGATGAGCACGCCCAGCATGAAAACCTCGAGCATGCCCCAGGGCCGCACGAACTGGATGGCGCGCAGCACGTAGTCGAAGCCCGGTGGAATGAAGCCGCGCCGCACCGGCAGCAGGACGTAGAGCAGCGCCACCATCTCCGTGAGCGGAAAGAGGATGGTTGCGCAGAAGACGATCACCGCGATGATCTCCATGTCCTCGTGCCACAGCACCACGAGGGCGCCGAACAGGCTCGACTCCGTAGTGATACCGTTCGCATCGAGCTCGATGATCGGGAACGACTGGGCGATGATGAAGGTGACGAGCGCCGCGACCGTGATGGCGCAGATGCGGTCGAGCCGGGACGCGGCGCTGCTGTAGAGCGTGGCGCCGCAGCGCGAGCAACGCGCTGTCTGGCGGCCGAGCAGCCGCGGTCTGCGGTAGAGCGCGTCGCAATCGTGACACGCGATGAGTTTGTCCTGGGCCATGCGGGCAGGTGACGCAAAACGACGTGAACGAGGGACGCGCTGCGGCGGCACACAGTCTGGAAGGTGCCGACAGCGCTTCGCGCCATGTTACCAAACGCGCCCGGCGGCGTGCCGCAACGAGCCGCGGATCCCCGACGGGGTGGCTGCCGGGGCTGCTGCGGGGTCAAGCGCGGGGTAAGCCGCAGGTTAGCCGGTCACGCGGCGCTCGCATGGGCGGCGAACGGGCTGCGAGTGTGCCACGTTTGCGCCGTGAGCGTGCGCAAGCGCGGGCGGGGACCCGGCCCTTATCTGTAGATGTTTGCTGTCACCTAATCTGGATTATCTTTCGGGCATGGAGCATGCATGGCTGCGCAAGGTGGCCGCTGCCCATTCACGAAGCCAATGACTACGCAATCAAAGCGAGACGATCATGGAAGCCTTGTCGAGGTGGATTCGTTCTTATCGGTGGCACCCGGCGGTTGGGGCCGCGGCCGTGTGGGCCGGCGCCGCCGCGGCGCTGCTCGCGGGCGGTGCCGTCCATGCGCAGCTCGACGCGGCGAAGAGCACGATCGTCGCCGTCTCGCGCCAGATGAACGTGCCGGTCCAGGGCAGCTTCACGAAGTTCGACGCGCAGATCACCTTCGATCCGGCCAAACCCGCGAGCGGCAGCGCGAAGATCACGGTCGACACGGCGAGCTATGATCTGGGAGACCCGACCTACAACGATTCGGTGCACGGACCCGAATGGTTCGACGCGAAGACGTTCCCGCAGGCAACGTTCGTCTCGACGGCCATCGCGCCGACCGGAACGAACCAGTACAGTGTGAGCGGCAAACTGACGATCAAGGGGCATACGCAGAACGTGGCCGTGCCCGTCGTGCTCACGCAGGAGGGCGCAACCCAGACCTTCGACGGCACGCTGCCGATTCACCGGCTCGCCTTCGACATCGGCACCGGCCAGTGGAAGGACACGTCGATCGTCGCCGACGCAGTGCTCATCAAATTTCATATCGTCGTCGCGCACAAGTAGATCGACGACTCCGAGGAGGCGCTTTTGAACAAGCTCGTATGGATGGCCGCAGGGGGCGCCGTGTCGCTCGCCGCCCTGGCGACGCAAGCCGCGCACGCCGCTGATACTTACCAGCTCGATCCGAACCACACGTTTCCGAGCTTCGAGTCCGACCACTTCGGCGGTCTATCCACGTGGCGCGGCAAGTTCACGAAGACCACGGGCATGGTCACGCTGGACCGCGCGGCGAAGACGGGCGCCGTGGACGTGACGATCGATCCGGCGTCGATCCAGACCGGCAATCCGCAGCTCGACCAGCACCTCGTGGGCGACGACTTTCTCGATGTCGCGAAGTACCCCACGGCCACCTACAAGGGCACGCGCATCGTCTTCAATGGAGACACACCCAGGGAGGTGATCGGCGATTTCACGCTGCACGGCGTGACGCGGCCGCTCAAGCTCGAGATCGAGTCGTTCAAGTGCATGCAGCACCCGGTGCTCAAACGCGAGGTGTGCGGCGTGGAGGCCGAGGCCGAATTCAACCGCGACGACTTCGGCATGGACTCGGGCAAGAAGTACGGCTTCAAGATGAAGACCACGCTGCATATCCAGGCCGAAGGGATCAAGCAGTAGGGAAGGGCGGCAGCGCAGCGAAGGCCGTTGCGTAGGCACGAAAAAAAAGCCAGTTCGCGAGAACCGGCTTTTTTGCTGGTGCGCCGCTTAAACCTGCGCGCCCGCGTTCGGATCGTTCGGATCGATCTTTTCCTTCTTGTCCTTGATGAGGTCTTCGCGCTTCACGCCGAGCCACATGGCGAGCGCCGCCGCGACGAACACCGACGAGTAGATGCCGAAGAGAATACCCACCGTCAGCGCCAGGGCGAAGTAGTGCAGCGTCGGGCCGCCGAAGAAGAACATCGAGAGCACCATCATCTGCGTACAGCCGTGCGTGATGATGGTTCGCGACATCGTGCTGGTGATGGCGTGGTTGATGACTTCGGTCACGCTCATCTTGCGCTCGCGCCGGAAGGTCTCGCGAATCCGGTCGAAGATAACGACCGATTCGTTCACCGAGTAGCCGAGTACGGCGAGCACCGCCGCGAGCACCGAGAGCGAGAACTCCCACTGGAAGAACGCGAAGAAGCCCAAGATGATCACGATGTCGTGCAGGTTCGCGATCACGCCGGCCACGGCATACTTCCATTCGAAACGGAACGACAGGTAGATGACGATGCCCACCACCACGCAGGCGAGCGCGAGCAGGCCGTCTGTCGCGAGTTCCTTGCCGACCTGCGGGCCGACGAACTCCACACGCTGCAACTGCACCTGCGCATCGGCCGCCTTGAGCGTAGACATCACCTGGTCGCTCTGCTGCGCGGAGCTCAGGCCTTGCTTGAGCGGCAGGCGGATCAGCACGTCGCGCGAGGTGCCGAAGTTCTGCACCTGGGCGTCGCCGTAGCCGATCTTCGTGAGCGAGTCGCGCAGCGGCTCGAGCGGAACCGCCTGCGGATACTGCACTTCGATGACCGTGCCGCCCGTGAATTCGATCGACAGGTGCAGGCCGCGGTGGAAGAGGAAAAACACCGCCGCGATGAAGGTCAGGAGCGAGATCGCGTTGAAGATCAACGCGTGCTTCATGAACGGGATGTCTTTGCGGATGCGGAAAAATTCCATGGTCTTGACTCCGTATCAGCGGGACGAGCCGGTGTTGTTGCCAGAGCCGCCGGTGCCGCCCTGGGCATCGCGGCGGCGCACGACCGGTTTGGCGCGCGCAGCACCTTTGGCGCCGGCCTTGACCGGCTCACGCTTCGTGGCAGTCGCGGCAACCGCGCGGCCCGTGTCGGTGCCAGCATCGGCACCGGCGAGCGCGGGCGTGCCTTCATCCGGTTCCGGACGCCACACCTGACCCACCGCGAGCGACTTGAGCTTCTTCCTGCCGCCGTACCAGAGGTTCACGAGACCGCGCGAGAAGAACACGGCCGAGAACATCGACGTGAGAATGCCGATACAGTGCACGATCGCAAAGCCGCGCACCGGGCCCGAACCGAACGCGAGCAGCGCGAGACCGGCGATGAGCGTGGTCACGTTCGAGTCGAGAATCGTCGCCCAGGCGTGTGCGTAGCCGTTCTGAATGGCCAGCTGCGGCGGCGCGCCGCGGCGCAGTTCTTCGCGCACGCGCTCGTTGATCAGCACGTTCGCGTCGATCGCCATACCTAGCGCCAGCGCAATAGCCGCGATACCCGGCAGCGTGAGCGTGGCCTGCAGCATGGAGAGCACGGCCACGAGCAGCAGCAGGTTCACCGACAGGCCGATCATCGAGATCGCACCGAACAGCATGTAGTAGGCGATCATGAACACGGCGATGGCGGCGAAGCCGTAGATCACCGAGTCGAAGCCCTTGCGGATGTTGTCCGCGCCAAGGCTCGGGCCAACCGTGCGTTCCTCGATGATGTCCATCGGCGCGGCGAGCGACCCTGCGCGCAGCAGCAGCGCGAGGTCGGCGGCGGCCTGCGGCGTGGGCTGGCCCGTGATCTGGAAGCGGTCGCCCAGTTCCGACTGGATGGTCGCCACCGTCAGCACTTCGCCCTTGCCCTTTTCGAACAGCACCATCGCCATCGGCTTGCCGATGTTGTCGCGCGAGACGGCGCGCACCGCGCGGCCGCCCGCCGAGTCGAGGCGGATATTGACCGACGGACGCTGATGCTCGTCGAAGCCCGCCGACGCGTCGATGATGCGGTCGCCGGTGAAGATCACCTGCTTGCGCAGCAGCACCGGCGCGGCATTGCCTTGCGTGAAGAGCTCGTCGCCCGGCGGCACCGGCGCGTTCACGTCCGGATGCAGGCCCATCGGGTCCGCGAGGCGCGCTTCGAGCGTCGCCGTGCGGCCGATGATGTCCTTCGCCTTGGCGGTGTCCTGCACGCCCGGCAGCTCGACCACGATACGGTCGTCGCCTTGCTGCTGGATCACGGGCTCGGCCACGCCAAGCTCGTTCACGCGGTTGTGCAGCGTCTGGATGTTCTGCTTGAGCGCGGCTTGCTGAACCGCCGTCTTCACGGCCGGCGTGAACGTGCCGACGAGCTGCACGCCGCCTTCGGGGTTGTTCTGCGAGGCCCACTGCAGTTCGGTGATGCCGCCCGAACCCGCGAGGACCTTACGTGCCTGATCGGCCGTATCGGCGTCGGCGAAATTGACGACCACCGACTGGTTCACGCGGTTCACGCCGCCGTCGCGGATGTTCTTTTCGCGCAGGAGCGTGCGTACGTCCGAAGCGTCGGAGTCGAGCTTCTTGTTGAGCGCGCCGTTCATGTCGACCTGGAGCAGGAAGTGCACGCCGCCGCGCAGGTCGAGGCCGAGGTACATCGGCAGCGCGTGCAGCGACGTGAGCCAGCGCGGCGAGGCGCTCTGCAGGTTCAGGGCGACGATGTACTGCGGGTCGTTCAGGTCGGCGTTCAGCGCCTTGTTCAGCGCGTCTTTCAGGCGCAGCTGCGTGTCCGTGTCGGCGACGCGCACGCGGATATTCGCGTTCATCGACGAGTTGTCGAACGTCACCTCGGTCGCACGGACATTGTTCGCGGCGACCGCGGCTTCGACCTGGGCAAGCGTGCCCGAGTCGAGCTTGACGGTGGCTTTACCGCTCGACACCTGGACCGCGGGCGCTTCGCCGAAGAAATTGGGCAATGTGTACACGAAGCCGATGACGAGCGCCACCAGCATCACGACATATTTCCAGAGGGGATAACGGTTCATTGGTTGACCCAACGGGGGAGGGGGATGGCCTTAAGCGCTGCGTGCGCGTCCGGCGTTGCCTTCGGGGCATACCTGCATGGACGTTTGCTGGTCAGTGGCTGCGAGGGCGGGCCGGGCGCGCGAGGCCGTTGGTTCGGAGGCAACGGCCTCGGTGATTCCGTGAAGCTTTACAGCGACTTGATCGTGCCCTTCGGCAGGATGGTCGAGACCGACGACTTCTGCACGGTGATTTCCGTGCCATCAGCGATTTCGACGCCCACGTAGGCTTCGCTGACCTTGGTCACCTTGCCGACGATGCCGCCGCTCGTGATCACTTCGTCGCCCTTGGCCATGGCCGAGAGCATGTTGCGATGTTCCTTCTGGCGCTTCATCTGCGGACGGATCATGATGAAGTACAGCACGGCGAACATCAGAATGAGCGGCAGGAAGCTCATGAGGCTCGATTCGGCACCACCTGCTGCACTGCCTTGCGCGAAGGCATTGGAAATGAACGACACGTTGGTCTCTCCGTTTTTTACGATCAAAAAGCGAGCCGGTTATTCTACCACCGGCATTCATCGCGACGATGACGCAACATTGGCTTTGCGATCAAGTGCTTATCCCGGATCCCGCCCCGACGCGACACGCGTGCGCGTGAAAACCGGGGCGGCTCGGGCGGACCGCATGCCTTGCCCGCGTCATTGTTGCGAAAGGTAATTGTAATGTTTCGCAGCCGGCACGTGACGCGCCGTCGTGAGACGCCCTCTCAGTCCACGCCGCGTGCGCGCTGCCCGGCGAAGCGCTGGCGGAACGCCGCGAACGTCTTCGTCTCGATTGCCGCGCGCATCTCGCTCATCAGCTCCAGGTAGTAGTGCAGATTGTGGATCGTGTTGAGCTGCGCGCCGAGGATCTCGCCCACGCGGTGCAGGTGGTGCAGATAGCCGCGCGTGAAGTTGCGGCAGGTGTAGCAGCCGCATTGTTCGTCGAGCGGGCGCAGCGAGTTGCGGTGCACGGCATTGCGGATCTTGATGTCGCCAAAGCGCGTGAAGATCCAGCCGTTGCGCGCGTTGCGCGTGGGCATCACGCAGTCGAACATGTCGACGCCCGAGGCCACGCCCGCCACCAGGTCTTCCGGCGTGCCGACGCCCATCAGGTAGTGCGGCTTGTCGGCCGGCAGCTTCGGCGCGATGTGTTCCAGCACGCGCATCATGTCTTCCTTCGGTTCACCCACCGAAAGACCGCCGATCGCGTAGCCGTGGAACGGCATCTGCGAGAGGCCGGCGAGCGATTCGTCACGCAGGTCCTCGAACATGCCGCCTTGCACGATGCCGAACAGCGCATTCGGGTTGCCGAGGCGGTTGAACTCGTCGATCGAGCGCTGCGCCCAGCGCATCGACATGCGCATCGAATCCGCGGCTTCCTTGTGCGTGGTGGGCACGCCGTTGGTCGCATAGGGCGTGCACTCGTCGAACTGCATGACGATGTCCGAGTTCAGCACCTTCTGGATCTGCATCGACACTTCGGGCGAGAGGAACAGCTTGTCGCCGTTCACGGGCGAGGCGAAGCGCACGCCGTCTTCCGAGATCTTGCGCAGATCGCCGAGCGAGAACACCTGGAAGCCGCCCGAATCCGTGAGGATCGGCCGGTTCCAGCCCATGAAGCGATGCAGGCCGCCGTGCGCCTCGATCGTTTCCAGGCCCGGGCGCAGCCAGAGGTGGAAGGTGTTGCCGAGGATGATCTGCGCCTTCATCTCCTCGAGCTCGCGCGGCTGCGTGGCCTTCACGGTGCCGTAGGTGCCCACGGGCATGAAGATCGGCGTTTCGACCACACCGTGATTGAGCGTGACGCGGCCACGGCGGGCGAGGCCGTCGGTGCCGAGCAGTTCGAACTTGAGGCCGTTCTGGGGGCGTTCGCCCAGGTATGCGCCGTGTTCGGCGCGTGCGTTGTTTTGATGACCGTCGGTCATGCGGTTGACTCCTGTGCAACCGGAGAACAGTCCGGCGCAAATGGTGAAACGCCGCCGCGGCTTTCGTGTCGCGCGACGGCTTGGGGAACTTGCGTATTACTTGTTCAGCGCGTCGTCAGTGCGAGTCAAAAGCATCGCGTCGCCGTAACTGAAGAAGCGATACCGCTCGGCAATCGCGTGACGGTATGCCGCGCGAATCGTTTCGATGCCCGCGAACGCCGAAACGAGCATCAGCAGCGTGGATTTCGGCAAGTGGAAATTGGTGACGAGGCGATCGACAACGCGGAATTGATAGCCCGGAGTGATGAAAATATCCGTTTCGGCCTGCGTGGGCGCGAGCGCGCGGTTCTCGTTCGCGGCGTCGCGCGCGGCGGCTTCGAGCGCGCGCATCGAGGTCGTGCCCACCGCGATCACGCGGCCGCCGCGCGCACGCGTGGCCGCGATCTTGTCGACGAGCGATTGCGGCAGTTCGTACCACTCGCTATGCATCTTGTGCTCGGCGATGTTCTCCACGCGCACCGGCTGGAACGTGCCCGCGCCCACGTGCAGCGTGAGCGTGGCGCGCGCGACGCCTTGCGCGTCGAGTTGCGCGAGCAGGGCGTCGTCGAAGTGCAGGCCCGCAGTGGGCGCGGCCACCGCGCCCGGATTCTGCGCGAACACCGTTTGATAGCGCGTTTCGTCGCTCGCGTCGGCGTCGTGCGTGATGTAGGGCGGCAGCGGCAGACGGCCGTGCTGCTCGATCAGCGTGAGGCAGTCGTCGGGAAAGTGCAGCGTGTAGAACTGATCGACGCGCTCGCCCACCGTCACGTCGAACGCATCGGCGAGGCGCAGCACCGTGCCGGGCCCCGGGCTCTTGCTCGCGCGGATCTGCGCGAGCGCCGTGCGCGCGCCGGTCAGGCGCTCCACGAGCACCTCGATCTTGCCGCCGCTGGCCTTCTGGCCGAAGAAGCGCGCCTTCAGCACCTTGGTATCGTTGAAGACGAGCAAGTCGCCCGGCGCGATGCACGCGGGCAGCTCGAAAAAGCGGCGGTCGGTGAAACGCGCGGGTTGTGTCGTGTTATCGACCTCGAGCAGGCGGCTCGCGCTGCGCTCGGGCAGGGCGGTCTGCGCAATCAGTTCCTCGGGGAGGTCGAAATCGAAATCGGAAAGCTTGAACATGCGGCCTGAAGTAACGGAAATGCGCCGGAGGCCCGGCGCGCGGCGGCTTTGCGAAGCCGAACCGTCAAGCGGTTGCGCCCCAAAAAGCGGCTTCAATGGTCGTTCGTGCGTGACGAAAGGCTATGATTGCGGGACGTGCGCGATAGCGATGCGCGCGCCGTGCCCGATGGCAGAGGCCGTCGCGCTGCACGCGCCGCGCCATGCCGGAAAGCCGATATTGTACTTGCGAAGCTGCCCATGCCCCCATCCGTTAGCCGATTGATGTCCGAACCCGATTCCGCGAGCGACGCGCGCACGCCCGAGGACGGCGCGCGCAAACGGCAAGCGGACGCGACGCAAGGGGCCGCATTGCCCGCGCGCAAACGCGCCGCGAAGAAGTCCGCGGACCCGGCCGCAGAAGAAGCCTTGGAAAAATCCGCGGCCAAAGACAAGCCCAAGCTCACCAAAACCGCCGACCGCCTCGCCAAACTCGGTCTGCGCAGCGACATCGATCTCGTGTTGCATCTGCCGATGCGCTACGAGGACGAAACCACGCTCACGCCCATCGGCGAACTCCTGCCGGGCGGCATCGCGCAAACCGAAGGCGTGGTGTTCGACAACGAGATCGCCTACCGTCCGCGCCGCCAGCTCCTCGTGAAGCTCGAGGACCACCACGGCGATCAGCTTCATCTGCGCTTCCTGAACTTCTACGGCTCGCAGGTCACGCAGATGGCGATCGGCAAGCGCCTGCGCGTGCGCGGCGACGTGCGCGGCGGCTTCTTCGGCATGGAGATGGTGCATCCGGCGGTGAAGGTCGTGGAGGGCGACGCGCCGCTGCCGCAGGCGCTCACGCCGGTGTATCCGTCCACGGCGGGCGTGAGCCAGGCGTATCTGCGCAAGGCGATCGACAACGCGCTTTCGCGTGCGCATCTGCCCGAACTGCTGCCCGATGCGGTCGCGCACGAGTTCATGGAGCCGCTGAATCTGCCGCCGTTGATGGACGCCGTGAAGACGCTGCACCACCCGCCCGTGAACGCCGACGAGCATGAGCTGATCGACGGCACGCATCCCGCATGGACGCGCATCAAGTTCGAGGAACTGCTCGCGCAGCAACTGTCGCTCAAGCGCGCGCACGAAGAGCGCCGCACGCGCGCCGCGCCCGCGATGGCGCGTCACGTCGCGGGGCGCAAGAGCGAAGAGACGCTGCTCGCGCGTCTGCGCGGCGCGCTGCCGTTCACGCTCACCGGCGCGCAGGAGCGCGTGGTGGCGGAGATCGCGCACGATCTCGAGCAGCCGCACCCCATGCAGCGTCTGCTGCAAGGCGACGTGGGCAGCGGCAAGACCGTGGTGGCGGCGCTCGCGGCGGCGCAGGCGATCGACGCCGGCTACCAGGCCGCGCTCATGGCGCCCACCGAAATCCTCGCGGAACAGCACGCGCGCAAGCTGCGCGGCTGGCTCGAACCGCTCGGCGTGCAGGTGGCGTGGCTCGCGGGCAGTCTCAAGGCGAAGGAAAAGCGCGCGGCGCTCGAAGCCGCGGCGCTCGGCACGGCGCAACTCGTGATCGGCACGCACGCGATCATTCAGGAGGCCGTGGAATTCGCGCGGCTCGGCCTCGTGATCGTCGACGAGCAGCATCGCTTCGGCGTCGAGCAGCGGCTCGCGCTGCGCGCCAAGGCGCAGAACGCGAAAGCGCCTGGCGAGACGCATCGCGAGTTTCAGCCGCATCAGCTGATGATGTCGGCCACGCCGATCCCGCGCACGCTCGCCATGACCTACTACGCGGACCTCGACGTCTCCACCATCGACGAGCTGCCGCCCGGCCGCACGCCGATCCTCACGAAGCTCATTGCCGACGCGCGCCGTGAGGAAGTGATCGCGCGCGTGCGCGCGGCGGCGCTCACGGGTCGTCAGGTGTACTGGGTATGTCCGCTGATCGAGGAGAGCGAGACGTTGCAGCTGCAAACGGCCGTCGAGACTTACGAAACACTCGTGGCCGCGCTGCCGGAACTCACCGTGGGCCTCGTGCACGGCCGCCTGGCTTCCACGGACAAGGCCGCCGTCATGGATGCGTTTTCACGCAATGAAGTGCAGCTGCTCGTGGCGACGACGGTCATCGAAGTGGGCGTGGACGTGCCCAATGCCTCGCTGATGGTGATCGAGCACGCCGAGCGCTTCGGCCTCGCGCAATTGCACCAGTTGCGCGGGCGCGTGGGGCGGGGCAGCGCCGCTTCGGTGTGCGTGCTGCTCTATACCGGGCCGTTGTCGCTCACGGGCCGCGCGCGCCTGCAAACCATGCGCGAGACCACCGACGGCTTCGAGATCGCGCGTAAGGACCTCGAAATCCGCGGCCCCGGCGAATTCCTGGGCGCGCGTCAATCTGGCGCGGCGATGCTGCGCTTCGCGAACCTCGAGACCGACGCCTGGCTCATCGAGCCCGCGCGCGGCGCAGCCGATCGTCTGCTGCACGAGTTTCCGCTCGTCGTCACGCAGCACCTCAACCGTTGGCTCGGCGCCCGCGAGCAATACCTCAAAGCGTAAATAGTCCATTGCGCGGAACCTGCGCGCGCCCGCGCCGTCTGACCCTTTTGCGCTGATCACGCCCCGCATAGGGGTGTTGATTATTGGCGAATCTCCGCCATAGGTGTATAACTACAAGCTATTGATTCACCTTTTTTGATTGGTCCCCGAATGACGCTCACTGAATTGAAATACATTGTCGCGGTAGCTCGAGAGCGCCACTTCGGACGGGCCGCGGAAGCCTGCTTCGTGAGCCAGCCGACCCTTTCGGTCGCCATCAAGAAGCTCGAAGACGAACTGAACGTGCAGATCTTCGAGCGCGGCACGAGCGAGGTGAGCGTGACGCCCATTGGCGAGCAGATCGTCACGCAAGCGCAGCGTGTGCTCGAACAGACGCTCGCGATCAAGGAAATCGCCAAGCAGGGCAAGGATCCGCTCGTCGGGCCGCTGCGCCTGGGCGTGATCTACACGATCGGGCCCTATCTCCTGCCCACGCTTGTCAAGCAGATGATCAAGCGTGTGCCGCAAATGCCGCTCATGCTGCAGGAGAACTACACGCTCAAGCTCATCGAGCTGCTCAAGCAGGGCGAGATCGACGTGGCGATCATGGCGCTGCCGTTCCCCGAAACCGGCCTCACGCTGCGGCCGCTCTACGACGAACCGTTCGTCGTGGCGCTGCCGTCGGGCCATGCGTGGGAACAGCGCCCGAAGATCGACCCGGACGACCTCAAGCAGGAAACCATGCTGCTGCTCGGTAGCGGTCATTGCTTCCGCGACCACGTGCTGGGCGTGTGCCCGGAACTGATGCGCTTCTCGCAAAACGCCGACGGCATCCAGAAGACGTTCGAAGGCTCGTCGCTGGAGACCATTCGTCATATGGTCGCGAGCGGCGTCGGCATTACCGTGCTGCCGCGCATGTCGGTGACCGAGGTGAAGCCGCACGCGGGCGGCGTCGATTCCGGGCTGCTTTCCTACGTGCCGTTCGACGAACCCGTGCCGGACCGCCGCGTGGTGCTCGCGTGGCGCAAGAGCTTCACGCGCATGCCCGCGATCGAGGCGGTCGTCGACGCCGTTCACGCCTGCGAGCTGCCCGGCGTGAGGAAGATCGAGGCGCCTGCCGAGGCGGCCTGACGTACATCGCGCCGTGCGCTGTTGGGCTGCGCGGCGCGTTTGACTCTCCCGCGCGGCATTCGGCCGCGCCGCCATTCCCCAGCCTTGCGTTTCTTGCGACCCCAATAACCTGCGCCTATTCGATAGATTAGATAAATCAAATTACATATATCGATAGTCGTTGATAGAGTTTCCTCTAACCGATCCCGACCGGAAACCCTGGAGGAAGCGATGCAAACCACCCACCCGAACACTCCCAGCACCTCGGCACGCGCCCATTCTGGCCTGCGCACCGTGTGGTTCTCGCTGCTCGTTGACCGCGCGCTGTCCGCCTGACGGCCTCGCGCTGTCCCGGCGCAAATTTCACCGAATTCCAGAACACACACGCACGCAAGGAAGGATTCCAGCATGACCGACCGTACTCTCACCTCGGCAGCCGGCGCACCCGTCGTCGATAACCAGAACTCGCTCACCGCCGGTCCGCGCGGCCCCGTGATGCTGCAGGACGTGTGGCTGCTCGAAAAACTCGCGCACTTCGACCGCGAAGTGATTCCCGAGCGCCGCGTGCACGCGAAGGGCTCGGGCGCGTTCGGCACACTCAAGGTCAAGCACGACATCTCGCGCTACACGAAGGCAAAGGTGTTCGGCGAAGTCGGCAAGGAAACGCCGCTCTTCATCCGCTTCTCGACCGTGGCGGGCGAGCGCGGCGCGGCCGACGCCGAGCGCGACGTGCGCGGCTTCTCGATCAAGTTCTACACGGAAGAGGGCAACTGGGACATCGTCGGCAACAACACGCCGGTGTTCTTCATTCGCGATCCGCTCAAGTTCCCGGACTTCATCCACACGCAAAAGCGCGATCCGCGCACCAACATGCGCAACAACGTGGCCGCGTGGGACTTCTGGTCGCGTCATCCGGAGTCGCTGCATCAGGTGACGATCCTCATGAGCGATCGCGGCATTCCGAAGAACTATCGCCAGCAGCACGGTTTCGGCTCGCACACGTTCTCGTTCATCAACGCGAACAACGAGCGTTTCTACGTGAAGTTCCACTTCAAGTCGGCGCAGGGCGTGGAGAACTACAGCGACGCCGAAGCGGCGCAGGTGATTGCCCAGGACCGCGAATCGGCGCAGCGCGATCTCTTCAACGAGATCGAGAAGGGCAATTTCCCGAAGTGGCATTTCCGCATTCAGGTGATGCCCGAGGCCGATGCCGCGAAGGTGCCGTACAACCCGTTCGACATCACGAAGGTGTGGCCGCACAAGGACTATCCGCTGATCGACGTCGGCACGATGGAGCTGAACCGCAATCCGCAGAACTATTTCGCCGATGTCGAGCAGGCCGCTTTCACGCCGGCGAACGTGGTGCCGGGCATCGGCTTCTCGCCGGATCGCTTGTTGCAGGGGCGTTTGTTCTCATATGGCGACACGCAGCGCTATCGCCTCGGTGTGAACCATCACCAGATTCCGGTGAACGCGCCGCGCTGCCCGCTCCACTCGTTCCATCGCGACGGCGCAATGCGCACCGACGGCAACCTGGGCGGCAACGTGAACTACGAACCGAGCCGTTTCGGCGACTTCGCGCAGCGTCCGCAGGCCGGCGAGCCGCCGCTCGCGGCCGGTGCGGTCGATCACTACGATCACCGCGAAGACGACGATTACTACAGCCAGCCGGGCGCGCTGTTCCGGTTGTTCGATGCGGGCCAGCGCGAGCGGCTTTTCGCGAACATCGCGCGGCATATCAACGGTGTGCCGGCGGAGATCGTGGAGCGTCAGATCGAGCACTTCCGCCGCGCCGATCCGGCGTATGCGCAAGGCGTGATCGACGCGCTCGCGAAGCTGGCGAAGTAAGGACGCGGGCGCGGTTTGTTGTCACAACCTTGAGACAGCGAGCCGCGCCCGAAGCAGGACTTCGAGGAAACACCACAGGAGCACGATCATGACCCGAACGATGACGATGACCCTCAAGACTATGGGCCCAGGAAACGCGGCCGCGATGGCGCGCACGCGCGCGCAAGGCACGGAGATCGTGCGCCGGGTGGTGGGCTTCGCGATCGTGGCGAGCGGTTTCGTGGCGATCGCCACGCAAGCCTTCGCACACCTGGCGAGCCACTGAACGAGCCGGGCACGTTGCTGCGCAGTAGGGTCGGATGAGCGGGCTTTCTGATATTTCCAGGCTACACTGACGACCGATCGAGCGCTCGCGCGACAGTTTTTTTGAGGCGCAGGCGGGCGCAACAGGATCGTCAAGCACGCGTAGTCTCACTGCTACAAAAGGAGTCGTCATGGCCAAAAAAGCAACCGTACAGCACGTGAATATCGGTATCAGCGACAAGGATCGCAAGAAGATCGCGGATGGTCTCTCGCGTCTGCTCGCGGACACCTACACGCTGTATCTGAAGACGCACAACTTCCACTGGAACGTCACGGGGCCGATGTTCAACACGCTCCACCTGATGTTCGAAGGGCAGTACAACGAACTCGCACTGGCCGTGGACGCCATCGCCGAGCGTATTCGTGCGCTGGGCGTGCATGCGCCGGGCAGCTACAAGGAATTCGCGAAGCTCTCGTCGATTCCCGAAGCGGACGGCGTGCCGGTCGCGGAAGACATGATCCGCCAGCTGGTGGAAGGCCAGGAAGCCGTGGTGCGCACCGCGCGCGCGATCTTCCCGTCGACGGAAGCGGCCAACGACGAACCGACCGCCGACCTGCTCACGCAACGCATGCAGACGCACGAAAAGACCGCGTGGATGCTGCGCTCGCTGCTGGCTTGATGCCGATGCGGCGCCTGCGCGCTGCACCCGAAGCACGATCAGCACGATGAAAGGCCCGCTGGATGTCCGGCGGGCCTTTGTCTTGTGTACGGGTGCGGCTCGCGGCGACGGCGCGCTGCCCTGGCCTACAATAGCGGCATCGCTTTTCCCGCCCCGATCATGTTCGCCCGACTCCCGCTCTATTTGCGGCTCGTCCGCATGGACAAGCCGATCGGCAGCCTGCTGCTGCTGTGGCCGACGCTCAACGCGCTGTGGATCGCCTCGGACGGCCATCCGCCCCTCTCGCTGTTGATCATTTTCACGGTCGGCACCGTGCTGATGCGCTCGGCGGGCTGCGCGATCAACGACTACGCCGACCGCGACTTCGACCGCCACGTGAAGCGCACGGCCGAACGCCCCATCACATCGGGCCGCATTCGCGCGTGGGAAGCGGTGGCGATTGCCGCGGGCCTCGCGCTCGTCTCGTTCCTGCTGATCCTGCCGCTCAATGCGCTGACGAAGCAGCTTTCGGTCGTGGCGCTGTTCGTGGCAGCGTCGTATCCGTTCACCAAGCGCTTTTTCGCGATTCCGCAGGCGTATCTGGGCATTGCGTTCGGCTTTGGCATTCCCATGGCATTCGCCGCCGTGCAGGATCACGTGCCGGCGCTCGCGTGGATCATGCTGGCGGCGAACGTGTTCTGGTCCGTGGCCTACGACACCGAATACGCGATGGTCGATCGCGACGACGACATCAAGATCGGCATTCGCACCTCGGCGCTCACGTTCGGGCGCTTCGACGTGCTCGCGATCATGCTCTGCTATGCGGCCACGCTCGGCATTTACGTGTGGGTGGGCGTGACGCTGGGCTTCGGCTGGCTCTACTGGCTCGGCTGGGCGGCCGCCGTGGGCTGCGCCATTTACCACTACACGCTCATCAGGAACCGCGAGCGCATGCCGTGCTTCGCCGCGTTCCGCCATAACAACTGGCTGGGCGGCGTGCTGTTCGTTGGGATTGCGGCCCACTACGCCGTCGCGGGACTTTGAGGCCGGATCGACTAAAAAAAAGCGCCGGGTGCATGACACACCCGGCGCTTTTTCTATCTGGACGCGGCCGCTGGCTTACTGCTGGCCGAATTCCTCGCCCATTTCCTTCGCGCGTGCATCGGCCGCGAGCGCGCCCTTGACGATGGCGGCCTTCACGCCCGAAGCGTCGAACGACGCCAGCGCCGCGGCGGTCGTGCCGCCCTTGGAGGTCACGCGCTCGCGCAGCACGGCGGGCGGCTCGTCCGATTGCAGCGCAAGTTGCGCCGCGCCCGTGAACGTGGCGATGGCGAGCGCGCGGCCTTGCTGCTCGTCCATGCCGAGCTGGCGCGCCGCTTCTTCGAGCGCTTCGATGAAGTAGAACACGTAGGCCGGGCCGCTGCCCGAGATGCCCGTGACCGCGTCGATCTTCGCTTCGTCGTCGAACCAGACCGCTTGGCCCACTGCGCCGAGCACATCCGAAGCGAGCTGTCGGCCCGCGGCGTCCACGCCGCTGCTCGCGACGAGGCCGGTTGCGCCCATGCCGATCAGCGCGGGCGTGTTCGGCATCGTGCGCACGACGCGCGCGTGGCCGTTCAGCCAGCGCGAGAGATCGTCGATGCGAATGCCGGCCATGATGCTGATGACGACCTGATGGGCGCCCAGGTGCGGGGCGATGCCTTCGGCCACGGCCTTGGCGATTTGCGGCTTCACTGCGATCAGAACTGCGTCATACGAAGCGAGCGCGGCGTCCGCGACGGCGCCGGTGCGCACGCCGAACTGCTCGGCGCTGCGCTTGCGGGCGTCCTCGTTCGGATCGATCGCGTAGAGGTTGTCGGCGGGAACGCCCTTGCGGATCAGGCCGCCGATGAGCGCGGCGGCCATGTTGCCGCCGCCGATGAAGGCAATTTTCATGGTGATGGAATCGTTCAATGAATCAGTGAGAGTAGTCACGCGCGCCGAAAATCGCGGTGCCCACGCGCACGATCGTCGCGCCTTCGAGCACCGCGGCTTCGAGGTCGGCCGACATGCCCATGGAGAGCGTGTCGAGCGCGAGGCCTTCTGCGCGTAGCGCTTCGAACAGCTCGCGCAGCTGGCGGTGCGGCGCGCGTTGCGCCTCGAGCGAAGTTTCGGGCTCGGGAATCGACATGAGCCCGCGCAGGCGCAGGTTGGGCAGGGCGGCGATCTGGCGCGCGACCTGCTGCGCTTCTTGCGGGGTGACGCCGCTCTTGCTGGCCTCGCCGCTCACGTTGACCTGCAGACAGACGTTGAGCGGCGCCATGCCGGCGGGACGTTGCGCCGAAAGGCGTTCGGCAATCTTCAGACGATCGACCGAATGGACCCAGTCGAAACGCTCGGCCACGGGGCGTGTCTTGTTCGATTGGAGCGGCCCGATGAAATGCCATTCGATGCTCGCGCGCAAGTCGGCGAGCGCCTCGATCTTGTCCACGGATTCCTGTACGTAGTTCTCGCCGAACGCGCGCTGGCCGGCAGCGTGAGCGGCGCGCACGTCCTGTGCAGGAAATGTTTTCGAAACCGCGAGCAGCTCCACGCTTTGCGGGTCGCGGCCGGCGTTGCGGGCGGCGGCCGCGATGCGCTCGCGGACAGCTTCGAGATTGTGGGAGAGATCGGTCATCGGGCTTGAGGGCCGGCGCATGAAATGGCGCGCGCCGCCTTTTTGGATCCAAAACGAACAGAACGACGGCCATTATACGGACTGCGCACGGCACGAAATACTGGCCAGAAAGGCTATACCGAATGGCCGACTGTTGGCGCGCCGTGCGTCTCGTTACGCTGGTGCCGTTCCCGATGGCTCAATTCGTCGCCAGCATATGTTCGACCAGCTCAATCCAGTGCGTGACCGGAATCGCCGTGCCGCTTTGCAGGTGCGTGATGCAGCCTATGTTGGCGGAGACGATCAATTGCGGCTCCAGCGCCTGCAGCCGGTCCACTTTCTGGTTGCGCAGCGTGTAGGAAAGGCGCGGCTGCATGATCGAATAGGTGCCCGCGGAGCCGCAGCAAAGATGGCTGTCGGCGGGCAGCCGCACGTCGAGTCCGAGCGCGGTGAGCAGCCTTTCCACGCCGCCGCGCAACTGCTGGCCATGCTGCAGCGTGCAGGGAGGATGCCACGCTACCGTCTTGATGCTACGGCGCCTCGTGTTTGCCACGAGCTGTTCCTCGAATGCGGGCAGCAGTTCCGAAAGATCGCGGGTGAGCTCGACCACGCGGCGCGCTTTTTCCACATAGGCCGGATCGTCGCGCAGCAGGTGTGCATATTCCTTCACCGTCGCGCCGCAGCCCGAGGCGTTCATCACGATCGCTTCCGCACCTTGCTCGATGTAGGGCCACCAGGCGTCGATGTTCGCGCGCACGTCGTCGAGCGCGTCGTCGGCGTAGCCCATGTGCAGGCGGATCGCGCCGCAGCAGCCCGACTGCGGCGCGACGATCGTTTCGATGCCGAGCACGTCCAGCACGCGCGCGGTCGCAATGTTGATGTTGGGCATCATCGAGGGCTGCACGCAGCCTTGCAGCATCAGCATCTTGCGCGCGTGCCTGGCCGTTGGCCACGCGAGCGAACGCTGGCGCACGGGCACCTTGTCGCGCAGGCGCTTGGGCAGCAGCGGCCGCACCTGCTGGCCGAGGCGCATGGCCGGTGTGAAGAGGGCGCGGCGCGGCAGCAGGCCCGCGAGCAGGCGGCGCATGAGGCGCTGGCGCAGTGGGCGCTTCACCATCTGTTCGGCATGCTTGCGGCCCACTTCCACGAGGCGCCCATACTGCACGCCGGAAGGGCAGGTGGTCTCGCAACTGCGGCACGTGAGGCAGCGGTCGAGGTGCGTGAGCGTGCTCTTTGTGACCGGCGCGCCTTCCACCATCTGCTTCATGAGATAGATGCGCCCGCGCGGGCCGTCCAGTTCGTCGCCGAGCAACTGATAGGTCGGGCAGGTCGCGGTACAGAAGCCGCAATGCACGCACTTGCGCAGGATCGCGTCGGCTTCGTCGCCGTCGGGGGTGTTGCGTATGAAGTCCGCGAGGTTCGTCTGCATCGCCGCGTGTGGGTGTCGTCAGAAGTCGGAATACAGCCGGCCGCGATTGAAGATGCGGGCCGGGTCGAAGGCGGCCTTCAGGCCGCGATGGATCTTCATGAGCGGCGCGGGCAAAGGCGTGAAGACGCCCGCGCTGCGGTCGTAGTCGCGCCCCGTGCGGAACATCGTCGCGTGTCCGCCGGCTTGCTTCGCGCTGATACGCACCGTTTGCGCGTCGGTTTCCGTGATCCACCAGCGCTGCGCGCCGCCCCATTCCATGAGTTGCGCGCCCGGCAGTTGCAGGGGTTCCGCGATCGAGGGCAGCGCGAGCCGCCACAGCGCCGCGTTGGGCGCAATCGACGCGAAGAACGGATCGGTCTGCTCGCGCAGGCCTGCCCAGAACCGTTCGGCCTCCACGGCGTCCACCACTTCGCCGCCCAGGCTCGCGCGGGCTGTCTTCACCGCGGCTTCCGCGCCCGCGAGGCGTACCGCGAGCGTGCCGTTGCGCCAGGCGCTCGCCGTCATCGGCAGCGGGCGGCCGCCCCATTCGTTGAGCTTGCGCACGGCGTCGGTGCCGTTCATGTCGAATTTGAGCGTGGTTTCCGCTTGCGGCACCGGCAGCACCTTCACCGAAAGCTCCAGCAGCAGACCGAGCGTGCCGAGCGAGCCCGCCATGAGCCGCGAAACGTCGTAGCCCGCCACGTTCTTCACGACCTGGCCGCCGAAATGCAGCACCTCGCCGTGGCCGTTCATGAGCACCGCACCCAGCACGAAGTCGCGCGGTGCGCCCGCGCTCGCCCGCCGCGGCCCGGCAATGCCTGCGGCAATGCAGCCGCCCAGGGTGGCCTGGGCGCCGAAGTGCGGCGGCTCGAACGCGAGCATCTGGCCGTGGGCCGCGAGCGCTGTTTCGATTTCCGCAAGCGGTGTGCCGGCGCGCGCCGTGATCACCAGTTCGGCCGGGTCGTACGCGATGATGCCGCGGTGTGCGCGCGTGTCGAGAATCTCGCCTTCGAGCGACTGGCCGTACCAGTCCTTGGTGCCCCCGCCGCGAATGCGCAGCGCCCGCCCATCGGCGCTCGCCGCCCGGATGCGTTCGGACCAGTCCGAGACGATATCGTCCTCTTCCATGTCGTGATGGTCGCGCTCGTTCGTTATATGGTTCGTTCGATTGTACTGAGCGAACCTCGCCTGACAACCCGGAGCGGACCCTCATTCGGGTCACGCGATATGCATAGACGGCGCGGTGCCGGGTGCGTGTTTGCGCGTCTGTCAGAAGCGCGGCAACTCGGGGTGCGGCAGCAGATTCCCGCGCACATGCATGCGCCCATACTCGGCGCAGCGCGCCCGCGTGGGGATGCCCTTGTCGGGGTTGAGCAGCCTGGCCGGGTCGAACGCGTGTTTCACCGCATGAAACGCGTCGCGCTCCTGCGGCGAGAATTGCACGCACATCGAATTGATCTTCTCGATGCCCACGCCGTGCTCGCCGGTCACGGTGCCACCCAGTTCGACGCAGGTCTCGAGAATGTCCGAGCCGAAGGCCTCTGCGCGGTGCCATTCGTCGAGGTCGTTGCCGTTGAAGAGAATGAGCGGGTGCATGTTGCCGTCGCCGGCATGGAAGACGTTGATGCAGCGCAGTCCATACTGCTTTTCCATTTCGTGGATGCGCGCGAGCAGCGGCCCGATCGCGCGGCGCGGCACCGTGCCGTCCATGCAGTAGTAGTCGGGCGAGATGCGGCCCGCCGCCGGAAACGCATTCTTGCGGCCAGACCAGAAGCGCAGGCGCTCTTCCTCGGTGCGCGAGATCTGGATGCGCGTGGCGCCGTGCTCGCGCAGCACCGTGGTCGTGCGCGCGATCTCGTCGGCGACTTCCTCTGGCGTGCCGTCGGCTTCGCACAGCAGGATCGCGGCGGCGTCGAGGTCGTAGCCCGCGTTCACGAACTCCTCCACAGCGCGCGTGGCCGGCTTGTCCATCATTTCCAGGCCCGCCGGAATGATGCCCGAGGCGATGATGCCCGCCACGGCGTCGCCGCCTTTCACGACGTCGTCGAAGCTCGCCATGATGACCTGCGCGGTTTGCGGGCGCGGAATCAGCTTGACGGTCACTTCGGTCACGATCGCGAACATGCCTTCGCTGCCGATCATCACCGCGAGCAGGTCGAGGCCCGGTGCATCGGGCGCGAGCGAGCCGAATTCGACGATCTCGCCGTCCATCGTCACGGCGCGCACGCGCAGCACGTTGTGCACCGTGAGGCCGTACTTGAGGCAGTGGACGCCGCCCGAATTCTCCGAAACGTTGCCGCCTATCGTGCAGGCGATCTGCGACGAAGGGTCTGGCGCGTAGTAAAGGCCGAAGGGCGCCGCCGCTTCAGAAACGGCCAGATTGCGCACGCCGGGCTGCACGGTGGCCGTGCGCGCGTACGGATCGACTTCGAGAATGCGCTTGAAGCGCGCGAGCGAAAGCACGATGCCGTGCCGGATCGGCATGGCGCCGCCCGAGAGGCCGGTGCCCGCGCCTCGCGGCACGACCGGCACGTCGAGGCGCCGGCAGATCTGCACGATGCGTTGCACCTGCGACTCGGTCTCCGGCAGCGCGACCGCGAGCGGCAGCCGCCGGTAGGCGGCAAGGCCGTCGCACTCGTAGGCGACGGTGTCCTCCTCGCGATGCAGCAGGCAATGCGCCGGCAGCACGGCCATCAACGCCTGGACTACCTCGCGCTGGCGTTGCGCGAGCGCTTCCGGGCTCAGCTCGGGCAAGTTCGCCTCGGGTGCGTTCATCTCTCCTCCCGTCTGTTGCGCTTGAGTGCGCTTCTCAGCGCTTGTCGGTTACGCCGCCCAGCTGAAGATCTTGCCCGGATTCATCAGGTTGTGCGGATCGAGTGCGTGCTTGATCGCGCGCATCGTGTCGACGGTGTCCGCGCCGTGCTCTTCGACGAGGAAATCCATCTTGTGCAGGCCCACGCCGTGTTCGCCCGTGCAGGTGCCGTCCATCGCGATCGCACGCTGCACGACGCGGTGATTCAGGCGCTCGGCCTCGCTGATTTCCTCGGGCTTGTCCGGGTCGATCAGGATCGCCACATGGAAGTTGCCGTCGCCCACGTGGCCGACGATCGGGCAGGGCAGCGGCGAGGCTTTGAGATCGGCTTCCGTCTCGATCACGCATTCGGCGAGGCGCGAGATCGGCACGCACACGTCGGTCGTCACGGCGCGGCAGCCGGGCTTGAGCTGCAGCATCGCGAAGTAGGCGTTGTGGCGCGCGTTCCACAGGCGGCTGCGGTCCTCGGGGCGCGTGGCCCACTCGAAGCCTTCGCCGCCGTGCTGCGCGGCAAGCTCCTGCACGAGCTGCGCCTGCTCCGCGACGCCCGCCTCGGTGCCGTGGAATTCGAAGAAGAGCGTGTGCTTTTCGCGCAGCGTGAGGTTCGAATGCTTGTTGATCGCGCGCACCGCGAGCGAGTCGATAAATTCCACGCGCGCGATCGGCACGCCGATCTGGATCGTCTCGATCACCGTGCGCACGGCCTGGGCCATCGAAGGGAACGCGCACACCGCCGCCGAGACTGCCTCCGGCTGCGGATAGAGTCGCACCGTGATTTCAGTGATCACGCCGAGCGTGCCTTCCGAGCCGACGAAAAGACGCGTGAGGTCATAGCCCGCCGACGACTTGCGCGCGCGCGTGCCGGTTTTGACCACGCGGCCGTCGGCGAGGACGGCGGTGAGACCCAGCACGTTCTCGCGCATCGTGCCGTAGCGCACGGCGTTGGTGCCCGAGGCGCGTGTGGCCGTCATGCCGCCGATGCTCGCATCGGCGCCCGGGTCGATCGGGAAGAACAGACCCGTGTCGCGCAGCGCTTCATTGAGCTGCTTGCGCGAGATGCCAGGCTCGACGGTCACGGTGAGATCTTCGGCGTTGATCGAGAGCACGCGGTTCATCTGCGAGAGGTCGATCGACACGCCGCCCTGCACGGCCAGCAAGTGACCTTCGAGCGACGAGCCGTTGCCGTAGGGAATGATCGGCACGCCATGGCGGGCGCACAGCTTGACGATGGTCTGGATATCCTCGGTGCTCTGCGCGAACACCACGGCGTCGGGCAGTTGCGGGTCGAAGGGCGATTCGTCGCGGCCGTGGTGGGCGCGTACGGCTTCGGAGGTGGAGACGCGTTCGCCGAACGCGCTGCGCAGTTGATCGAGGAGTTCGGTGGGGAACGGGCGGCGTGCGAGGGCCGGCGGCGCGGGGTGATTCACGCGGGTGTCTCCTTCGTATGGGTATGACTGCTGGCTCGGACCATTTTACGCTGAACGTCCGCGCCGCAAAGCCGCGCTCCTTATGCTGCGGTGCACGAAACCTATAATGGCTGGCAGGCGTGGGCTTACAGCCTTACACCGCGCCGGGCGCGCGTCATGCGCGGCTTGCGCGAATTTTCAGCTTCGGAGAGCACAACATGGGCAATCGCCTGAGCAAGATTGCAACACGCACCGGCGACGACGGCTCGACCGGACTCGGCGACGGCAGCCGCGTGCGCAAGGACGACGCGCGCATCGCTGCGATCGGCGACGTCGACGAGCTGAACTCGCAGATCGGCGTGTTGCTGTGCGAAACGCTCCCAGACGACGTGCGCGAGGCGCTCGTCGCAATCCAGCACGACCTCTTCGATCTGGGCGGCGAGCTGTGCATACCGGGCCACACGCTCGTGACCGACGAACACCTCGCGCGGCTCGATGGCTGGCTCGAGCATTACAACGCCGCGCTGCCGCCGCTCAAGGAGTTCATCCTCCCAGGCGGCTCGCGGGCGGCGGCGCTCGCGCATGTGTGCCGCACCGTATGCCGGCGCGCCGAGCGCGCGGTCGTCGCACTGGGCGCCACGGCGAACTCGGGCCCGCCGCTCGCCGATACGCCGCGCCGCTACGTCAACCGTCTCTCCGACCTGCTGTTCGTGCTCGCGCGCGTGCTCAACCGGGCCGCGGGCGGCAGCGACGTGCTCTGGAGGCACGACCGGGGCGCAGGCAAGGGCGAGGGCGCGTAGGAAAAAGGGCGCGAGCGTGCGCCGTCCGACCGGCTAGTGTGTGCTCGCACGTAGCGCCCAACGACCCGCGCCGTCGACGTCCGAAAAAGATTGTTTCCTGCACCGCAAAAGCCCCGCCGGAGCACGCTCCACGGCCACCCGCCGCACGTTCACGGCCGGCGCAATCTGGAAATTGCTGGGGTGCGACAAAATGCCCGGGTGGGGCTATCGCATTAAAGATGTATCTTGTGTGCATCTTTATCACGGAGAAGCCGTAAATGACTGCGCTCACCGCCGACCAGATGGCCCGCGTGAAGGCCACTGCGCCCGTTTTCGCCGAGCACGGCGCCACGATCACCAAGCATTTCTACAAGCGGATGTTCGCCGCGCACCCCGAGCTCAAGAACATCTTCAACCAGACGCATCAGCAAAGCGGCAGCCAGCCCGAAACGCTCGCCCGCGCGGTGTACGCCTATGCGGCGAACATCGACAATCTGGGCGCGCTCGGCGGTGCGGTCACGCACATCGCGCACAAGCACGCGAGCCTGAACATCCGCCCGGAGCACTATCCGATCGTCGGCCGCCATCTGCTCGGCGCAGTCGTGGACGTGCTCGGCGACGCCGTGGACCAGCACACGCTCGACGCCTGGGCCGTGGCCTACGAACAACTCGCGAACATCATGATCGGAACCGAGGCGAAGCTGTACGAGGGCGCTTCGTGGAGCGGCTTCCGTCCGTTCAAGGTGATGCGCAAGCAAGTCGAAAGCGACGAGATCACCTCGTTCTATCTTGCGCCGGCCGACGGTGCGCCCGCTGGCGGTTTCGAGCCGGGCCAGTACGTGAGCGTGACGCGCTTCGTCGACAAGCTCGGCGTGGACCAGCCGCGTCAGTACAGCCTCTCGGACGCGCCCCACGGCAAGTGGCTGCGCATCTCGGTGAAGCGGGAGACTGGCCGCGGCGAAGCGCAGCCGGGCCACGTGTCGAACATCATGCACGACGGCGTGGAAGAAGGCGCGGTGGTGCACGTGAGCGCGCCGATGGGCGAGTTCACGCTCGACCGCAAGAAGACTTTGCCAGTCGTGCTGATGAGCGGCGGCGTGGGCATCACGCCGATGAAGTCGATGCTCTCCACGCTGATCGCCGAGCGCAGCGAGCGCAAGGTGACCTTCGTGCACGCATGCCGTAACGCGAAGGTGCACGCCTTCCGCGACTTTCTGCGTCACGCGGTGTCCGAGTACCCGAACGTCAAGCGCGCGGTGTTCTACGAAGAAGTCGGCGCAAATGACCGCCAGGGCACGGACTACGACTTCCAAGGGCGCATCGATATCGGCCGCATCGAAGCGGATGTGCTGCTGCCCGACGCCGACTACTACCTGTGCGGCCCCGTGGCGTTCATGCGTGAACAGCGCGAGGCCCTGATTGCCCGCGGCGTCGATGCTTCGCGCATCCACACGGAGATCTTCGGCTCCGGCATGCTGTAACCTTGCACACCCGGCACGCTGAAATTACACGCTGAGTACGCCGAATAAAAAAAGACGCCGCGCGAAAGCGCGGCGTTTTGCGTATGCAGCCGTAAAACATGTATCGAATTGCGATGAGGATCACTCGCCCGAAGCCCGCCGGTTCACGGCGCGATACCCCGATGGCGAAATCGACAGCCTGCGCCGGAAGATCCGCGCGAGGCGCTCGCCGCGCGGTACGCCGCAGCGTTGGGCGATCTCGTCGATGGGAAGATTGGTTTGCGCGAGCAGGAGGCAACTGGCATCGAGCCGGGCGCGCAGCAGATATTCAGACGGCGTGAGGCCCGTATGCGTCTTGAAGTGGCGCAGGAAGTTTCGCATGCTCATCTGCGCGACGCGCGCCGCATCGGCCACCGAGATCGGCTGATGGTAGTTCTCGCGCAGCCAGTGCGCGGCCGAGTTGATCTTGCCGTTCGCGCTGTCGGCCTCGCCGTCGTCGAGCATGGGGCCAAGCCGCTCCCACGAGCCCGGCATCGAGTCTTCGGATACGCGCTGCGCAAGCGCCACGCCGTGATTGCGCTTGACCACCTTGAGCGCGGCGACGAGCGCCTCGGAAGGCGTCACGACCGAAGCGCCGGCGTTGCGCGCTTCCAGCGCCCGGCGTAGCCGCTGCGCCGAACTTGCCGTATTGCCGCCCGTGCGCAGGAAGGGCACATCGGCGGCGGCGAGTACGGCGCGTCCCTCGCCGAGTGCGCGAATGATGCGCACTTTCGGTGCGAGCATCTGCAGCCGCGTGATGAGCCGCGCGTTCGCGCGCGCCTCCATCGCGCCAGGGCCGCCGGCGATAAATAGTGTGTCGAAGCCGCTGCGCAGCGGGCCATGCAGGCTTTCGGACCATATCCGCAGGCCGCAGCCGCTGGCTACGTTGCCGCCAGGCTCGGAAAGCATGACGATCGAATAAGCAGGAAGCGTGTCGGCGCAGGCATCGTTCGCGAGACGAAACACATCGGCGAGCAAGGTCACGTCCCCGAGCGGGAAGCCCTCGAAAACCAGGATGCCTATGCGTTTGGCCACGGGTCCGAACTTCAAGTGAGCGCCGCGCGGCTGGAAAGCGGCTTGCCGGCAGACCACCCTATCGATGTACATGGCCGGTTCCTCGCGCAGAAAGGATTCGCAGGAGTACGTTGCGTTTTTGCGCCGCGTGCCCTCATCCGACTGAGTGGGGCTGTTACATGCGGTCACATCACGCTCTCGGGATTCATGATAGGCCGGTGGGCTGCTGACGCACGCCGCAGTCTGAAAATGCCGAGAAGTTGGCAGAATGGCTCGGTATGCGCGAGGCAAGGCGGCTCGGTCTTGACCGGGCGTTGCACCCGGGTCTTATGGGCGCGTACGCGCGCCCCCCGCCTGCTTCACGAACGCTGCGAGGGCAATCCACGACGCGCGCGTGTCTGTCACCGGGGGCGTTTTCAGCAGAAATATTGTTTCGAATTCTTATGCACGTCATCGCGCATGAGCAGCTCCTCGGGCCATAGCCACGCGTACTGGCTGTGCTGATCGAAGCGCCCGACAGGCACGGTGCTGTCCAGCATGAACGCGTACGCAAGCACAACGTAATGTGTGCCGATGCCGTTTTCCGCCGCGAAGTTGTCCGGATAGTGATGCTCGTAGACGCCGACGAAGCGTGCAGCTGCGCGCTGCATGCCCGCAATGCCGAGCTCTGTTTCGACGATGCGCGTGAACGCGGCGTCGAGCCATTCGTCCTTGTGGATGCGTCCGCCCGGAACGAACCACTTGCCGCGCGCCGGGCGATTGCGTCGTTCGCCAACAAGCACGCGGCCGTCGGCGTCGGCGACGATGAGGTCGATCCCGACAAGCGGTGCGAGCCGCACCACCTCGAGGAATTCGGTAGGCGACAGCATGGACGAGCGGATCCGTGGGGTGGCGGTCGTGTCGATATGATTGTCTCGAGCGCAGCCGTTGCGCGCGCGGCGCATGACAATCACGCGTCGCGTTCATCAGCAGTCTAGGCGGCTCAAAATCGCGTTGCACTGTCCAGAGCCGCCTAAGTCTCGCTATCGTGGGCCAAGATGCGAGCCCTGGCCCTCGCCCTCAAGGCTTCGGCGCGACGTAGCCCGCGGGTGTGACGGCAATCGATCTGGCGACCTCGGCGTTGTCCGACACCACATACACGGGCGATTCGGTCAGGCGCAGCGGGAGCATGCCGTCGTTGTAAGTCATGGTGGTCGGGTTACCCATCATGTCGAACACGCTCACCTTGCCCGAGCGCCCGCGAGCGTCCACCTGAAGCGTGTAGTTCGTCGCACGTGTGGCGTCGAACCCGGTTTTCGCGCTCCAGCGCGCGTTGTCGTGGCTCCACAACGCCGTGATCACCTTGCCGCCGCCCGGACGTGCGAACGCGTAGGCGTAGACGCCTGCTGGCGTGCCGCGCAGCGGCCCGAGCGTATACGTACCGTCGATCAGCCGCGTCATGGTCGCGACCGCGAGCGCGGCCGGCTTCGGGCTGATGTTCGACGCACCGTACATGCCCTTCGGATGCTCGAGTTCGAAGAACACGCCATAGCCTGGTGTCGTCTCCGGCATGTCCGCACCATAGAAGATGAACGTGGTGTCCGCGCCTTCGCCGAGCAGGATCAGATGCGCGCGCGCCACGACCGCGCCCTGCGCGTAGAGCGTTTGCGCGTCGGGATAGTTGGCCGCGTAGTTTGTCCCGATGTCGTAACTAATTCCGGTTTCGGTCACGAAGAGCGGGGCGCCCGGCTTGAGCACGTCGCGCATCGTCGTGCGCAGCTCGCGCATGGCTTCGGGCAGCGAAAGCGTGCCTTTTTCGGGGGCGCCGTACAGACGCTCCGGCGGATGCGAAGGGCTCGTGCCGAAATCGTAGTAGCCGTGGATCGTCACGCCATCGAGATATTTAGCAATGCCAAGCGGTGCGAACTTCTTGAGCCACTCCGTGTTGCCCTGCACGCCTGCATAGGTCGGGCCCATCACGATCGCCGTCGGGTCGGTGGCGTGTATGCCCTCGTAGACGGTCTTGTAGAGATCGACGAAATGCGCGTCCGTGTCTTTCCACGGCAGCCCGCCGTCCTTGTCGGGCTCCCATGTGACCTGATAGTAGTTGTGCGCCTGGCGCGGGAAGACGCGCGCACGGATGCGTGCGGACTCAGTGCCTACGCGCGACATGTATTCGCGCAACTGGGCCAGCGACGAAGGCACGTAGCTGTGGGTCTCCTGGCCGTTCGGACTCGCCCACCCGGGAAAGCCGTCGAGCGTGATCAATCGCATGATGTCGCCGGGCTTGAACTGGAGATCGAGCTGGGAGGCGGCAGTGTCGAACGTATTCGGACCTTTGGGCTCCATGACGTACCAGCCCCGCTTGTCGTTGGCCCAGGCCAGACCGAGGTTGGTGTAGAGCGGACGCAGGCCGTCGCCGCCGCAACAGTGCTGTCCGGGCGCGATATATGCTGACCCTTGTCCGCCGAAGCGGTGCAGATCCTGGCGTGCGAAGGTGGGTGCGGGAAGTGCTGCGCTCACGTCGGGCAGCACGCCGAACGTGGTGATGCCGGCCGGCCGTGTGCCGCGCTGGGGCAAACCCGTAGAGGGCTGCGAAGCCAGTGACGCCGAAAACGCGAAGTAGCCTGCCGGGAGCATCGTGCAGGCGAGCCACGTGACGCGCGGGCCGGCCGCCACGGCGAAGCTGCCGCTTGCCTGGGCGCGGCTCCACGTGTCGGCGATTTGCCATTGCACCTTGTCGTCGCGCGTGGCGTTCGTTGTTACGACGATACGCACACCTTTACCGCGCGCGAAGAGGCGCGTGCCGTCGCTGCCGGGCGTATCCGCTGAAATGACGTCATTGCCGTCCTCAGTTGCAGCACTGCCGGCGACGCTCCTGCAAACGGGCGCATCGGCGGCGCGGCAACGCATCGCCGGCAGCATCACGCCGAGAACGCCGAGCGCGAGCGTTGCTGCCGGTACCCATGAAAAAGCGCGCGAGCCGCGCGCGGAACGAGGGTTTACGAGTGCGGATGCAAGGGCTGGGCGCAATGTCATTGGCAGGTTCCTCACAGCATGAAAGGGTAAGCCTAGTTGTTCGAGCAAGTCACTTGACGCCAGCCTCCAGGCTTTTCGCGCAATTTCTCCTGGAAGCGCCGCGCGAGAGTTGTGCAGTGCTCGCGGAGCCCAATCATATAAAGCGGCTTTTTGTGAATTTTTTTATTGTGCGGCGCAAACAGGATTTAACAGGTTTAAAATGCGCTTCGCATGCTCGAAATCGGAGCCCAAAGCTTCTTAAACATCATTTAATCAGACGAATCGACTTGCAGTCTTTTATTGGCCGTTCACTTCCATCCCATGCGTACGCATCGATCGGAAGGCGTCGAATGATTTTGTAGTAACAAAGGCGAAAATACCTGCCTGTAACGGTTATCCGGCACTATTGCCGATTTGATGTAATCGAACCAATTGCCTTTCACGCAGTTTGCTTTTTGGCACTTAGCCTGGCGCCCAATCTTCTAATCGGTCCTCGACCGGACTAAATGCGCCAATGTCTCGCCAGTTTCGGTCAGTCGTCGTTGCGGGGATTTTTCTCTGCATATGATGCACTGCACATGGAATGCTATCGAAATGCTATTACCGGGACTTTTCGCTTGGTACGGGGGATTGTTTAGGGGAAAAGCATGGCGTACGCAAGTCTGGATTTGCCGTCGTTCAGCCGCCCGCATCTAGTGACCGCGGGCATCAGTCGAGAGGTGCGTCATATCGCAATTCTGCTGTTCGATGGTTGTTCGCTCCTCGGCGCCGGTATCGTGGCTGAAGTGTTTCATGTAGCGAATGAACTCTCGACGGACACCGCTCGCAGTTCACCTTACGATGTAAGCATCCTTTCGGCCGATGGCGGCAACGTAACGTGCTCGTCTTCGGTACGGGTCTGGACAGATGGACTCGATGCACGCCACTACGTCGGTTTCGACGCGCTGTTCGTGGCGGGTGGAAAGGGCGCCTTCGCGGCCGCCAACGACGAACGACTCATCGCATGGCTGCGTCGCGTGCATGCGAACACCGGTACCATTCGTCCGATTGGTGAAGGCCGTTCACTGCTCGAGGCGGCAAGTCTGTGCGGCCAGCGCACGCAGCACGAGTTCGGCTCGTATGCGATGCAAACGGGACGCGAGGAAGCGGGCGGCGACGCCGGCGACCGGCTCGAGTCGATGAAGAGCGCGCTCACGCTCGTCAAGCGCGACTTGGGCGTGGATGTTGCGCGCGCCGTGACTGAGCGGCTCATGCCCGATTCGGGCGGCAACCTGTTGCCGTTTCTCGGCGATGCGCTTGGCAGCGCGCCGGCTGACAAAGTGCGTGCAGCGGCGCGCTGGCTGCAGGAAAACTGTCAGCGGGCCATTTCGATAGCGGACGCGGCGCAGGTTGCCGCGATGAGCGAGCGTAACTTTCTGCGCCGCTTCAAGCTGGAGATGGGCATCACGCCATCTGATTACTTACTGCATGCGCGCCTCGCGATTACCTGCAGCCTGCTCACCGATTCGGAGTTGCCGGTCGACAAGATCGCGCGCCGCACCGGCATGGGCAACGGCGACCGCCTCGCCAAGATCTTTCGCAAGCGCATGATGATTTCGCCCACCGAATACCGCGAGCAAAGCCGCCGCGAGGCCGGCGTAGCTGTCTCGTAACGCCGCGGTAACAACGGTCGCACTTCGTTACAAACGGGGGTCGCTATTCGCGAGCCGAGGTGATCCTGCCCGATATGAAGGAGTCCGAAGATGAATGAAAGGTCATCGATTCATGAAGGACAAAGTCAGGCCCGTGCAGAAAGCGAGCCGGGTACAGCGCGCGAAGGCACGACGCCTTGCACGCGCATCGTGCCGGTAGTGCTGGCGGGCGGTTCCGGTACACGTTTGTGGCCGATGTCGCGCGAGCATTTCCCTAAGCAGCTAATTGGTGTGGTGGGCAGCGATACGCTGCTGCAGGCAACCGTGCATCGCCTCGACGGCTTTTCGTCCGAGTGGGAGGTCGCGAGTTCGCCAATCGTCGTATGTGGCGAAGAACACCGCTTCGTGATCGTCGATCAGTTGCGTGCGTGCGGCATGGACGCGCGGCTCGTGGTCGAGCCGGCGCGGCGCGACACGGCGCCGGCACTCACACTTGGCGCTGCGCTTGCATGCGCGAACGGCGACGACGCGATTCTCATCGTGATGCCGTCGGACCATGCGATCACCGACCTGGACGCCCTGCAACGCGCGCTTGAATGCGCAGCGCGCCATGCGCAGCGCGGCGCGATCGTCACGCTTGGCGTGCCGCCGCGTTCGCCCGAAACGGGGTTTGGTTACATCCGCGTCGGCGAGGCGATTGCCGACGGCGCCCACCGTATCGACGGCTTCGTCGAAAAGCCCGCGCCTGAACTCGCCACGCAATACATCACGCAGGGCGGCTACTGGTGGAACAGCGGCATCTTCGTGATGCGTGCGAGCGTTTGGCTCGATTCGCTGCGCGCACTGCAGCCCGACATGCATGCAGCGTGCCTTGCCGCGTTCGTCGATGGCCAGCAAGACGGCCCCGTGTTCCGGCCGGCCCCCGACGCCTTCAAGCGCGCTCCGTCCGACTCGATCGATTACGCGGTCATGGAGCGGCTATCGGGCAGCAACGGCTGGACGCCCGAGGGCGTGGTGGTTGCGCTCGACGCGGGTTGGTCCGACCTCGGCTCGTGGGACGCGGTGTGGGCCGCGATGGAAAAGGACGAAGACGGCAACGTCGGACGCGGACGTGTGGTGTTCGAAGGCGCGCTGGCGACTTACGCGCATTCCGACGGCAGGCTCGTGGCTTGCGTGGGTACGTCGAACCTCGTGGTGGTCGAAACGGCAGATGCGGTGCTCGTCGCCGACCGCTCGAAGGTGCAGGACGTGAAGGGGCTCGTTGCGCGCATCAAGGCGGAGCGCGCACCCGAGGCGGATTCGCATCGCAAGGTGCAACGTCCATGGGGCTTCTACGATTCGATCGATTCGGGCGAGCGCTTCCAGGTCAAACGCATCGTCGTCACGCCGGGCGCGCGGCTCTCGCTGCAACTGCATCACCATCGCGCCGAGCACTGGACAGTCGTGCGCGGCACCGCGCTCGTCACTCGTGGTGAGGAATCCTTTCTTATGACGGAAAACGAGTCCACTTACATTCCGCTCGGTGTGCGCCACCGGCTGGAAAACCCGGGCAAGGTGCCGCTCGAGATCATCGAGGTGCAGTCGGGAGCGTATCTGGGAGAGGACGACATCGTCCGTCTCGACGATACGTACGGCCGCTGCGGTTGAGGGCAGCGGCACGGCCAGCAGGGAGAAAAAAGGGAGAAAGCATGCGCGAGCTACAAAATCTGATGGCGAGAGTGCTCGACGTATCTGCCGTAATGATCGGCGCCAGCGTGGCTTCGGAGATCCGCTTCGAAGATATCGTGCCGCGCGGCGTGAACGAAGCCTTCGTGCTGCTCTCCGCGGCCTTCGCGCTCGTGATCTTTCCGGCGTTCGAGCTTTACCAGTCGTGGCGCGGGCGCTCCAAGGCGCTGCTCGCGGGCCAGGTGTCGCTTGCCTGGCTCGTCGTACAGGGCTGCGCGCTGATTTCGATGTATTCAACGATGCATCACGTCGACGTCGTTTCGCGCTTGTGGTTCGCTTACTGGACCGCTCTTGCGGGCGGCTTGCTCATTACATGGCGCTTCCTTGCGCACGGCGTGCTTTCGCATATGCGGCGCGCGGGCATGAATCTTCATCAGGTTGCCATCGCGGGTTCCGCTTCGCAGTGCGACGAGATCATGCGGCGCATCGATGCGGAGCCAGGCTCCGGCTTTCGTGCGAGCGCGCTCTACAACACCATGCCGCAATCGGCGAGACCCGCGAGCGAGAAAGACGCGCCGGTGTGCGACACGATCGAGACGTTCGCGCAGCATATCCGCGAGCATGACGTGCACGAGTTGTGGCTCGCCCTGTCGCTTGCCGAGGAGCGCACGGTGGTGCGGCTCGTGAGCGAGTTTCGCAACGACCTCGTGAACATCCGCTTCATCCCGGACGTGCGCTCGCTGGCCCTGTTCGACACCAGTACGGTGATCGAGTTGCTCGGCGTGCCCGCGATCAACCTCGTCGCCTCGCCGCTGCCCGCGAGCGCGCAGTTCAAGAAGGCGTTGTTCGATCGTGTGTTCGCGGCGCTTGCGCTCGTGAGCCTCATGCCGCTTCTCATCGGCATTGCCATTGCAGTGAAGTTTTCCTCGCCGGGGCCGGTGTTGTTCAGGCAGCGCCGCAAGGGCGCCGATGGCCGCGTGTTCACGATCTACAAGTTCCGCACGATGCGCGAGCACAAGGAAGCACCCGGCACGGTGAGCCAGGCGAAGCGCGACGATCCGCGCGTGACGCGTCTGGGCGCGTTCCTGCGCCGCACGAGTCTCGATGAACTGCCGCAGTTCTACAACGTGCTGCGCGGCGACATGTCGGTGGTCGGACCGCGCCCGCATGCGCTCGAGCACGACGATCTCTATCAGAGCGTGGTGAAGGGCTACATCAACCGCTATCGCATCAAGCCGGGCATTACCGGCTGGGCGCAGGTGAATGGATTTCGCGGCGAAACCGATCGCCTCGAAAAGATGGAAATGCGCGTAGCGCACGATCTGTATTACCTCGGCCATTGGTCGTTCTGGCTCGACATGCGCATCATCGCGGCCACGATCGTTCACGGGCTGGTTGGCCGCAACGCGTACTGAGCCCTGCGGCGCATTCGAGCAAGCATCACCAGCAAGCAACACCAGGTTTCGGGAGAAGCAAGATGGCGATGAATTATGACGGCGCTTACTATGGCGCAGCAGGCGCCGACGAGCGATACCTTGGCGACTACCTGCAAACGATGGTGGCGAACTGGCGCGCCATCGCGATCGTGACGCTTGCCGTCACGCTGCTGGGCGCGGCCTATGCGTTCCTCGCCACGCCGACCTATCGGGCCGACGTGCTGTTCCACCTCGTCGACAAGGGCGACGCCAGCAAGAAGGACAGCAGCTTGCCGCCGCTCACGGGCATGTTCGACGAGAAGTCGACCGCGAACGGCGTGATCGAAATGCTGAAGTCGCGCAACGTGACCGAGGAAACGGTGCGCAAGCTCCACCTCGACATTTCGGCGCGGCCGCGCGAAATGCCCGTGATCGGCGGCATGCTCTCCGGCATCCTGGGCTCGCCCTGGGCGCAGAAGCTGCCCGGGTTCATACGACCGTCCGGCTATGCATGGGGCGGCGGCGACATCAAGGTATCGCGCTTCGATACGCCCGAGGCGATGTATGAGCGCGACTTCACGATCGTCGCCGGCGAAGAGCCCGGCACCTTCACGCTGCGCGACCCCGACGGCATTCCGCTTCTGCAGGGCCGCGTGGGCGAGGACGTGAGCGCGAACACGTCGGCCGGGCCGATCGGGCTGCACGTCGACAGTTTGAGCGGGCCACCCGGAACGCCTTTCCTGCTCACGCGCGCCTCGACGCTGACCACCGTCGACCGGCTGGAGAATTCGCTCCAGATCCAGGAAGTCGGGCTGCAGTCCGGCGTGATCCGCGCGAGTCTCGAAGGCCACAACAGCAAGACGACGGCCGCGATCCTCAACAACGTGGCGCACGAGTTCATCAAGCAGGACATCGCGAGCCGTTCGGCGGAAGCGGAACACATGCTCGCGTTCCTCGACGACCAGCTGCCGCAACTGCGCTCGCAGGTCGATGCGGCCGAGCAGAAGTACAACAAGTTCCGTAACGAGCACGGCACCGTCGATCTCGGCGAAGAAAGCCGGCTGTTGCTCCAGCAGGTGAGCGACAACAAGATCCGTCTCGAAGACCTGCGGCAGCAACGCGCGGAACTCGCACAGCGTTTCACCGAGCATCACCCGGCCGTTCAGGCACTCGACGCGCAGATCGGCACGTTGCAAGCTGCGCAGTCGCAGCTCACGCGGAACGTGGCGCAACTGCCGGACACGGAACAGTCCGCCGTGCGCCTCTTGCGCGACGTGCATGTGAGCACGGAGCTTTACACGAGCCTCCTGAACAGTGCGCAGCAACTGCGTGTGGCGCGCGCGGGCCAGGTGGGCGACGTGCGCGTGGTCGATTTCGCCGAAGCGCCGGATGATCCCGTGCGTCCGAAGAAGCTGCTTGTGATCGCGCTCGCGATCGGCGCGGGGCTCGTGCTGGGCGTGCTCGTCGCGTTCGTGCGCAAGTCGCTGTACGGCGGCGTGGAGCGCCCGGATGAGCTCGAAGCCGCACTCGGCGTGCCGGTCTTCGCCGTGGTGCCGCGCAGCCCGCAACAGCTGCGGCTGCAGCATCACGTCACCTTGCGCCGGCGCGGGCTGCACGTGCTCGCGCAGCAGAACCCGCAGGACGTTGCGGTGGAAGGCGTGCGCAGCCTGCGCACCTCGCTGCAGCTCACGCTCAACGACGCGCGCAACAACATCGTGATGCTCACGGGCTCGCGGCCCGACATCGGCAAGTCGTTCCTCTCGGTCAATCTCGCTGCGCTCGTCGCCTCGGTGAACAAGCGCGTGCTGATCGTCGACGGCGACATGCGGCGCGGCGACGTGCACTCGCACTTCGGCATTGCGCACCAGCCGGGTCTCTCCGACGTGCTGCTCGGCGCCGATCTGGACCAGGCGATCCAGCACGAGGTGCTGCCCGGACTCGACGTGCTCGCCAAGGGCTCGCTGCATTCGCATCCGTCCGAGCTGCTGATGAGCCCGCGCTTCGAGTCGCTGCTCGAAGAACTGGGGGCGCGGTATGACCTCGTGATCGTCGATACGCCGCCGGTGCTCGCGGTGACCGACTCGACCGTGATCGGACGCTACGCGGGCACGACGCTGCTCGCGATCCGCCATGGCCGCCACCCGATTTCGGAGCTCGAGGAGACGGTCAAGCGCCTGCGCATTGGCGGCGTGAATCTGCGTGGCGTGCTGCTCACCGACGTGCCGAAGACCGGCGCGTTTATTGGCGGCGGGTATCGCGGCGGTTACTACGGTTACGAAAGCGTTTCAGGGTAGCAGCAGGGTAACAACAGGTTGACGGCCGGTTTTCGGGCCGCCCGTCGATGGTGAAAACCACCGAATCCCATTTCGCGCACGCGAGGAGAGAACGATGGCAATGGCTCGTAAAGTTGCTTTGATTACCGGCATCACCGGTCAGGACGGTTCGTATCTGGCAGAACTGCTTTTGAACAAAGGCTATGAGGTGCATGGCATCAAGCGCCGCTCATCGCTCTTCAATACGGACCGCATCGATCACCTTTATCGCGATGCACACGACTCGGAGCCCGGCATCCACCTGCATCACGGCGAAATGACCGACACCACGGCCTTGTTGCGCGTGGTCCAGGAGATCGCGCCCGACGAAGTCTACAACCTCGCTGCGCAGAGCCACGTGGCCGTGTCGTTCGACGAGCCCGAATACACCGCGAACGCGGACGGCCTCGGCACGCTGCGCCTTCTGGAAGCGATCCGCATTCTCGGCCTCGCGAAGAAAACGCGCTTCTATCAGGCTTCGACGTCCGAGCTGTACGGGCTCGTGCAGGAAGTGCCGCAGCGCGAAACCACGCCGTTCTACCCGCGCAGCCCGTATGCGGTCGCGAAACTGTTCGCCTACTGGACCACGGTGAACTACCGCGAGGCGTACGGCATCTACGCGTGCAATGGCATTCTCTTCAACCACGAGTCGCCGCAGCGCGGCGAGACCTTCGTCACGCGCAAGATCACGCGTGCGATTGCCCGCATCGCCGTCGGGTTGCAGAAGGAACTGTATCTCGGCAACCTCTCGGCCATGCGCGACTGGGGCCATGCGCGCGATTACGTCGACATGCAGTGGCGCATGCTCCAGCAGGAGAAGCCCGAGGACTTCGTGATCGCAACGGGCGTGCAGTACAGCGTGCGCGACTTCGTGCGCGCGGCGGCGGTGGAACTGGGCATCACGGTGCGTTTCGAGGGCAGCGGTGTCGATGAGGTCGGCATTGTCGACCACGTCGACTCGCGTGAGATGCGGCTCGAAGCAGGCCAGGTGATCCTGCGTGTCGACCCGCGCTACTTCCGCCCGGCCGAGGTCGAGACGCTGCTTGGCGACGCCTCCAAGGCGCAGGAGAAGCTGGGCTGGAAGCCGGCCACCTCGTTCCAGGCGCTCGTCAAGGAAATGGTGCGAGCCGATTATCAGGCCGCCCGGCGCGACGCGCTCGTCACGCTGGCCGGCTTCAAGGCTCTCGAACATCACGAGTGAGATGCCATGGACAAGAACTCCCGAATCTTCGTTGCCGGCCACCGCGGCATGGTGGGCTCAGCGCTCGTGCGCGCGTTGCAGGCGCACGGCTACCATAACCTCGTCACACGTCCCCACTCGGAGCTCGACCTCACCGATCAGGCCGCGGTCGACGCCTTTTTCGAAGGCGAGCACATCGACGCGGTGCTGCTCGCGGCCGCGCGCGTGGGCGGCATCCTCGCGAATTCGACGCAGCCCGCACAGTTCGCCTGGGACAACCTGGCGATCGAGACCAACGTGATCCGGGCGTCGTACAACGCGGGCGTGCAGCGCCTCGTGTTCTTCGGCTCGTCGTGCATTTATCCGCGCGAATGCCCGCAGCCGATCCGCGAAGCCTATCTGCTCACCTCGCCGCTCGAGCCGACCAACGAGGCCTACGCGATTGCGAAGATCGCGGGCCTGAAGCTCTGCGAAGCGTACAACCGCCAGTACGGTACGCATTTCGTCTCGCTCATGCCGACCAACCTGTACGGCCCCAACGACAACTACGACCTCGGCAGCAGCCATGTGCTGCCCGCGCTGATCCGCAAGGCGCACGAGGCGCGCAGCAACGGCCAGCGCACGCTGACGGTCTGGGGTTCGGGCAGGCCGCGCCGCGAGTTCCTGCACGTCGACGATCTCGCTGATGCGACGATCTTCGTGCTCGAGCACGAGACCGGCGACGGCGTGTACAACGTCGGCGTCGGCGAAGACCTGTCGATCCGCGACCTCGCGCAGCGCGTGTGCGACGTGGTGGGCTTCGAAGGCGAACTGGTATTCGACTCGACCAAGCCCGACGGCACGCCGCGCAAGCTGCTCGACGTGTCGCGCCTGGGCGACCTGGGCTGGCACGCGCACATCGGCCTCCAGGAGGGGCTCGCCCGCACCTACGACGACTTTCTGCAAACCCAGGCCGCGCCGGCGTACGAGGCGGGCATGCGGGCTTGATATGGCCTGACGGGACCGATGGCTTTCAAACGATCGGCTCAAAAGGACGAAAGGGAAGAGGCGTCTGGTTGGTGGTGGGCGTCGTGCGCGGACCGGATGCACGACGCCCGCTTTTTTTCGCTCGGCGCGCGAGACGATTAAAAGCGGTAGACAAGCAGCTCAAAAGCAGTACAGGGACGGAAGCGACGCAATGAGAATCCTGATCTACGGACTGAATTACGCGCCCGAAGTCACAGGCGTCGGCAAATACACAGCCGAAATGGCGGAGCTGCTCGCGGCGCACGGCCACGAGGTGCGCGTGATCTGCGCGCCGCCTTATTACCCGCAATGGCGCGTGCATGAAGGTTATCGCGCGGGCCGTTACCAACACGAAACGTTGCGCGGCGTGAGCGTTTGGCGTGCGCCGCTGTGGGTGCCGACCCAGCAGGGCGGCTTCAAGCGCATCGTGCATCTGGCGAGCTTCGCGTTCTCGTCGCTGCCGCTTCTCGCGCGGCTCGCGGCGTGGCGGCCCCAGGCCGTCATGCTGATCGTGCCGACGCTCTTTTGCGCGCCCGGCGCACTCATGCTCGCGCGCGCCGTCGGCGCGCGCAGCTGGCTGCATATTCAGGACTTCGAAGTCGATGCGGCATTCGATCTGGGGCTTCTGCGCGGCGGCCAGGGGTCGCGTCTCGGGCGCGCCGCTCTCGCCGGCGAACGCTGGCTGCTGCGGCGCTTCGACGTCGTCTCGTCGATTTCGACGCGCATGGTCGAGCGCGCCATCGACAAGGGTGTGGACGCCGCGCGCGCCGTGTGCCTGCCGAACTGGGTCGACACCCAGGCGATCTTCCCGCTTCCCTATCCGAGCGCATTCCGGCGGCGCCTCGGCATCCCGCAGGAGAACACCGTCGTGCTCTACTCGGGGAACATGGGGGCGAAACAGGGCATCGAAATTCTCGCGGACGTCGCAACGGCGCTCGCCGCGCGGCCCGATATCAGCTTCGTGTTCTGCGGCGACGGCGCGGCCAAGCGGGAACTGATGGCGCGTTGCGAGCCGCTCTCGAACTGTCACGTGCTGCCGCTGCAGCCGTCTTCGATGCTCAACGAACTGCTGAACGTGGCCGATATCCACGTGCTGCCGCAGCGCAACGACGCCGCCGACCTAGTGATGCCCTCGAAGCTCACCGGCATGCTCGCGAGCGGCCGTGCGGTGGTCGCCATGGCGCGGCCCGGCACGAGTCTCTTCGACGTGGTCTCGGACCACGGAATCGTGGTGCCGCCAGAGGACAGCGAGGCGCTCGCTGCGGCGATCGTCGAACTGGCCGGCGACCCCGCGCGCCGCGCCGAGCTTGGCCGTGCCGCGCGGCGCTACGCGAAGCGCATGCTGTCACCGCAAGCGATCTTCGATGTGCTCGAAGCGAGGCTTGCCGCGCTCGCGGGCGAGGTTGCCGAGCCGGCGGGCCAGACGCAGGTCGAGCCGCAGACCGCGGCAAGCGGCCTTTCTTCTTCGACACAGCAAGCTGCGGGTCAATCTGCGAATCTGAATCAACCTGCGAGTCAAGCGGGCAAAGGCGGATCGACGTTGCCGGAGGTCGAGCAGTCCGACGTGTGAGCGACTGCGCCCAAGGCCGCGAGGGTGATCTTGGGCTGTCCCCGACCGCTAGCGGAGCTTACCAGGGCGACTTGTAGAGTTCGGAGTTGGACTGGTCCGGCGACCCGTACGGGCTGCCATACGGATTGCCGTAGACCTGCGCAGTTGGCGAGGTTTGGCTGGCGCCGTAGTCATAGCCGGCCGCTGAGCGCTTGCCCCCTGCACCGCCCCCGCTGGTGCCCCTCGCCACCGCATTGCCGGCGCGCGACATGCCGTTCGCGCCGATCCTGCTGTGATTCGTGGCGCCCCTGCCGCCTGCGCTCGAAGCGCTGCTTCTGTCGCCCCTGCCGCCGTTGGCGCTCGCCGCGCTCGCGGCGTAATCCCCGGGCGTCACGACGTGCATGTGCTTTTCGTTCGTGAGCGCGTCTCGCGCGTCGTCTGGCGAAGCGCCGTTGCTGCTGTACGGGCTCACGCTGTACGGGTTGTCCGAAGTGCCCGGACCGCCGAGCAGGCGCTGTTCGTCGAGTTGCTGGCGCTGCACGGCGTTGGCGGGGGTGTCGCCGCGGCTGCTTTGGCGACTCTGGTCACTCGCGGCAGCGGGGGAGCCACCGGTGGCGGCGCCGTACGCGGCGTTCTGCGCAAACACCGCGCACGGCCATGCGGCGCACGCGGCTTGCAGCGCGGCGGCGAGGACGTAAGGTGCAACTTGATGACGATATGAGCTGGACATGGCATTGATCCTGCGCGCCGCGAACCATGCGGCGTCAAGCCTTCATGTTGCCTATCGCGCGTCGCGCCGCTGCGCCAAAACCCCTGCCGTGTCGGCCACGCGTGCGAGGCGCTGCGGTGGCCGCCCGATAATGAAATCGTGGCTTGATGCGTCCCGCTATGCGGGCCGCCAGGCTTGCAACCCGCAGGAAGCCAACAGGAACCGACCCGGATGGGCAAGGAGCGTTCATGACGGAAGCGGTCGAAGGTTTAGGGTCCCGCAAAGGGCGCGCCGGCGCGGCCGGGCGCAGGGAGGAGGCGGGCGAAGCGCCGCCCGCAGGCATCGTGCCGCCACAAGCCGCCAATGACGCACGAGCCGCGGAAATCCGCGTGATCGATTTGAGCCGTGCGGGCAAGGGCAACTTCGTCCCGCGCCGCGGCAAGCTCGTGCAGGCCGCGTGGTATCTGGTCGACACCTGCGTGCTCGACAACCGCCTGCTGCCGCTTTCCGCGCTGCGCGCAGGCTTGCTGCGCCTGTTCGGCGCGAAGATCGGCCAGGGCTGCCGCCTCGTGCACCCCATGCGCGTGAAGGCGCCGTGGAATCTGGAAATGGGCGACAACTGCTGGATTGGCGTGGACGTGTGGATCTACAACCAGGCGCCCATCCGTATCGGCTCGAACGTTTGCCTTTCGCAGGGCGCGTTTCTCAGCGCCGGTTCGCACGACATGCGCACGAACATGGATCTGCACGTCGCGCCAATCGTGATTGAGGACGGCGCGTGGGTCTCGTCGAAATGCGTCGTGCAGATGGGCGTGACGATCGGGCGCTCGGCGGTTGTCACGCCGCTCTCGGTCGTGCATCGCTCGCTGGAAGCCGGCGGCGTGTATGGCGGCAATCCGTGCCGCTTTATCCGCTGGCGTTTCGAGGAAAGCAAGCCGCCCCAGGCATAAGGGCGGCGCGAGGCTGGCCCGTTTCAAGCAGATTCATTCGTGGCACGAGCAGGCCCTTGGGCCTGCTCCCGCTCAGACGCAGGCCCGAAGGCCTGCTCATACTCATACGAGCCCCACCGGCTAGTACCCTCCGTAACCCACCGCCCGGCCCGCCGCGGCTGCCTGCGTACTCGGCAGGATCAGGTTGATGACGCGGCTCCACTTGACGAGCGCCGACGCATCGACGAACACGACATCGTTCGGCTGCAACTCGAACTCGTCGGCCGTGGCCATGGCTTCCGGCGACGACGCGTCGAGATGGAAGACCGTACGGTGCCCTTCCTTCTGCCCGCGCACCACGTACACTTGCGAGGCGTCGCCCGAACCCTGGCTGACACCGCCTGCGTTGCCTAGGGCGTCGTTCAGCGAGAGATGGCCGTTATCGAACGGCAAGGGCCCCGGGTGTCCGACTTCGCCCAGCACGAACACGCGGCTTTCGTTCGCCGAATACACGCGCACGAGGTCGCCGTTCTGCAGCAGGATTTTGTCCGGGTTCACGCCTTTCTTGATCATGTCCGGAATGTTCACCATGGTCGTCTTGTCGCCGCGTGTCACGCTAACCCGTGAACGGTCGCCGGCCGCCGTGAAGCCGCCCGCGCGGTTGATCGCCTCGGGCAGCGACATCGTCATGTCGTTGAGCACCATGAGCCCGGGCGTGCGCACTTCGCCGTCCACGTACACGCGCCGGCTGCGGTACGATTCGATGCGCAGCGTCACCTGAGGTTTGTTCAGGTAGTAGGCTAGCTTCTTCGCCACCAGGTCGCGGGCTTGCATCTCGGTGAGCCCTGCCACGTGGATCGGACCCACGTAGGCCACCTGGATCGCACCCGACGAGTCGACGGTATAGCCCGACTGTACCTGGCTCGCGCTCTGGTCCTGCTGCCCGTTGCCGCCGCCGCCGCCGTTCGTCGGCAGATTCATTTCGGGGTGGTCCCACACGACGATGCTCAGCACGTCGCCGGGCCCGAGCGAGTAGGGCTTGGGCGTGCCGAACAGCGTCTCGACGTTTGCCGGGACAGTCGTCGGTCTCGACGCCGCTTCCTTCGCGACCAGTTCGCTGTTGATCTCAACGAGCGCGCCCGGTGGCGGTTGATCCCCGCTGCCGCCCGTGCGCGCGGCGCCGGTCGCGGCCTTCGCCTGCGTGACGCTCGACGGCGCCTGCATCCCAGGCGAGAGCCCACAGCCCGAAATCAATGCCGCGGTCGCGGCCATGGCCATGATCGCCGTCAGGGCCGCGCGTGCGCGGGCCGCCGATAATCTGCGCAAACTGCGCGCGGGCTGCTTCACAGGTTGCGTCGCGATTACGTCGATGGTCTCGCCGCCAGAACAATCAGGTCTACTGTTTAACATAGTGTCGCCCCCTTACTAACAGGATTCGCACATCGCCACGAAAGTGCAACGCGGGCTCATCGTTCGACTCGTTATGACGCTTCAGCTGCGTTGCTTCGTCACCCCTGCCAATCCCTACCATTTCCGCTATCTGATATCTGATGCCGCCTTTTTTCGCTTATTCAGCCTGCTCCGCGGGCTCGCCCTGGGCCATGGCGCTCATCGGGCGCCCTCGGTGAAATCGCGCGCCAGCGTGCAAAGGATGTTCCTGCAACAAGCCCAGCAGCGAGCGCACCATGCCATCCATCGCGAAGCGCGCGTCGAACGTGCGCCGCGCCTGAGCGCGCATGGCGTCGCGCGCGCGCTCGTCAAGTGCCCGCCATGAGGCGAAGTTGCGCTGCGTGCCGGCGACCGTGTCGGGCGCAACGAACCCCGCGCCGTCCTCGTCGATCTCGCGCCAGACGCCGACCTTGTCCGAGACCAGTGCGGGTAGCCCGCACGCCAGCGCCTCCGCTACGGAAACGCCGAAGTTCTCCTGGTGCGAAGGCAGCACGAACACGTCGCTAGCAAAAAACGCGCCCCACTTCAGGTTGCCCTGCAGCATGCCCGGCCAGCTGATGCGGTGCGTAATGCCGTGCGACTGCGCCATCGCCAGCAGCGCGGGTTGCCAGTTGCCCTTGTCGGGCCCCGCGATCAGCAGATGCGCATCCGGCGTTTCGCGCGCATGTTCGGCGAATGCGTGAACCAGCACGTCGCAACCCTTTTTCGGGTGCAGACGCCCGAGAAACAGCACGATGCGCTTGTTGCGCAAATGCGGCGACTCCTGCAGGAAGGCTTCGCGCAACGTGTCCGGGTCCTCGTTGGGCGCATTGGTGCCGAACGGCACGACGCGTTCGTTGGCGCGGTACAGCCAGAACGATTCGCGCGCGAGCAGGCGTTCTTCGTCGGTCGTGAAAATGACGGCGGAGGCGTCGCGCAGCACGCGGAAATCGGCCCATGGCCAGTACGCCCATTTCTTCAGATGCTTGACCGGATAAGTGGCCTTGAACCACGGGTCGAGCATGCCGTGCGTGTACACGTAGTACGGCAGCTGGGCGTGGCGCAGGGCGCGCCACGCGCCGAAGCCGTGGTATTGCCAGAGCCCGTGCACGATCGCCGCGTCGAAGCGCCTCGCGTTCGCGCGCAGCCACGGCACGTAGCCGGCGCAGTAGCCGTAGTGCCCGCGGCCTGGGCCCAATGCGTGGAGCGGGAGCGGGAATTCGCGCACATAAGGCGCGTCGATCGGGTCGAGCGACGCCACTTCGATCTGGTGATCGAGCGCCGTCATCGCGAGACCGCTCTGGCGAACGCCCTCAATCGGGCCGCCCGAACGGGGGTCGACCGTGGACACGAGGTGCAGGATTTTCATCGGGGCTCCGGAGTCGCATACGTGGTGAGCGGCACCGGCGCCGCCGCGGGCGCCGTGGGTCGGAAGGCAGGCTCGCGCCCGTAGGACGGGTGCAGGCGCTGGCGCTTGCGTTGAAGGTCAATGCGGTGATGAAGCTGCGAATACAGCGCGACGATGAGCCCGAGCGCGAGGCCGTACACGAGGCCCGAGAAACGCGTGCCGAGCGGATTGCCGCCGATCGACGCGCCCGGCAGCGCGGCGAGCACGAGCAGTGCCATGCTGAGCGGCATGAGCATCGGGTGACGCGGCGCAATGCGGCGCCAGCGTCTGAATGCGCGGCCCGCGACGATGAGCGCGACGATCACTGCGAGCGGCATGCAGCCCCCGAACAGGATACCTTCGGCGTAGAGCTGGTAGACCCAGAAGTTGTGGCCGGCCACCCAGTCGCTGGTGTTGAAGTAATCGTCCTTGCTGAAGGTCTGGTTCACGTACTGGTAGTAAATCGGCGAGTAGCGGTAGAGGTGGCCATAACCCTTGCCGAACAGGACCGATTCCACCGATTCGGTGACCTGGTCGTACTGGTCGCGCATCTCCGCAATACGTGTGACCGTGGTCGGATCGCGGTCGGACTCCGCGTTCTGCGCGGCCGTCACGCGCTGCGTCCAGTGTTCCGTGATCGACGGGAAGAGCCAGGCCGTTCCCACGCCCAGCGCTACCACGAACGAAAGCGCGATGCCCGTGCGGAAAAACGATTTGATCAGATGGCTGAGCGACGGCGAGGCGAGCCACGCCGCGAACATGGCGAGCAGGACGGTCGCGATCAGCAGGCTGCGCGTGACGCTCAACAATTCGACGACGAGCGTGGCGAGGAACACGAGTACCATCGTCACGTTGAAGCGCCGGGCGACGATGAACTGGTGCAACAGCATGGCCTGCAGCGCGAGCATGGTCGGCGAGACGATGCGAAAACGAATGTCGGCGAGCGGCCCGCCGACTGCCAGTATGCCGAAGAAGAACGTAAACGCGAGGCCCAGCACGTTCGCGTAATAAAGCGCGCGCTGCATCTGCATGACGCGAATGGGGTGCCATGGGCGGCACATGGCCCAGTAGCCGAGCGCGAACAGCAGGAACGGCAGGATCACGCGCAGGTATTGACCAATCGGATTGTGCTGCAGCATTTGCGCAATGAGACTGCCGGCGAGGCTCGCCACGAGCGCGCCCGTCACGAACGAGCGCAGCCGCGTCGGACGCGCGAAGCGCGGGCCGATCATCGCGAGGATGAGCGCGCCTGCCAGGGCCGGAATGACCGCCAGCCATTGCGCGCCGTGGCCAAACTGGGAGTCCGGTGCCTTGTAGTCGAAAGCGAGAGGCACGAGGCACACCCAGAGCCATAGTGCAGCATGTTTGTTTCGCATCGGCGTTTCTCCCGGTGCGGTGCATAGGGTCGCATACGTGGCGCAAGATTCATGCGCGCCGCAAGCGAAGGCTCGATTCAATATAAAACGCCGCAAGCGGCTTGCGCATGTGCGTGGCGGGAAGCGGCAGGGTTGTGGCGGCAGGAAAAAAATTCTGATTTGGCATGTGGTTTCCCCCACACACCTGGCCGAGAAGGGCGGGAACTTGGCGCACGCGGCACGGCGCCTGTGTCCATGATAGGACCGGCAGGAGTAAGTTTTTCATCGTCTGCCTTGCGTAAGAATCCGGCATGGACGTAGCGAGGGAAAGGTCATGAAGCTGCTACACGGAGTGGGACCGCCGACGCAAGGACGTTCCGTCGAGCTCGACTTCGTGCGTGGCATCGCGATCTTCGTCGTGATGGGCTACCACTTCCACACGGTGCGCACGGGCCATCCCTGGGTGAGCGTGCTCGAGTACCCGCTGAAAAGCTTCGGCCACGAAGGCGTGAATCTATTCTTCACACTAAGCGGTTTTCTGGTGGGCGGGCTGCTGCTGCGCCAATATTCGCAAACGGGCCACATCGGCGCGCGCCGCTTCATCGTGCGGCGGATCTTCAAGATCTGGCCCGCGTACTACGCACTGATTTTTTTTCACCTGCTTGCCGGCCGCCATCGTCCCGATACGTTCCTCTGGCAAAACCTCACGCACATGCAGAATTACTTCGGCACCTCCATTGCGCAAACGTGGAGCCTCGCTGTCGAAGAGCACTTCTATCTGTTCCTGCCCGCGCTGCTGATCCTGCTCGCGCACTTCCGGCTGCGCGCGAATGCGCTGATCGCCGTGATGGTCGGCCTCTGCGCGATCGTGCTCGGCGCACGTTGCGTCGCGGTATCGCATGGCGATCTCGTCGGGGCGTTCAACTACACGCAGTACCGCATGGACAGCCTGCTCATCGGCGTCATACTCGCGACCGTCTACTGGATGAAGCCCGAACTCTGGCGCATGCTCGTTGCGAAGAAGCGCTGGCTGTTCGGCGCGGTGGGACTGCTCCTCGTCTGGCTTGTGTTCGCGACGCCCGACGTCGCGCTCGATGAGAGCGTTGGCTACACGATTCAGGCCGTCGGCTTCTGCGCACTCATCATGCTCATACTGGAGCACTCGGGCAGCCTGCGCACGACGTGGCTGTATCGCGGGCTGGCGTGGCTTGGCGTGTACTCGTACGGTATCTACCTCTGGCATTCGCTCGCGCTCGCGCCCGGCGATTACCTGATCCACAAGGCGAACGCGCTTGGCGTGCCGCCGCTCGCTGCCTGGCCGGTTGTGATCGTCGTGCAGTTCGTCATCGCTGCCACGCTGGGCTATCTCACCACGCGCGCCGTCGAGTTTCCGTTCCTGCGCCTGCGCGAGGCGATGTTCCCCGACCGGCGCGGCGCCATCGCTGCCGAGCGGAGCAACGCGAGCGCGACGGACAACAACAATGTCGAAGGCGTTGCCTGAACGAACCAGACTGGTTCGACATGCTAACTAGTTGGTGACGTTTCCCTGCGCTTACACCATCGCAGCCTGCAGCGTGCGCTTGAACTGTTCGAGCGTGTTGCATGAAAGGAGGTGTTCACCCGTGGGCTGCGCGGCGTTCGAGCCGGCGCGCCAACGCTCGGCGAGCCCATCGAGCGCGTGCGCGATCGTGGCGGGCTCGAGGTCGTCGAGCAGGGGTCCGAGCGCGCCGTCGCGGCAATACCAACCGATCAGGCCGTCGGCGCTGGCCACCACGGGCTTGCGGAAGCGGTACGCCTGAACGAGCACGCCGCTCATGCCGTAGTGCTGCTTATAGCCGAGCCACACGGCGTCGCAGGCGGAAAAGAGCTCGCGCTCCATCTCGTCGGTGATGAACTGGTTGAGGATCACCGGCGCGCTCGCGAGTCGCGGCGCGTGGGCGTCGATGAATGCGCGCGTTTCGTCGTCCTGCTGGCCCGCGATTACGAGGCACGGCGCGTCGGGCTTGTGCTCGAGCGCGAGCATCAGTTCGCGAATGCCCTTGCGTTCGCCGATCGCTCCGTACACGAGCAGGTAGCGCGTATGCGCATCGAGCTTCAGCTGCTCGCGCGCGAACACGGGGTCCATGCCTTCGATTTCGGGAAACGGGTCAGCCAGATAGCTGAGCGGCGCGGCGCGCTGGGGCTTCGTGGTCGCGAACCAGTCGGGCAGAGTCGGGTCGATCGTGAAGAGTTCGCGCAGCCCGCGCGAGCGCATGGCGCGGCGAAACAGCGCCGACTTGGCTATGTCGACGAAGCGTCGGCGCGGCGTGCGCAAGCCGATGCGCGCCTGATGAAACGTCATGCCCATGACGATGGCGATCCACGGCGTCTCGCCGAATGGCGAGTCGAACCCCGCGAGCGTGTAGAAGAAGTAGTCGGCGTAGGGCGCGATGACGAGCCGCACGTGCATCGTTTTGCTCACCTGACGCAACGCGCGCGCATAGAAGTTGCGAAAGCGCATGTACACACTCGCCGCGAAATGCGGACCGGGCGGAACGGTGTGCAGGTCGAGCAGCACGAGGCGCAGATCGGGGCGCGCGTCGCGCACGATGCGCTGCGCGAGCGGATGGTCCGCGTACTCGGTATCGGTGACGACGAGGCAGCGGTGGCCGGCTTCCACGCACGCCTGCGCGATCCACTCGACGTAGCGCCAGCGGTGGCCCGTGAAGTTCGGCTCGATGATGGCGATCCAGTCGCCGCCAACCGATGCGCGCGTGCCGGGAAGCTCGGACGTCACGAGTGTGTCGGCCTCGACGTCGCACAGTGCGGCGGAGTCCGGGGTGTTAGGGGCGGCGTTGCGATATCTGGCGATCGACACGTTTTCCATGCGGGAGGCCCGATGAGCACTATTACGAACAAAATAGCAGTGGTGCGCAAGCGGCATGCGCCAGATTGCGGGGCAGGGTGGCCGAAAAAGCCTGGGGATATGCCGATCGCTTGAAGATTCATGAATTGCCTCCGCGCGGATGGCCGCCCCGTCTGATTCCACCTGGTAGATGGCGCGTCGTGGACGTTGCCGCGCGGTAAGGTCCAGAACGGGTGACGAAAACGCGTTCCCAAACATGCTTGAAGGGAACTGGGAAAAGGGGCTAAAGCTCCGACTCAGAGATCGACAACAGGAGAGGCATTTTGCGCGCAATGCGGCTGCCAGCAATACCGATCAAGGCAGGTTTCGGACCCGGCGCGGCGACCTGGGTGTTGCTGCAGCAGGTCGTGGTGCGCGGCCTCGTGGCCGTCAAGTTCCTCGTGATCGGGCGCATTCTCGGGCCGTCCGCAATCGGTCTCGCGAGCGTCGCGCTGCTTGCGGTCGCGATTGCCGAAGCGCTCTCCGACACCGGGCTCGCGCAAGCCGTGATCCAGGGCCAGGCGCCCCCAACGCGCGCCGAGGCTGGCGCCGTCTGGACCACGCTCGCCACGCGGGGCCTGCTGATCGGCGTGCTGCTCGTCGCGAGCGCACCGCTCATGGACGCGCAGTTCCACCTGGGCGGCGCCATCGGGCTCGTGCAGCTTGCCGCGGTGCTGCCGCTGTTGCGCGGGCTCGCCTCGCCCGCGTATTTCATCACGCAGCGCGAGCGCCACTTCCAGCATATTGCGGCGATCGAAATCTCGTCCTCGTGTCTCGACTGCGGCTTCGGCATTGGGCTCGCACTTGCGGGTGCGGGTCCGTACTCGCTCCTGCTCGGCCTGATGATCGGCGAGGCCTTCAAGAGCGTCGTGACATGGATCGCCCTCTCGCCACGTCCGCCGATCCGGCTGCGCTGGTCGGGCATCGGCCATTACGTGGGGTTCAGCCGCTGGATCTGGGCGAGCAGCGTGATCATTCTCATCACCAACCAGTTCGACAAGGTGGTGGTGGGCAAACTGCTCGGACCAACACAACTGGGCGCATGGCAGATGTCCTCGAAGCTCGCGCAGATGCTGCTCGCCGACGCCGCGCTCGCCATGTCGCAGTATCTGTTTCCCACGTTCGCCGCGCATCATCGCGGCGGGCCGCAATCGGCCGCGCGCCTGTTTCGTCTGTATCTCGTGGTGGCCGTGGCGGGGCTGGCGTGCGTGGTGATCGTGCTGCGCTTCGCCGCCGAGCCGCTCTTTTCACTCGTGCTCGGCGCCGCGTGGCTGTCGGCCGTGCCGCTCTTTCGCATCTTCGTCATCAACATGGCGATCAGCGCGCTGAACTCGGTGCTGGCCTCGTATCTGCGCGCGGTTGGCGACGCGCGCGCCGTCACGGTGGCGTCGCTGCTCCAGGTCGTGGCGCTTATCCTGTCCGTGCCGCCTTCGTTGCACATGTGGGGTGTGACAGGCGTGGCATGGTCGATGACTGTCGGGCTGGCCTCGTGCGCGGCCTGGATGCTGTATCGCGTCTCGCGGCAGAAATAAGCCGGAGCGCAGAAGCGGGATTCAAGCGAGGATTCAGGCGCGCAGCGCCGCTTCGACGATCTCGGCGAGCTGATGTCCTAGCGTGGGCGAGTTGAGCTGGCAGTACACCGCGTGCGCGGCGGCAGCGGCTGCACGCATTTCATCGGGCGGCATGGACCAGATGCGCCGCAGCGTGGCGGCAAGCGCTTCTGGGCCGCCGTCGCGCGCGAAGAAAAAGCCGCTGCGGCCGTCCTCGACATAGCCCGGCTCCGGGCCCATGTGCAGCGGCAGCCGGTCGTGCACGATGGGCGGCAGGCTCAACGCAAACATGTGCACGACGCTCAAGCCCGCCGAGCCCGGATAGCAGCCCACGCGGCAGCGCCGGCTGATGGTTGCGATGGCGTCGTCGTCGAACACCGCGCCATACCACACCACATAGCCGCGATCGCTGTACTTGCGCTTCAGGCGCTCGCCGTGCTCGCCGTCGCCGATCACGTGGAGCGTGATGTCGTTGCCTTCGGCATGAAGCTGCCCGACCACGTCGATGAGCGGCTCGATCTCCGACCCTTCGCGCAGCCTGCCGATGAAGAGCACGCCGCTCTCGGCGCCCGTTTTGGTGGCGGGCTCCACGCCGCACGAGACCGTGAGTGCGTTGTTCGCGACGACGAGCTTCGCAAGCGGGCAGCCGATGGCGACGAGCGAGCGCCGCGAAGCCTCGGTATAGCAGACGTAGCGCACGGCGAGCGCGACCGCGAGGCGGTAACACACCGTGCGCATGAGCCCCGCGCACTCGTGCCGGTAGAGCCCCTGGCCGTGAATCAGCACGGGCACGCGCATCGCGCGCCCGGCGAGGAGCGCGAGCCACAGCGAGAGATAGCGAACGTCTGCAAAGATCAAAACGGCATCGGGACGTTCGAAAACGATGCGGCTCAGCACGCGGCTTTGCATGCGAATGCGCCGCGAGGGCAGGCCGGCGAAACTCGCGATATGCGTTTCGACGAATTCGTCGCACTCGGGCTTCTCGCGCGAAAAGCCGTTGGCCTCCATGCCCTCGGAGCACGCGAACACCTTGACGGTGAAAAGACGGTTGAGCGACTCGATGACTTCGATGCGATAGCGCGCGATCAACGGCTGCACGTAGAAGACCACTGGGCGTTTGAGCCGCGCGCCGGATTCGGTTTCGCAAACCGTTGTCCCGGAAGCGATGATCTCGTGTTCCACTGGCTGGCTCCGACGCGTCGACGCAGTCATGTTGAGAGGATCTTTCCGGTGGGCAGGTTAGTCGGTCATATTTGCGCCAATCTCTTTTAGCAGTTGTAGGCGAGTCTTATCAAAAGAGGAATCCGAAAATTGCTATTGGACGAATTTACCGGGTGGTGCTGCGCTATGAGTGATGCGTAATCGATAAAGCGCAAAGAAAGTGCAATAAATGCAGATTTAATCAACGAAAAGGACATGCGGTAAAAGGTTCGTCGGCAGGCGGCCGATACAGACACCGCGCGCCTTGCGCCGTGCATGCATGCTCGTTCACAAACAGTTGGAATCAGTCGTTGAATAGATCGTTTCGGACAACTTCAATCCGCCCCGGCTGGCGGCGCGCAGGCCTCGTGCTAACCTCGATCCGAGTCGAAACGACCACCGGAATGCGGAGAAACCGATGACAACGCTCGCTACCGATGATCTCGCGTTTTCCATGGCCCCGAACGGCGCGAAGGCGCGCATGCGCGTCGCGGTGGTGATCGCGACCAAGGGGCGGCCAACAGCCACCGCATGGGTCGTGCGTCTGCTTGCGCGGCAAACGGTGCGGCCGGATCAGATCATCCTCTCGGGCAGCAGCGCAGACGACATCGGGCCTTACGATGCCAACGGTCTGCGCGTGAACGAAATCATCGGCACGGCGGGTTCGAGCGTGCAGCGCAATCGCGCGCTCGACGCGCTTGCGCCGGACATCGACGTCGTGATTTTCCTCGACGACGACTTCGCGCCCGAGTGTCACTGGATCGAGCTTTGCGTAGAGCTGTTCGAGAGCGACGCGAATCTCGTGGGTTTTTCCGGCCGCATATTGCGCGACGGCGCGAACACGCAGCCGATCTCATGGGAAGAAGCCATGGCGCTCGTGGATGGCGCGCAAGCCGAGGTGATGCGGCGTCCGCCGCTGCGGCCCTGCGTGGAGTTGTATGGCTGCAACATGGCGTGCCGCGCACAGGCTATCGCCGATCTGCGCTTCGACGAGCGTCTCGTGCTGTACGGCTGGCTGGAGGACAAGGACTTCTCGCGGCGCCTCGCGCACCGCGGCGGGGTCGTGTACTGCGACTATCTGCTGGGGGTCCACCTCGGGCTGCGAGGCGGGCGCGTTTCGGGCCGGCGCTTCGGCTATTCGCAGGTGGTCAACGCGATGTACCTGTGCAACAAGGGCGTGATGTCGCGCAAGGAAGCGACCAGCAACATCCTGCGCGCGCTTAGCATGAACTGCGTGAAGTCGGTGCGCCCGGAAGCGCATCTCGACCGGCGCGGCAGGCTCATCGGCAACGTGATCGGGATTGCCGATCTATGCATAGGCGCGGTGCGGCCCGAGCGCGCTGCGCGGCTGTGAGTTCACGCGCAGCGCGGTGTTAAATGACCGCGCTGCGCGCTCCAATGCGTGCTGCGCTCAGTTGCCCGAACCGCGCGCAATACGGCGCTGCTTCACCGCTTGCGCGAGTCCTTCGAGCACGCCCACGCTTTCGTCCCAGCCGATGCATGCGTCGGTGATGCTCTGGCCATAGGTCAGCTCGCAGCCTTCCTTCAGGTCCTGGCGGCCCGCCACGAGGTGCGACTCCACCATCACGCCGACGATGCGCTCGTCGCCCGCCGCCACCTGGCGGCCAATATCGGCGCACACGGGAATCTGGTTCTCGTGCTTCTTCGAACTGTTCGCGTGGCTCGCGTCGATCATGAGGCGCGCGGCGAGACCCGCCTTGCCGATATCGCTGCATGCGGCGTTCACACTTTCCGCGTCGTAGTTCGGCGTCTTGCCGCCACGCAGGATCACGTGGCAGTCCTCATTGCCCGCTGTCGAGACGATGGCCGAGTGGCCGCCCTTCGTCACCGAGAGGAAATGGTGCGGCTGCGAGGCGGCCTTGATCGCGTCCACGGCGATCTTCACGTTGCCGTCCGTGCCGTTCTTGAAGCCGACCGGGCACGACAACCCCGAAGCCAGCTCGCGATGCACCTGCGATTCCGTTGTGCGCGCACCGATCGCGCCCCACGAGATCAGGTCGGCGATGTACTGCGGGCTGATCATGTCGAGGTATTCGGTGCCGGCGGGCAGGCCCAGCTCGTTGATGGAGACGAGCAGCTCGCGCGCGGTGCGCAGACCGTCGTTGATCTTGAAGCTGTTGTCGAGGAACGGGTCGTTGATGAGGCCCTTCCAGCCCACCGTCGTGCGCGGCTTCTCGAAGTACACGCGCATCACGATCTCGAGCTCGTTCTTGAAGCGCTGGCGCTCTTCCACAAGCTTCTTCGCGTAGTCGACCGCGGCCTTGGTGTCGTGAATCGAGCACGGCCCGACGATGACGATCAGGCGGTCGTCCATGCCGTGCAGGATGCGGTGCATGGCGCGGCGCGATTCGAAGATCAGCGTGGAGGCGGCTTCCGAGCAGGGGAATTCGCGGATCAGGTGAGCGGGCGGCGTGAGTTCCTTGAGTTCGCGAATGCGGACATCGTCGGTGTTGTGCGGGGGCATGGTCGTTTTCTCCTGATCCTGGGTGCGTAGCGTGCGTCGTTCAGACGGTGCTTCAAATTCGGTTAGATGAAGGTGCGGCTCGAAAGTAAGGGCGAAAAAAAAACCGCCAGGCTTGGCTGGCGGTTTCTCGTCTGTTCGGGGTCCTGCGCGTACTATCAACCCTCTCGATCCGCCAGCGGTCTGAGATACCAAAAGAAGTAAAAATAAAACTTCGTGGCGAACATGGCGGTGTTGTCTGAACGTTCGTTACGTCGAAAGGGTGACTGCCTTTATAACCCGGTCTTCTCGTGGCTGGCAAGCGGGGCGCCGTAAAAAAGCGGACTATCTGCGCAAAAAATGACTCATGTGCAGACAATCCGCACGGCGATGCGGAATTTCCGCACCACCGTGCATGGGATGCGCGCGGGCAAAAGTCTTAAACCGTGCCGCCCACTGTCATGCGGTCGATGCGCAGCGTCGGCTGACCTACGCCCACCGGCACGCTCTGGCCCTCCTTGCCGCACACGCCCACGCCCGAGTCCAGGCGCATGTCGTTGCCGATCATGCTCACGTACTTGAGCGATTCCGGGCCGCTGCCAATGAGCGTCGCGCCCTTCACGGGGTAGGTGATCTTGCCGTTCTCGATCATGTAGGCTTCGGAGGCCGAGAACACGAACTTGCCGTTCGTGATGTCCACCTGGCCGCCGCCGAAGTTCACGGCATACAGGCCGTTCTTCACCGAGCCGAGGATTTCCTGCGGGTCCTTGTCGCCGTTGAGCATGTACGTGTTGGTCATGCGCGGCATGGGGAGCGCCGCGTACGACTCGCGGCGCGCGTTGCCCGTTACGGGCATCTTCATGAGGCGCGCGTTGAGCGAGTCCTGAATGTAGCCCTTGAGAATGCCGTCTTCGATCAGCGTCGTGCACTGCGTGGGGTTGCCTTCGTCGTCGATATTGAGCGAGCCGCGGCGGTTGGGCAGCGTGCCGTCGTCGACCACGGTCACGCCCTTCGCGGCTACCCGCTCGCCAATGCGCCCGGCGAACGCCGACGAGCCCTTGCGGTTGAAGTCGCCTTCGAGGCCGTGGCCGATCGCCTCGTGCAGCAGCACGCCGGGCCAGCCCGGGCCGAGCACGACGGTCATCGCGCCGGCCGGCGCCGGGCGTGCTTCGAGGTTCACGAGCGCGGCGTGCACGGCGTCGTCCACGTACTTCGACAGGATGTCGTCGGTGAAATAGCTATATTCGTAGCGGCCGCCGCCGCCGCCGTTGCCGATTTCGCGGCGGCCGTTCTGCTCGGCGATCACCGTGACCGACACGCGCACCAGCGGGCGGATGTCGGCGGCAAGCGCGCCGTCGCTGCGTGCGACGAGCACCACGTCGTACTCGCCCGCGAGCGCGGCCATGACTTGCGTGATGCGCGGATCACGCCCACGCGCCATCTCTTCGATGCGCTCGAGCAGCTTCACTTTTTCGGTGGCCTCGAGCGAACTCAACGGGTCGGAGGGCAGGTACAGATCGCGGCCCGCAATGCCCGTGAGCGACTTGGCCACCTGGATTTTCTGCTTGCCGCCGCCGGACCTGGCGATCGAGCGCGTGGCGATGGCCGCCTGGCGGATCGCTTCGGGCGAGAGGTCGTCGGAGTAGGCGAAAGCGGTGCGCTCGCCGGACACGGCGCGCACGCCGACACCCTGGTCGATGCTGAAGCTGCCCGACTTGACGATGCCTTCCTCGAGGCTCCAGGCCTCGCTGCGCGTGGTCTGGAAGTAGAGGTCGGCGTAGTCGATGCGATGCGTGAAGATTTCGCCGAGCGTGCGCGTGAGCACTGCTTCGTCGAGGCCGTAGGGCGTGAGGAGCAGGTCCTTCGCGGTCGCCAGATTGCGGATGCCAGGTTCGATGATGTTCATGCGCTCTGTGGGATCAATCGATAAAGTCTGTCAATGGAGATTCGGGCGCGGTGCTGCGAAATCAAGCGCCTTAAACGTAGAACTCGCGTGGAATTCGATGGTGTTCATTCGCGGGGCCAGTCGTCGCGTGCGTTGCATGCATTGTGCGTCACGCGCAGTCGAGCACGCGGTGCCGCCACGCCGGAAGGCTCGCGCGCACGCTGGCGATGCGTTCGAGGTCAATGTCGCCGGCCACCACGCCCGCGCCTTCGTCGCGCACGTCGACGATCTCGCCCCACGGGTCGATCAGCACGCTATGGCCCCAGGTGCGGCGGCCGTTCTCGTGCGTGCCGCCTTGCGCCGCCGCGAGCACGTAGCACTGGTTCTCGATCGCGCGGGCGCGCAGCAGGATCTCCCAGTGGGCGCGGCCGGTGGTGTAAGTGAACGCTGAAGGCACGACCATCAGCGCGCAGTCTCCCATGCGCCGATACAGCTCGGGAAAGCGCAGATCGTAGCAGACCGACAGGCCGACCCGGCCAAACGGCGCCTCGAACGTGCGCACCGCGGCGCCGGGCCGGATCGTGCGCGCTTCATCGAATGATTCGGCGCCTTTTTCGAAATTGAAGAGGTGAATCTTGTCGTAGCGCGCGCGTTCCTCGCCGCTCGGGTCGAACACGAGCGTGGTATTAAGCACGCGCGTGTCTTCGGGCGCTTTCAGCGGCAAGGTGCCGCCGATCACCCACACGTCGTGGCGCCTCGCCGCATCAGCGAGAAAACGCTGAACGGGGCCGTCGCCGTGCGGCTCGCGTATCGCGAGCTTGTCGCTGTCCTTGTGACCCATGAAACAAAAATATTCGGGCAGCAACACGAGGCGTGCGCCCGCGGCGGCAGCCTCGGCGATCAGCTTGTCCGCTTCGGCGAGATTGCGCTCGCGATCGGGCGTGCTGACCATCTGCAGCGCGGCGACGCGAAACGGGTCGAGGGGGGGAGCGCTCATCGGCAGATCTTGAATGGGTTCGGGGTGCATGGCGCGCATACCGCGTGCCCATGGGGCAGCGCACCTGGCGGCAACTCAGTGCACTGCGGCCGGCGTCTGCGCGTCCATCTTACCCTGATCGCCATGCAGCCGCTCGACGTGCGGTTTGGCCCACGGGCCCGTGATCGCGAAGTCCATCGCGAACGCGTGCTCGAGCGTCTGCGAGAGCACGACGTCGCCGATCAGCGCGCCGAGGCCGAAGAGCGGATTGATGATGGCCGCCGCGATCACGCCCGCGCCCGCGCTGACCGTCGGCACCACGTGGACGCGCAGGTCCTGGGTTTCGTGCGCGAGGTCGACGCTGCCCGCCATCGTCGCGCGCCCGGGGGCGGTGACGAGCTTGAAATCGTTAGTGCTGCCGATGCCGTTCTGGATCTGCGCGGTGGCCGTCGCGCTCGTGAAGGGCAGGCCTTCGCCGATGATGTCGCGGAAGTCCGTCGTGACGAAGCGCGCGAGGCTTTGCAGGCTCAGCACGCCGAGCAGCCTTGCCACGCCCGGATCGACCTTGAGAATCTGACCATGACGCAGGTCGAGCGTGAGGTTGCCGTTGAGCGACGGGAAGTCGATGCGCGAGGGGCCGCCTTGCCATTCCAGGTTGCCCGAGAGCGTGCCCGAGCCGCTCTTGAGCACGTGCGGCTTGCCGGCGCGTACGAGCAGCGCGCCGGCGTCCTTGATGTCCAGATGGAAGTCGAGCGCCGTGCGACGCGGCGTTTGCATGCCGGCGGCGGCCGAGTCGTCGCCGGCCGCCGTGTCGCCCACCGCGCGCCAGTTTTCCGTGGCGGTGAGGTGCGCGTCCGGGTTGCTGATGTCGAGCTGGTCGAGCTGCCAGACCGGCACGCCGTTATCGTCGAAGTTGTGCGCGTTCACCTGGAGGCGGCCGAGATCGCGGTCGCGCACGATGAGCTGGTTCACGACGAGGTCGATCGACGGCATGTTCTGCGCGGGCTGCGACATCGCCTGGCCGAGCAGGTCGTTTTCGGTGGCGGCGGGCACGGTGAGGCGCGCGAGCCGCGCTTCGAGCGTGCCGGGCGCGCCCGGCACGGCGCCCGGCTTCCACGAGACGTGGCCCGAGACCTGGTTGGAGGCGACGTTGGCCTGCCATTCGTTGCCGCGCTCGCCGATGCGCGACGCGCCGAGCACGACGTTCTCCCAATGGCGCTTGAGCAGCGTGAGCGTGCCGACGTGGACCGCGAAGCGCGACGGCAGGAACTGGCCGACCGCGCCGTTGGGCGCGAGCGGTGACGAGGCTGCGGCCGGCGCGGCCGCCGTGGTTGCCGATGCCGGGCTTTGCGGTGCGGCAGTGGCGGCGGCGGGGTTCTCCGCTTGCGATTCGGAGGCGGCGCCCGGAGCCGCGTTTCGAGCCATCCGCTCGGCCGCTCTTTCTGCGGCGGTTCGCGGCGGGGGAACCGGCGCCTGGACACCGCTCGCCGCAGCGCTCGCAGCTGTCGAGCCCTGGGGCTGCGCCGCTACGGTCCCGCGCAATTGCTGCACCACGGCGCGCCAGGCGTCGGCGTCGAAGGTGGGCAGATCGATGGCGGCGGTCACGCCTTCCGAGGGCAGATCTGCCGGGCGGTTCATCCCGATCGCGCCGCGCACCACTTCCGGTATGTGACCTGGATGGCGGCGCATCACGTAACGCGCGGCAAGCGGCCCGAGCGTGAGTTCTGCGTGTTCGAAGGCGGCGTCGCCGGCCCTGGCATCGGTGCCGATGGCGGATTCGGCGGGCACACCCGTGCCCGGCTGCAATTCGAAGTTCAGCGGCATCGGCGTGCCTGCCGCCTTGCCGAACGGCGCGGGCAGGTCGAGCGCGAGGCCGGTGAGATCGGCGTTGGCCCTCACGTCGGGCAGGCGGCCGCGCTGGCCGGCCACCGAAAGCGAGTAGGGCGCCGCGCCCGAAAGGCGTCCGAGCGCCGCCGCCGCCATGCCATGCAGATTCAGGCCGCGCGCCGCATCGACCGCGACGTCGCCGGCCACGTCCACCTTATAGTGCCCGTCGTCGCGCATGCCGCCGCTGGCGCGCAGATCGCCGCCGAGAAAGCGCGCCGTGAGCCGGTCGACATTGGCGCTGTGGTTCGTGAAGCGCACCCGGCCGGTGAGGTTCGAAACGGGCGGCACGTTGTTCGCGGTGAGCGTGTTGTTCTCGAAGCCGATGGCGCCCGCGAGCAGCACCTTCGGCATCGGATGGCGCGGGATCGTGAGCTTGAGCGCGAGCGTGGACTGCCCTTGCGCGCGCACCTTCGCGGTGGCGTGCTTCGAGATGTAGCCGATCGAGCTGTTGTCCGCGTAGTCGAGCAGGTCCGCGAGCGGACCGCGCCCGCTGCCCTCGATCACGATATCGGAGCCCTTGACGCCCAGCTCCTCGATGCGCCCGCTCACGTTGCGCAGCACGAAGTTGCGGTAGTGGCCTCGATCGACGTCGAAGCGCAGCTTGTTCTCATGCATCTTGAACACGCCGTCGATGCCGTCGAACGCCGGCCAGACGTTTGGCGCACCGTTGCGCATCTTGCGCGGCGGGAACGGCGACGGGTCGAAGCGCCCGCCCGTGAACGGCGCGACGATGCGGAACTGGCCCGCGTCGGGGTCGCGCGAGTAGGGGAATTTGGTGAGGTCGCCGTGAATCTCGATCGTCGCGCCTTTCGAGCGCCCCGCCTGCAAGCCGTGGCCGAGGTAGATGCGCGTCTTCTCGCTGATGGCGGTGGGCAGGTAACGCGGGATGGCCTTGACCTTGGCCTCGTCGAAGTGGGCGACGAGGTCGAGCGAGCCGCGCCCTTTGCCGGGATTCGTGTAGTGCGCGGTCATCTTCGCGCGCGCGTCGGCGTTCTCGATACCCAGGCTCGCGACATCGACGGTGAACGCCTTCATCCGGTTGCCGGGCTCGCGCTCGGCGGCCACGGCCCATTTGGCCGCGCCGTAGAGCCGGTCGAGCGTGAGGCGCGGATTGTCGAACACGCCGGGCAGCGTGATGGCGACGTTGTCCGTGTCGAGGTTGATGGTGCCGTGCGACTCGTCGGCGTCGATGTGCCCCCAGAGGTTCTCGACCCCCGGCAGGCCCGCGCGCGGGTGACCGCGCGGCGTGAGGCCCGGCCCCGGCTCCTGCGCGTTCACGCTGATACCCTGCAGGTCGCCCTTGAAGCGATAGTGGGTGACCGGCTCGACGCTCGTGGAGCGCTGCTCGGCGGCCGCTTCGCCCGACTCGGGCTTCGCGCGTTCGAGGGAGAGATCGTAGTTCGCCACCAGCCCGCGCGGGTCGAAGCGCACGAGCGCGCCCTGCACGCGCCCGGGCAGCGGCAGCGCGCGCATGAACTCGGCGAGGATGCCGAGATCGATGCGGTCGCCGTGCACGCTCATGAGCTGGCCGTGCTGGAGCGTTTGCTGGCGAAAGCGCGCGTCGAGCGTTGTGAGGGCGAGCGAGCGCGTGAGCGGCGTGCCGTCCTCGAGCGGCGGTTGGCCCAGTTCCGCATGCATGTCGCGCAGTTTGAGCGCGTAGTCGCCGGGCTGAATGCCCATGCTCCAGTGGAAGCTCGCGACCGGCATGTCGAGCAGCGGCTGGGTGGCACGCGTGCGCAGCGATATGTTTGCGCCTTCCAGCGCGCCGCTCGCCTCGAGGATGTGCCCATTGGCGAAGTGCGCCCAGATCGAGTTGTCGATGCGCCCGGCGTAGGTGGCGATCGGGAAGCTGATGTAGCGCGAGAGCGTGGGCAGATCGACGGGGCCGGTCGAGAGGTAGGTGTCGCCCGTCCAGCTGATCGGCTTGCCGGCCTGTGCGAAGTGCGCGTGCGTGAAGTGCGCGCGGAAGTCGAGCGGGCCGTGCAGCACGGTGCCCTCGGCCGGCGCCTGGAGCGCGACGCGGTGATCGTAGCCGTCGTTGAGAATCGCGAGGCGGATGTGCGAGAGCGCGAGGTCGGGCACGTCGCGCGTGGCGTCGTGCCAGCGCAGCGTGCCGCCGCGCAGCACGATGGCCTGCTGGCGCATAAGCCACGTCGTGAAGGTGGCGTTGCCCGTGTGTGCCGTGGGCACCGGCACGCCCGCGACGGTGAGCGTACCGTCGTCCTCGCGCGCGATGTGCACGTCGGGCTGCTCGACCACGATGCTCGAGAGCAGCGGTTCGAGCAGCACGACCGAGCGCCACGATACCGAAGCCGTGGCGTGCGGCACGTCGAGCGCAATGTTGCCGTGGCGGTCGCGAATCGTCAGATCAGTGACGTCGATGCCGGGCTGGAAGCCCGACCAGTGCGGGGCGAGCTTGCCGATGCGGAACTCGGCGTGAATCTTCGAGGAGACCAGCTGCTCGATGCGCGGACGGAAGTTGTCCACGTACGGCAGCACGACGTAGCGCAGCCCGAGCAGCAGGACCGAGACGATGAAATACAGGACGAGCGCGATGATCGCCAGCACGCGCAGCGTCTGGCGCAGTACCGGGTGATGATGGTGCGGACCCCCTGGCTCGGTAGCCTGGCTGGCATGTCCAGATTGGGGTAGGCCGGCGTGATCGTTTCGCTCGGACATGCTGCGGCGGGTGGGGTATGGTAGCGTTGCGTTCTAACGACGAAATGTATCACAGAGGGCCGCCAGAACGCCCATCCGGGGAAGCCGGGATGGCCGCGCGGCGCGTGACACGCATGATTTTTTGCACTGCGGCGGCTATGCCGGACGCATCGGCGAGGCGGATCGCGAGAGCCGGTGGGCGGTGCGCGCGTGGCGCGGGGCGAACCCTCGCGGTCGAGCCATCGGTATCGGCATCGTCACACTGGCATCGTCATCAACCCAGGCGCGCGATACGACAGCGAGCCTTCCCGGCAAGCAGCACTTCATGACCGACATCCCTCTTCTGAGTTCCAGCTATTCCCGTTTTGCGGCACGTGCTTACGCCGCGCGCCCCGAACTGGCGGCGCAGGTCGAGGCGCTGGCCGCCGCGCCGCTCTCGCGCGAACGCATCGTCGCGCGGCTCGACGCGTTGAGTGGGCAACTGCTCGCCGCAGCAAACGCCGCACCCGGCGCACCGCTGGGCGACGAGCAGTTGAAGAAGGTCCTGCGCCAGTTGCGCGCGGAAGTGATCTGCGCCGTGATGGAGCGGGATCTCGGCGGCGTGGCCGACGTCGCCGAAGTGACCGGCAGCATGACCGATCTGGCCGAAGTCACGATCCAGCGCGCGCTCGCCTGCGTGAGCGCCGACCTCGAGACGCTCTTCGGCGAGCCGCGCGGCCCGGGCGGCGAGCGCCTCACGCTCGGCGTGGTGGGTATGGGCAAGCTGGGCGGGCGCGAGCTGAACGTTTCGTCCGACATCGACCTGATCTTCGTCTACGAGGACGACGGCGAAACCACGGGCGGCCAGCGCTCGCCCATCGCCACGCAGGACTTCTTCACGCGCGCGGGCAAGCGCCTGATCGCCGCGCTGAGCGACGTGACAGCCGATGGCTTCGTGTTTCGCGTCGACATGCGCCTGCGCCCGAACGGCGACTCCGGGCCGCTCGTGTGCAGCCTCGGCATGCTCGAAGAGTACTTCTACGTGCAGGGCCGCGAGTGGGAGCGCTACGCGTGGATCAAGGGGCGGCTCGTTTCCGAGGACGAGAGCGACAGCGCGCTGCGTCTTGCACGCCAGCTCGATTCGCTCGTGAAGCCCTTCGTTTACCGGCGCTATCTGGACTTTGGCGTGATCAGCGCGATCCGCTCGCTGCACGTGCAGATCCGCCAGGAAGCACAGCGGCGCGCCATGATGCGCCCCGACAAGGCCGACGACATCAAGCTCGGGCGCGGCGGGATTCGCGAGATCGAGTTCAGCGCCCAGGTGTTCCAGCTCATACGCGGCGGCCAGGACGCGGGCTTTCGCGTGCGCCCGACGCTCGCCGTGCTCGGCTACGCCGCCGCGCGCGGACTGATCGCGTCGGAGGTATGCGGCGAGCTCACGCGCGCCTACAACTTTCTGCGCGACCTCGAGCATCGCCTGCAGTACCGCGACGACGCGCAAACGCACGCCATGCCCGTCGATGCCGAGGAGCGCGCCGCGCTCGCGAAGTCGCTGGGCTTTGCCGACTACGCCGCGCTGATGACGACGCTCGATGGCCACCGCGACAACGTCGAGCGCCAGTTCGTGCAGATCTTCTCCGACAAGATGGGCGGCGAGGGCGGCTGCGGTGCGTCCGAAGACGGCGCGGCGGCATGGGTCTGGAGCGGCGCGCTCATGGAAGAGGGCGCCGAAGACTCGTTGCTCGAACGTCTCACGGAACTGGGCATCGACGACCCCGCGCCGTTGCTCGCGCGCCTGCGCGGACTCTGGCAGTCGTCGCGTTACGCGGGGCTGCCCGAGAAGAGCCGCGAGCGCTTCGACAGCGTCGCGCAGCGCGCGCTCGAAGCCGCGCGCACGCTCGAGCCGCGCGAGCGCCGCGGCGATACGCTCGCGCGCATGTTCGACCTGCTCGAAGCCGTGATCCGTCGCGGCGCGTATCTCGCGCTGCTCACCGAATACCCAGATGCGCTCAGCCGCGTGCTCAAGGTGTTGGGCGGCTCTCGCTGGGCGGCGGGCTATCTGATCCGCCATCCGCAACTGCTCGACGAGCTGCTCGACGACGAGGCGGTTGCGTCGCCCTTCGACTGGCCCGAGTTCTCGCGCCTGTTGCGCGCACGGCTCGCCGCCGCCGCCGACGTCGAGCAGCAGATGGACCTGCTGCGCCACGCGCACCAGGCTGAGGTGTTCCGCATCCTGCTCAACGACCTGGCGGGGCGGCTCTCGGTGGAGCACGTGAGCGACCGGCTCTCCGAACTTGCCGACGCCGTGCTCGACGCGACCATCGAGACCGTCTGGAAGCAGTTCGCCAAACGCCATCGCGAGGTGCCGCGCTTCGCGGCGATCGCTTACGGCAAGCTCGGCGGCAAGGAGCTGGGCTACGCATCGGACCTCGACATCATCTTTCTGTACGAAGACGAGGACGAGCGCGCCTCGGAGATCTACGCGACCTTCGCGCGCCGCCTCATCACGTGGCTTACCACGGCCACCGGCGCGGGCACGCTGTTCGACGTCGATCTGCGCCTGCGGCCGAACGGCGAGTCGGGCCTGCTCGTGACCGACCTCGACGCGTTCCGCCGCTACCAGCTTCGCGAAGGGGACGCCGCGAACACGGCGTGGGTCTGGGAGCACCAGGCGCTCACGCGTGCGCGCTTCTCGGCCGGGGACGCGGCGATCGGCAGCGCCTTCGAGGCGATCCGCGTGCAGGTGCTGACCACGCCGCGCGACGCCGCGCCGCTCGCGAAGGAAATCGTGGAGATGCGCCAGCGCGTCGAAGATGGCCACCCGAACCGCACCGAACTTTTCGACCTGAAGCACGACCGCGGCGGCATGGTGGACATCGAGTTTCTCGTCCAGTACTGGGTGCTGCTGCACGCGGCGCAGGACCCCGAGCTGATCCGCAACACGGGCAATATCGCGCTGCTGCGCGAGGTGTCGCGCTTCGGGCTGATGAGCGAGGAGGAGGCCGAGACGATAGGCTCGGCGTACCGGCTTTATCGCAAGCTGCAGCACCAGTTGCGGCTCGACGGCATGGAAAAGGCGCGTGTCGATCCGGCGCGTGTGGAGCGCGAGCGCGAGGCCGTGCTGGCGTTGTGGAAGCGCGTGTTTGGGGAGCGGGGAGAGGCGTAGCGCGAGTGCGCTACGCGTCGATGGGCGGTGCGGCTGATGCGCCTCATACGTGAGGCGCAGTCTCGATCACGCCGCCAACATCTCCTTCGCATGCCGCCTGGTCGTCGCGGTAATCTCCAGCCCGCCCAGCATGCGCGCGACTTCTTCCACCCGGCCGCCCTTGTCGAGCGGCGTGACGTCCGAGACCGTGCCGCCGTTGCCGTCGCCGGACTTCGCCACCTGGAAGTGGTGATCGCCGCGCGCCGCGACCTGCGGCAAGTGCGTGACGCACAGCACCTGGCGTGCGCGCCCGAGCTGGTGCAGCAGGCGGCCCACCACTTCGGCTACGCCCCCGCCAATGCCCGTATCGACTTCGTCGAAAATCAGCGTGGGCGTGGGGCTCGCCGCGCTCGCGATCACGGCGAGCGCGAGGCTGATACGCGCGAGTTCGCCGCCTGAAGCGATCTTCGCGAGCGGACGCAGCGGCACGCCGGCGTGGCCCGCCACGCGGAATTCGATCTGCTCCAGACCGTGCGCGCTGCCGATCGGCTCGCCGGTCGAGCTGCTGCCGAGCGCCACGAGCGCGACTTCGAAGCTGCCGCCCGCCATCGACAGTTCCTGCATGCCTTGCGTGACCGCCGTGCCGAGCGCCTTCGCCGCCTTGGCGCGCGCCTTCGAGAGCTGGCGCGCCTGCGCGAGATAGGCGTCCTGCGCCTTCTGCCCGGCGGCGCGCAGGCCGTCGAGATCGGACGCGGCGTCGAGCGCCGCGAGCTGCTGGCGGCGCGCCGCGTGTTCCTCGGGCAGCGTCTCGGCCGGCAGGCGGAACTTGCGCGCCGTCGAATGCAGCGCGTCGAGGCGCCGTTCGACCTGCGCGAGATGCTGCGGATCGAGATCGAGGCGTTGCGCGTAATGCGAGAGCGAGTAGGCCGCTTCCTGGATCTGGATCGCGGCCGGTTCGAGCGCGGCGAGCGCGTCGTCGAGCTCGGCGTCGACTTCGGCGAGAGAGCGCAGCTTCGAGACGATCGAATTCAGCTGCGAGAGCATCGCCTCGTCGGATTCCGATAACGCCGCGAGCGCGCCTTGCACGCCTTCGATCAGATTGGCCGAGTTCGAAAGCCGCACGTGCTCCGCGTTCACTTCTTCCCATTCGCCCGGCTGCGGCGCGAGCTTGTCGAGCTCGGCGAGCTGCCACGCGAGGCGCTCGCGCTCGAGCTGCAGCTCTCGGTCGCGCGACATGGCGCTTTGCAGTGCGAGACGCGCGTCGCGCGCGTCGCGCCACGCGCGCGTGACGGTGGCGGCGAGATCCGTGAGGCCTGCGTGCGTGTCGAACAGTTCGCGCTGCGCGTCGGGGCGCATGAGCAGTTGGTGCGCATGCTGGCCGTGGATGTCCACGAGCATTTCGCCCAGCTCGCGCAGCTGCGCGAGCGTGGCCGGCGTGCCGTTGATGAAGGCACGCGAGCGCCCGCCGCTGTCCACCACGCGGCGCATCATGACCGTGTGCTCGCCATCGCCGTTCGTGAGCGCCTGCTCGTCGAGCCAAAGCGCGGCATGCGCGGGCACATCGAACTCGGCGGTGATGTCGGCGCGGCTCTCGCCCGTGCGCACCACGCTCGCGTCGGCGCGCGTGCCGAGCGTGAGGGCGAGGGCGTCGATCAGGATCGACTTGCCCGCGCCCGTCTCGCCGGAAAACACGGTGAAGCCGCTGTCGAATTCGAGGTCGAGCGCGGCGACGATCACGAAGTCGCGAATCGAGAGATGGCGAAGCATGGCGTCTGGTTCTGCTCTTTTTGGATTGGCTTTGATGACCGTGGGACTGCTGGCTGCATGGCAACGGCCCCGCGCGCTTCACGCGAAGACGCGGGTTTAGTCCTCCGGATCGCCCTGCAGCGAGGGGTGCTCGTTCCAGTGCAGCTTCTTGCGCAGCGTGCGGTAGTAGCTGTAGCCGACCGGGTGCAGGAAAGGCACGGTGTGGCGCGAGCGGCGCACCTCGATCACGTCGTTCAGCTCCAGCGCCGTGAACGACTGCATGTCGAAGTTCACGTTGACGTCGCGGCCCGCCACGATCTGGATACTCACCTTGCAGTCGTCGGGCAGCACGATCGGGCGGTTCGAGAGCGCGTGCGGCGCGATCGGCACGAGCACGATGCCTTGCAGCTGCGGATGCAGGATCGGCCCCTGCGACGAGAGCGCGTAGGCGGTCGAGCCCGTCGGCGTCGCGACGATCAGACCGTCCGAGCGCTGGTTGTACATGAAGCGGCCATCCACGTTCACGCGCAGTTCGGCCATGCCCGAAAAGCCGCTCCGGTTCACGACCACGTCGTTGAAGGCTAGCGCGTGGTAGATCGGGTCGCCGTCGCGCGTGATGCGCGACTCCAGCAGCGAGCGTTCCTCGCGCTCGAACGAGCCCGCCAGCAGTTGCGGCACGACCTCCTGCATCTCGGAGAACGCGATGTCGGTAATGAAGCCAAGCCGCCCGTGGTTGATGCCGATGAGCGGCGTGCGGTAGGGCGCGAGCTGGCGGCCGATGCCGAGCATCGTGCCGTCGCCGCCGAGCACGACGGCCACGTCCGCGCGCGCGCCGATTTCGGCCGGCTGCAGCGCGGGATAGCCTTGCGCGCCGATTTCCTCTGCGGTCTGCGCTTCGAACACGACCTCGAAGCCGCGCTTCGAAATGGTCTGGGCGAGCGCCGTCAGCGGCTCGGCAATGCCTGGCGTATTGCTGCGCCCAACGAGCGCAACCGTCTTGAACTGGCTCTGGATCTTCTGGATCTGCATGCCGGCATTACACCATAGTCAGGTCACGAAAAGAACCTGGCGCAAGCCGGGTGCGGCCCGCCAGGCCTTGCGCGCCGCGCCCTCCAGCCCGAAGCCGGTGACACGGCGATGACAACGCGCGTTGTGCCGGGCGAGGGGGCGTGCAATGTGTCGTGCAATCCGCCGGGCGACGGCGGCCGATACCGGGCCGCCCCACCCTGCGGGCAGGCCCGCCGGGCCCGGCCTGGCGGCGCACTCGCAGCCAACCCGCCATTAGGCTAAAATTTTGAGTCATGCTAGATCCTCGCGCACAAACCCTCCTCAAGACGCTGATCGAGCGCTACATCGCCGAAGGTCAGCCGGTCGGCTCGCGCACGCTGTCGCGCTATTCCGGCCTGGAGTTGAGCCCGGCGACGATCCGCAACGTCATGTCGGACCTCGAGGAGCTGGGTCTCGTGTCCAGCCCGCATACCTCGGCCGGGCGTGTGCCCACGCCGCGCGGCTATCGCCTGTTCGTCGACACCATGCTCACCGTCGAGCCCAGCTCCGACGACGACGCGCTCACGCGCGCGGTGAAGACCACGCTGCGCCCCGGCGAGCCGCAGAAAGTGGTGGCGGCGGCCGCCAGCGTGCTGTCGAACCTCTCGCAGTTCGCGGGTGTGGTGCTGACGCCCCGGCGCAGCCACGTGTTCAAGCAGATCGAGTTCATGCGCCTGTCCGACAAGCGCATCCTGCTCATCATCGTAACGCCCGAAGGCGACGTGCAGAACCGCATCATGGCGACGCAGCGCGACTTCACGCCTTCCGAGCTCATCGAAGCCTCGAATTACATCAACGCGCACTTCGCGGGCCTGTCGTTCGACGAGGTGCGCCGCCGTCTGCGCGAGGAAATCGACGCGCTGCGCGGCGACATGACCACGCTCATGCACGCGGCCGTGACCGCGAGCACCGAAGAGCCCGAAAGCGGCGACACCTTGCTCATTTCCGGCGAGCGCAACCTGCTCGAAGTGGCCGACCTTTCCTCGGACATGGCGCGCCTGCGCAAGCTCTTCGACGTGTTCGACCAGAAAACCAGCCTCCTGCAGCTGCTCGACGTCTCGAGCCACGCGCAGGGCGTGCAGATTTTCATTGGCGGCGAGTCGCAACTCGTGCCGATCGAGGAAATGAGCGTGGTGACGGCTCCCTACGAGGTGAACGGCAAGATCGTCGGCACGCTCGGCGTGATCGGGCCGACGCGCATGGCGTACAACCGGGTGATCCCGATCGTCGACATCACTGCGCGCCTGCTCTCGCTCACGCTCAGCCAGAACTGAGCGCCGCATCGGGCATACCGGCATCGGGCATACCGGCATCGGGCACACCCGCCTTTCCGACGATCATCCCCGCAAGGCGTGGCGCACGCCATCGGCCGAATGGCCAACGCGCGGTGAGTCGCTGCGTCGCGGCTCCGGCTTGGCCCGTCAGGGGCGCCCGCTATAATGCTTGTTTCATGCAATCGTTGCTGCGCATTCGCGCGGCGCCACTGATCGCCTATGCGTTTCGACCTGGAGCGGCCTTCGCAGTCCGCCGCGGCGCATCGCGTCGCCGTGCTGCTCATCAACCTGGGCACGCCGGACGCGCCCACGCCGCGCGCCGTGCGCCGCTATCTCGCGCAGTTTCTCTCGGATCCGCGCGTGGTCGAGATTCCGGCGCCGGTCTGGCAGGTCATCCTGCGCGCGCTGATCCTGCCGTATCGCGGCCGTTCTTCGGCGAAGAAGTACGCGGCGGTCTGGACGCCCGAAGGTTCGCCGCTGCGCGTGCACACGCAGAAGCAGACCGACGGCCTGCGCCATCTGCTGCAGATCAACGACTACACGGTCCTCGTCGATTACGCGATGCGCTACGGCACGCCCGACATCCCGGCGATACTGAACCAGCTCAAGCTGGCGGGCGCGGAACGCATCCTGCTCATGCCGATGTACCCGCAGTACTCGTCGTCGACCACGGCCACGGCGTTCGACGCGGCCTTTGCCGCGCTGCGCCGCATGCGCAACCAGCCGGAAATCCGCACGGTGCGCGGCTATCACGACCATCCGGCGTATATCGCGGCGCTCGCGGCCCAGGTGCATCAGTACTGGCACGCGCACGGCAAACCCAATTTCGCGGCGGGCGACCGGCTCGTGCTGAGTTTTCACGGCGTGCCGAGCCGTACGCTCGATCTGGGCGACCCGTACCACGACCAGTGCCAGCAAACGGCCACGCTCCTCATGCACGCGCTGGAGCTGACGCCGGTCGAATGCCGGGTGACGTTCCAGTCGCGCTTTGGGCGGGCGCAGTGGCTCCAGCCGTACACGGCGCCCACGCTGCGGGAACTGGGCGCGGGCGGCGTGCGCCGTGCTGACGTGTTCTGCCCCGGTTTCACGGCGGATTGCCTGGAAACCATCGAGGAAATCGGCATGGAAGTGCGCGACGAGTTCCTGCACGGCGGCGGCAAGGAGTTTCACCGCATTGCGTGCCTGAATGCCTCGCCGGCGTGGATCGCGGCGCTAGGCGAGATTGTTGCGCAGCACCTGCAGGGCTGGCCCGTGCAGGCCGCAGCGCCGGCTGGCGCAGTGGCCTGACCGCGCGGACTGAGCGTGAACTGAGCGGCGCATCCGGAAAGCTTCTGATGAACTACAAGATTTCGACTGACCCTGGCGCGCGGCTGCGCATCGACAAATGGTTATGGGCGGCGCGCTTCTTCAAGACGCGCTCGCTGGCCTCGGACGCCGTGGGCAAGGGGCATGTGCGCATTGGCGGCGACGCCGTGAAGGCGTCGAAGGACGTGCGCGTGGGTGACCTCGTCGAAATCGAGATCGATCACGTGGTCTGGGAAGTGCAGGTGCTGGGGATTTGCGAGGTGCGCGGACCCGCAAGCATCGCGCAGACGCTTTATGCGGAAACCCAGGCCGGGCGCGAGAGGCGCGCGGCGGAGCAGGACCGGCGCCGGCTCTTTCGCGAACCGGCTGCCGTGTTGCAGGGCAGGCCGACCAAGCGCGACCGCCGCACTATCGACAAATTTTCGCGTGAGGGTTGAAGAGCGCTTCCATCGTAGCGTGCACGCCCCCGTATTCCGTCGTGTTTTCGTTCACGGCGCCCGACATGCAGATGGTCGTAGTTCCGGCGATGAGTACCAGCGCGACCACCGATATGGCAAAGGTCAGTTTCACGGTACTCCCCTTGGGATCGCGGCAAAACGGCCAGTTTCGAGGCCCGGTTAGCGTTTTTATGCGCGGCGATGCCGCTAAAAAATGTGCTGACCGTGGGCCCATTCGGTGCGGTGCCGGGCTCAGGGTAAACGCGCCATGAGCAGCACCTGTTCCTGAGTGTAGGTCAGGGATGTCCCTTACTCAATTTCATTTTTGCGGCGCTGCAGTAATGGTTGTTACGGGCGATTTCGCGGCTTGGATCTCTGTATAAAAAAGCCGCGGGAGCCCCTTGAAACAAGCGATCCGGCACCCATGTGCTGTCGCAATGCACGAAGCCTCTGTCGCGTTGGCGCAACGGTCGTCGGCGCGGTAGAGCGGGTCGCGGAATGGCGCCCGAAACTTTGTTCCCTTTTTCACTATTCAACGACGTTCAGCGACATGGAAAACACGCAAGAGAACCCGACGAGCCAGAACCCCACGCCCGCGGACGAGGCGTCGCAAGCAGCCCAGCCCCAAAAGGCTGACGCCGCCGAGCAGGCAGCCCAAGGCGGCGTGGACCAGAATGCTGCGGCGCCTGCCGAGGCCGCACTGGCCGAAGCCCAGCTTAACGAAGCCCGAGCGAAGGTCACCGAATTGCAGGACGCCTTCATCCGCGCCAAGGCCGAGACCGAGAACGTGCGCCGCCGCGCGCAGGAAGACGTCGCCAAGGCGCACAAGTTCGCGATCGAAAATTTCGCCGAGCATCTGCTGCCGGTGATGGACAGCCTCGAGGCCGCACTCGCCCATAACTCGGACGACCTCGCCAAGGTCAACGAAGGCGTCGAGCTCACGCTCAGGCAGCTGACCGGCGCGCTCGAGAAGGGCAAGGTCCTCGCCATCAACCCCGTGGGCGAGAAGTTCGATCCGCATCGTCACCAGGCCATCTCGATGGTGCCGTCCGAGCAGGAAGCGAACACGGTGGTCAGCGTGCTGCAAAAGGGCTATGTGATCGCCGACCGCGTGCTGCGTCCGGCGCTCGTGACCGTTTCGGCACCGAAGTAAGAATAATGTAAGAAGCGCGGCGGCGTGAAGGAACCAAAAGGAACCCAAACGGCCCTGCGATTGAAAAAAATGATGGAACGCATAGCCCAAACCCCTTGAAATCGCCGTAGCGGCACTTATTTGGGCAGTAGTTCCGTATTGAAGTGGACGCCAGCCGCGCACAAGGGAAAACGCGGCTCGAGCAGGCAGTTACCTGCGCAGCGCGAAAGCGGCGTCCGCACAGCGACCAAAATCTGGAGATTTGACAAAAATGGGCAAAATCATTGGTATTGACCTCGGCACCACCAACTCGTGCGTGGCGCTGATGGAAGGCAATCAGGTCAAGGTGATCGAGAACTCGGAAGGCGCCCGTACGACGCCGTCGATCATCGCTTACATGGACGACAACGAAGTGCTGGTCGGCGCACCGGCCAAGCGCCAGTCGGTCACCAACCCGAAGAACACCCTGTACGCAGTCAAGCGCCTGATCGGCCGCCGCTTCGAAGAGAAGGAAGTGCAGAAGGACATCGGCCTGATGCCCTACAAGATCGTCAAGCACGACAACGGCGACGCCTGGGTCGAAGCGCATGGCTCGAAGCTCGCGCCGTCGCAGGTTTCGGCTGAAGTGCTGCGCAAGATGAAGAAGACCGCTGAAGACTACCTCGGCGAGCCGGTCACCGAAGCCGTGATCACGGTTCCCGCGTACTTCAACGACAGCCAGCGTCAGGCCACCAAGGACGCAGGCCGCATCGCCGGCCTGGAAGTCAAGCGCATCATCAACGAGCCGACGGCAGCCGCACTCGCGTTCGGTCTGGACAAGGCCGAAAAGGGCGACCGCAAGATCGCCGTATTCGACCTGGGCGGCGGCACGTTCGACATCTCGATCATCGAAATCGCGGACGTCGATGGCGAAATGCAGTTCGAAGTGCTCTCGACCAACGGCGATACGTTCCTCGGCGGCGAAGACTTCGACCAGCGCATCATCGATTACATCATCGGCGAGTTCAAGAAAGAGCAGGGCGTCGACCTCTCGAAGGACGTGCTCGCGCTGCAACGTCTGAAGGAAGCCGCTGAAAAGGCCAAGATCGAACTGTCGTCGGGCCAGCAGACCGAAATCAACCTGCCGTACATCACGGCAGACGCGTCGGGTCCGAAGCACTTGAACCTCAAGATCACGCGCGCCAAGCTGGAAGCGCTGGTCGAAGAACTGATCGAGCGCACCATCGAGCCGTGCCGCGTGGCGATCAAGGACGCAGGCGTGAAGGTCAGCGACATCGACGACGTGATTCTCGTCGGCGGCCAGACGCGTATGCCGAAGGTGCAGGAGAAGGTGAAGGAGTTCTTCGGCAAGGACCCGCGCCGTGACGTGAACCCGGACGAAGCCGTGGCCGTTGGCGCCGCGATTCAGGGCCAGGTTCTGTCGGGCGACCGCAAGGACGTGCTGCTCCTCGACGTGACCCCGCTCTCGCTCGGTATCGAGACGCTCGGCGGCGTGATGACCAAGATGATCAACAAGAACACCACGATCCCGACCAAGCACGCACAGGTCTATTCGACGGCGGACGACAGCCAGTCGGCCGTGACGATCAAGGTGTTCCAGGGCGAGCGCGAAATGGCAGCGGGCAACAAGCTGCTGGGCGAGTTCAACCTCGAAGGCATCCCGCCCGCACCGCGCGGCGTGCCGCAGATCGAAGTGACCTTCGACATCGACGCGAACGGCATTCTGCACGTGGGCGCGAAGGACAAGGCCACCGGCAAGGAAAACAAGATCACCATCAAGGCGAACTCGGGTCTGTCGGAAGCGGAAATCGAGAAGATGGTGAAGGACGCCGAAGCGAACGCGGAAGAAGATCACCGTCTGCGCGAGATTGCCGACGCGCGCAACCAGGGCGATGCGCTGGTTCACAGCACGAAGAAGGCCGTGGCCGAGTACGGTGACAAGATCGAAGCCAGCGAGAAGGAAGCGATCGAAGCCGCGCTGAAGGATCTGGAAGAAACGCTGAAGAGCTCGTCGGCTGACAAGGCGACGATCGAGGCGAAGGTCGAGACGCTTTCGACCGCGTCGCAGAAGCTCGGCGAAAAGATGTACGCCGACATGCAGGCACAGCAGGCAGGCGCGGCCGGTGCAGCCGGTGCGGGTGCCGCAGGTGGCGCGGGTGCTGCTGAGCAGGGCGCACAGAACAACGCCGACGACGTGGTCGACGCCGAGTTCAAGGAAGTCAAGAAGGACTAAGTCGGTTCGTGGCGTCATGACCGTTTTGCCTGATCAGCGAACGGTCGTGATCCGATGAAAGCGGCTACGAAAGCGGCCGCATCGGTTACGATGCGTGTCAGCATTGCAGCGCCTGGCGAGCCATCCGGCTCTCCGGGCACATTTGTTTTATGGAGGCCGTTCTCTTTCAGGGGCCGCCGCGGCGTGAGAAGCGCCCGTGCGGATGTTCGAAGGAACGGCAAACGGGTCACGAGATCCAGCATTCAAGAGGAGCCGGCGCGCGCCGTGAAGCGCGAGGCCGGCGTTGAACCGATATGGCGAAACGGGATTACTACGAGGTTCTGGGCGTCGCGAAGAACGCGAGCGACGACGAAATCAAGAAGGCGTATCGCAAGCTCGCGATGAAGCATCACCCCGACCGCAATCCGGACAACAAGGATGCGGAAGAGCATTTCAAGGAGGCCAAAGAGGCCTACGAAATGCTGTCGGACTCGCAAAAGCGCGCGGCTTACGACCAGTACGGCCACGCCGGTGTCGATCCGAACATGGGCGGCGCGGGCGCGCAGGGCTTCGGCGGTTTCGCGGACGCTTTCGGCGACATCTTCGGCGATATCTTCGGCCAGGCCGCTGGCGGCGGCCGCGGTGGCCAGCGCAGCGGCCCGCAGGTGTATCGCGGCGCGGACCTGCGCTACAGCATGGAAATCTCGCTGGAGCAGGCGGCGCACGGCTACGAGACGCAGATCCGCGTGCCGGGCTGGAGCGGCTGTGAAGTCTGTCACGGCTCGGGCGCGAAGCCCGGCACGAAGCCCGAAACCTGCCCGACCTGCCATGGTTCGGGTTCGGTGCGCATGTCACAAGGCTTCTTCAGCATCCAGCAGACCTGCCCGAAGTGCCACGGCACGGGCTCGTACATTCCTGAACCCTGCACGAACTGCCACGGCGCTGGCAAGGTCAAGGAAACCAAGACGCTCGAAGTGAAGATTCCGGCGGGCATCGACGACGGCATGCGCATCCGCTCGGCCGGCAATGGCGAGCCGGGCATCAACGGCGGGCCGTCGGGCGATCTGTACGTCGAGATCCACATCAAGCAGCACGCGGTGTTCGAGCGCGACGGCGACGACCTGCACTGCCAGATGCCGATTCCGTTTACCACGGCGGCGCTTGGCGGCGAGATCGAAGTGCCGACGCTGGCGGGCCGCGCATCGTTCACGGTGCCTGAAGGCACGCAGTCGGGCAAGACGTTCCGTCTGCGCGGCAAGGGCATCAAGGGCCTGCGTTCGAGCATCGCCGGCGATCTGTATGTGCATGTCCAGGTGGAAACGCCGGTCAAGCTCACCGATCACCAGCGCGAGATGCTGCAGCAGTTCGAGAAGTCGCTCGTGGAAGGCGGTTCGCGCCACAGCCCGCAAAGCAAGAGCTGGTTCGACCGCGTGAAGAGCTTCTTCGACTGATGCGCTTTTCCGGCGACGCCATGCAGCAGCAGGTCAATAGCAGGTAGTTAGCGTAATGGCAGTCAATCCTGGCGGCGCGGCGGGTGATGCGACGAGTGTTGCAACTTTCGCGCTGCTCGACGACGGCGACTCGACGGCGGCTAGCCGCTCGAGCCGCCTCTATACGGGGTTCGTGCGCGAGCTTGCATGCGAGCGCGCGGCGGATCTCGACGCAGTGTGCGCGCAAGTGAATGCCGAACTTGGCAAGGGACTTCACGCGCTCGTGATCGGCGACTACGAGTTCGGGCGCACGCTCGAATTCGCAAAGCGCGACACGGCCTCATCCATCGAAACGCAGCACGGCCACGCCGCGCTGCGTTTTTTATTGTTCGAACGCTGCGAAAAGCGCTCGCGCGAGCAAACTGATGCGTGGCTCGCGGCGCAGGAGGGCTGTGAAGCGCCTGCGCCGGCAGGCGTGGCGGGCGTGACGATCGGTGTCGATCGCGAGCGCTTCGAGCAGGACATCGCCGCCGTGCAGGACGCCTTGCGCGCGGGCGACTCGTATCAGATCAACTACACCTACCGGCTCGGCTTCGAGGCGTACGGTTCGCCGCTCGCGCTTTACCGGCGCTTGCGCGAGCGTCAGCGCGTGCGTTACGGCGCGCTGATTGCGTTGCCGGGCGACCGCTGGGTGCTCTCGTGCTCGCCGGAGCTGTTCGTGGAGAAGCGCGGCAAAACGTTGCGTGCGAAACCGATGAAGGGCACGGCCGCACGTTCCGACGATGCAGAGCAGGACGCCGCCGCCGCGCGTTTTCTCGCGAACGATCCGAAGAACCGCGCAGAAAACGTGATGATCGTCGACTTGCTGCGCAACGACCTCTCGCGCGTCGCGCAAACCGGCTCGGTGCGCGTACCGGCGCTCTTCAGCGTGGAGCCTTACCGTTCCGTCTGGCAGATGACCTCGACCGTCGAAGCGACGCTGCGCGAAGGCACGACCTTCGCCGCCGCCATGCGCGCGCTCTTTCCGTGCGGCTCGATCACGGGCGCGCCCAAGCACCGGACAATGGAGCTGATCGAAGCGCTCGAGCATGCGCCGCGCGGGCTCTACACGGGCACGATAGGCTGGCTCGAAGCGCCCACGGCGGCCGAGGCCTGCGGCGACTTTTGCCTCTCGGTCGTGATCCGCACGTTGACGCTCGATGCGCCCTCGAGGGGCGCGGGTGACACGCGCCGCGGTGAAATGGGCGTGGGCGCTGGCATCGTGCTCGACAGCGTGGCCGCCGACGAATACGAGGAGTGCCGCTTGAAAGCCCGTTTTCTGACCGATGCCGACCCGGGCGTCGAATGCTTCGAAACGATGTACGCGACGCGCGCTGACGGTGTGCGCCACGCCGAGCGCCATCTCGCGCGGCTCGCGGCGAGCGCGGCGTGGCTCGGTTTCCCGTGCGACGTTCAAGCGTTGCGAGCAGGCATCGACGAAACCTGCGCCACGTTTGCGGACGATAACGCGCCACACCGTGTGCGCCTCGCGCTCGGCAAGAGCGGGGCAGCGACGATTACCAGCGCACTGCTTGCGCCGCTCGCGCAGGACGCCGTGGGCGTGCTGCTCGCGCCGGATCACGGCTTTGCGCCGGTCGAATCCGCCGACGCGCTGTTGCTGCGCAAAACCACGCGCCGCGCCGATTTCGATCGCGCCTGGCGCGAGGCCGAAGCACAGGGCGCCTTCGACATGCTCTTCTTCAACGAACGCGGCGAGCTGACCGAAGGCGGCCGCTCGAACGTGTTCGTGAAGCTCGACGGCAAGTGGTTCACGCCGCCGCTCGCCTCGGGCGTGCTGCCGGGCGTGATGCGCGGCGTGCTGCTCGACGACGAAGCGTTCGGCGCACAGGAGCGCGTGCTCACGCGCGACGACGTGCTCGACGCCGAAGCCTTGATGCTCACGAACGCGCTGCGCGGCGCAGTGCCGGCGCGCCTGATTCGATGAGATTACGGTCGTAGCGCATCACAAAAACAAAGCGCGCTCCAGACAGAGCGCGCTTTTTTCATCCTGCGAAGCAAAGCTGCCGGATCAGAACACGTGCTCGGGCCCCGGGAACGTGCCTTCCTTCACGGCCTGCACATACGTGCGCACGGCCGATTCGATATCGGGCTGCCCCGTCATGAAGTCCTTCACGAAGCGCGGCCGCTTGCCGGGGAAAATGCCGAGCATGTCGTGCAGCACGAGCACCTGGCCCGAGCAGTCCACGCCCGCGCCGATGCCGATGGTCGGAATGCGCAACTGCTTCGTGACTTCCGCGCCGAGCGCCGCGGGCACGGCCTCGATCACCACGAGCTGCGCGCCCGCGTCCTGCAGCGCCAGCGCGTCGCGAATCATCTGCGTGGCGGCCGCATCGCTCTTGCCCTGCACCTTGAAGCCGCCGAACGCATGCACCGACTGCGGCGTGAGGCCGATGTGCGCGCACACGGGCACGGCGCGCTCCACCAGCATCTTCACCGTAGGCGCGAGCCATTCGCCGCCCTCGATCTTCACCATCTGCGCGCCGGCGCGCATGAGCTTCACCGAGTTTGCGAACGCATCTTCGGGCGTGCCGAAGGTGCCGAACGGCAGATCGGCGATGATCAGCGCCCTGGTTTGCGCGCGCGCCACGCACGCCGTGTGATACGCGATGTCGTCGATGGTGACGGGCAGCGTCGTGGTGTGCCCCTGGAGCACGTTGCCGAGCGAGTCGCCGATCAGCACCGTATCGACGCCCGCGCGATCGCACAGCGCCGAAAAGCTCGCGTCATAGCACGTCAGCATCGCGATGCGTTCGCCTGCATCGCGCATGGCCTGGAGTTTGGGCACGGTGACCGCGCTGCGGCTCGTTTCCTGCAGGTAAGTCATGGGGAAATCCGTTGGGAAAGGGAAAATCGAAGAGGGGCTGCGCCGCTTGATCGTTCGATCGCACCGATGAGGCGGTTATAGCGACGTGCCCTTGACGAAGGATTCCTTGCGGCCGCGCATCGTCTCGATACGTTCGGCGACGAGCGCGAGGTCCGCATCGGAACCTGGCAGATCCAGATGCTCCGCGCCGACGGTGAGCACCGGCGCATGATCGTAATGATAGAAAAAATCGTTGTAGCTGTCGCAGAGCGCTCGCAGGAATGCACTCGAGATAGGCAGCTCGCGCGGCAATGCCCGCTTCTGGATGCGCGCGTACAGCGCCTCGGGGCTCGCCTGCAGATAGACCACGAGGTCGGGCGCGGGCGCGGACGAGGTCAGACGCGAGGCGAGCGCTCGGTAGAGCGGCAGTTCGTCTTCGGCGAGTGTGAGGCGTGCGAACAGATCGTTGCGTTCGGCAAGGAAATTCGTCACGAGCGGTACGCCCGCTTCGCGGCGCGCCGCCACGTCGCGCGAAAGCTGCTCGCGCTGCAAGGCGATATGCAACTGCGCCGCGAGCGCATGTGACGAGGGCGCGGTGTCGCGATACACGCGCTCAAGAAACGGATTCTCGGCGTTCGATTCGAACAGCGTCTGCATCGACCAGCGTTCGGCGAGACGCGTGGCGAGCGTGGTCTTGCCCGCGCCGATCGGCCCTTCGATCACGATGTACTGGAGCGCGGCTGGCCGCGTGGCGCGCGCGCTGACGACGGGCAGGGGTGTCGTGCTCATCGGCAATTGCCGGAGGGCGGCGTGTCTGGCGCGGGGGGCGCGGGGGGCGCGCCCATGCACTGGCACAACGGCTTGACCTTCTCGATGCGCTGGTCGGCCACGGCGGCGAGGAACGCGCTGGCGGGCCCCAGGTCCGGAATCACGAGTTCGGGATCGATCTCGACGAGCGGCACGAGCGCGAACGCGCGACCGGTCATGCGCGGATGCGGCACGACGAGGTCGGTTTCGTCGATCGTGGCGTCGCCGTAAAGCAGGATGTCGATGTCGAGTGTGCGGGGCGCGTTGCGAAAGGGACGCTCCCGGCCGAAGTGATGCTCCACGCGCTGGCACAGCGCGAGCAGCGCGTGAACGTCGAGACTCGTCTCGATCTTCACGACGCAGTTGTAATAGTCGTCGCCGCCCGCGTCGATAGGCGCGGTGCGGTACAGACTCGATTTGGCGACGACGGTGAGGGTGTGCTGTTGTGCCAGGCACACCACCGCGTCTTTGAGGGTCTGGCGCGCATCCCCCAGATTCGCGCCAACTCCCAGCCAGGCAACCGTCATGGCTTCACTTCCTGCGACTTTTGTTGCGGTTCGACACGCGTGCGCCGCGGCTTGCCGCGACGCACGCACGGCGTCAGTCCTCGTGCGGACCGGCGTGCCCGTCATAGTCTGCACTGCTGCTGGCTTCCTGCTCGTCACCGGCTGCGCCGGCTTCCGACTCAGCACCTTCGCCCGTTCTGCGGCTTTTCGCACCGCCGCGGCGGCGGCGCTTGCGCGGCGCGCGTTCCTTGCCGCCCTGCGCGAGAAGGCCCTCGCGCGCGGCAATGTCGCCGGAAATGAAGTCGGTCCACCATTGGCCGACCTCGGCGTCCAGCTCGCCCGATTCGCAGCGCAGCAGGAGGAAATCATACCCCGCTCTAAATCTTTGGTGTTCCAGCAGCTTGATCGCGCCGCGGCCACGTTTTTCGAGGCGCTGCTGCAGGCCCCAGATTTCGCGCATATCCGACGAGAAGCGGCGATGAATCGCGAGCTTTTCCGTTTGCGCGTCGATCACGTCGTCCATCGCGCGATGCAGCGCCGGCACGGGCAATTCACCCTCGGCCGTGTATTGCTGCCAGCGCTGCTGCACGTCGTGCCACAGCAGCGTGGCGAACAGGAAGCCCGGCGAAACCGGCTTGCCCGCGCGCACGCGCGAGTCGGTGTTCGAAAGCGCGAGCGTGATGAAGCGCTCCCCCTGCGGCTGCTCGAGGACCACGTCGAGGAGCGGCAGGAGGCCGTGATGCAGCCCTTCCTTGCGCAGCCACCTGAGGCACTCGAGCGCATGGCCCGAGAGCAGCAGCTTGAGCATCTCGTCGAAAAGACGCGCCGCCGGCACGTTGTTGATGAGGTCCGCGAGCTTCACGATGGGGTCGCGCGTGTGCTCTTCGATCTCGAAGCCGAGCTTCGCCGCGAAACGCACCACGCGCAGCATGCGTACCGGGTCTTCGCGGTAGCGCGTGGCCGGGTCGCCGATCATGCGCAACAGGCGCGCGCGCATGTCGGCCATCCCGTTGTGATAGTCGAGCACCGTCTGCGTGGCCGGGTCGTAGTACATCGCGTTGATCGTGAAGTCGCGGCGCGTGGCGTCTTCGTGCTGCTCGCCCCAGACGTTGTCGCGCAGCACGCGGCCGCTCGCATCGACGTGGTGCGTCTTGCGGTCGAGTTCGTCGCGGCGCATGCGCTTTGGCGGCGCTGCGGGGGGCGCGGCCTCGGCGGACGGCGCATCGACCAGCGCGCGGAACGTCGAGACCTCGATGATTTCCTGGCCGAACTGCACGTGCACGATCTGGAAGCGCCGGCCGATGATGCGCGCGCGGCGGAACAGCTTCTGCACCTGGTCGGGCGTGGCGTCGGTGGCGACGTCGAAGTCCTTGGGCGCGACGCCGAGCAGCAGGTCGCGCACCGCGCCGCCCACGATGAACGCGCGGAAGCCCGCTTGCTGCAGGCCTTCGGTCACGCGCACGGCGTTGCGCGAGATGAGCGCGGGATTGATGCCGTGGACGTCGGCGGAAAGGATGACGGGCGTGGTCGGGTCGGGCGCGCCAATGCCTGCGCGCGGCTTCGAGGTCTTCTGCGCGCTGGCCGGCTTGCGGCGCGCGCGGGTGCTGCCGGCGACGGCGGCCGCGCCCTCATGCGAGGCCGTGTCCGGATCGGCGGCGGGGGCTTCGGTGTCTTGCGCCGCTTCGGCGTCGTCCTGGCCGAACAGCTTGCGGATGAGTTTCTTGATCACTGGGCTTGGAACAAATCGAGAATGCGCCAGCCCGCTTGTTGCGCGTGAGCGCGCAGGGTGTCGTCGGGGTTGGTGGCGATCGGGTCGGTGACTTTTTCGAGCAGCGGAATGTCGTTGTGCGAGTCGCTATAGAAGTAGCTGTGCTCGAAGTCCGACCAGTGCTTGCCGAGCGAGGCGAGCCATTGCTCGACGCGCACGATCTTGCCTTCGCGGTAGCTCGGCGTGCCCGTCGGGCGGCCGGTGAAGGCCGATGCCGGATGGCCGTCCACGGTCTCGACTTCGCACGCGATCAGCTTGTCGACGCCGAACACCTCGGCGATGGGCGCCGTGATGAATTCGTTGGTCGCCGTGACCACGCAGCAGAGGTCGCCCGCTTCCTTGTGCTTTTTCACGAGCTCGACTGCGCTCGGCAGGATGGTCGGCTTGATCACCTCGTGCATGTACTGGTCGTGCCACTCCGTCAACTGCGCGCGCGAATATTTCGCGAGCGGCGTGAGCATGGCGACGAGGTAGGCATGGATGTCGAGCTTGCCGGCCTTGTAGTCGGCGTAGAAGCGGTCGTTTTGCTGCGCAAAGCGCTCGCCGTCGACAATGCCGAGCTTCACCATGAAGCGGCCCCATTCGTGGTCGCTGTCGGTGGGGATCAGGGTGTGATCGAGGTCAAAAAGTGCAAGGTTAGCCATGGGCGCTCATTTTACTTGAAGCGGGAGACGCCGTTGCCGCCGCCGGCGGGCGGCGTCGGCGCGGCGGGGTCCGCAGGGGATTCGGGGCCAGGAGGCGCGTCGTTCTGGGCGGGCGCTTTGCTGTCTTGAGATTGCGGACTAGCCGACGTATCGGGCGTCGACGGTGCCTGTCCCGGTGTCTCGCCTGCGTTCGCCTCGGGTGTGGCGGTTGCGGCCGGCGGATCGAGATCGCCGCGCAGCTCGCCGCTCATCTCGTTGCTCACGTCGGCTTCGACTTCGCCCTGGAGTTCGGTGCCCAGTTCCTTGTGGACGACGTGACGATATTTGGCCCCCAATTCGCCTTCGACGTTGTCGGTCGGCTTGTCGAAGGGCACGCTCGCCGGTGGGCGCGCCTGCAAGGCCGGTGCTTTCGGCGCCTCGTAGGGCTGGGCGTCGTCGGGCTCGGCGGCGGGGGCTTGCGGCTCGCTGGAGAAGAGCGTTGGCGGTGCCGACGGCTCGTCGGCTTCAGCGGGTGGCGTTTGCGCGGCCGCGTTGCCGCTGGCCTCAGCTTCGTGCGCGTCGCTCGCGTCGTCCGTTTCTGCCGGCTCTTCGCTGGCGAGTTCCTCGTCCGTCGGCAATGCGCTCGCTGCGCTCACCAGATCACCCACGCCATTCGCGAGCATCGCGCGCAACAGCGGCAGCGTCACCGCGCGCTTCTGTTCGAGCGAAAAGCGGTCGAGTGCGTCGAGCAAGCCCATCAGGCTCGGCATGTCGCGCCGGAAATGCGTGAGCAGGTAGGCGGGCACGTCGTCGGCGAGCGCAATGCCGCGCTCGCGCGCCGCGAACTTGAGGATGGCCGCCTTGCCTTCGTCGGAGAGCGGCGCGAGGTGGAACACGAGGCCCCAGCCCAGGCGCGTGCGCAGGTCCTCGCGCACGGCCAGGCCCATGGGCGGCGCGTTGCCCGTCGCGACGAGCGCGCAGGCGGGGTAGGAGCGCACCTCGTTGAACAGGTTGAAGAGCGCGATCTGCTGGGCGCCCGAGAGCGAATCGCAGTCGTCCACCGCGTAGATCGTCACGCGCGGATCGAACGTGAACGCCGCCAGCGCGCTTTGCGGCCCCAGATAGCGCACGTGGCCCGGCGGCGCTTCGTCGGCGAGTGCGTGCAGCAGGTGGCTGCGCCCGTTGCCGGGCTCGCCCCAGACATAGAACGTGCGATCGGCGATCGGGCCCGCCATGAGCGCCGCGTCGAGACCGCGCAGGCGCGCGACCAGCTCGGCGTTGGCGCCGATATGGAAGTTGTCGAAGGTCGATGGCGGCGGGGTGCCGAGATCGAGCGTTAACTGTCGCTGCACGGTGTGTCTGGACGGAGTCGGTTCTAGTAAAGCGTGCTCTCGTGAGAACTGCGGAGATCACTGGGCCGCGGCCGCCGCAGCACGATGCCGAGGGCGAGCGCGATCCCGGTCCAGATAACGGCCCGACGCTGGTACGGTGCGAAATGCGGTGTGTTCTGCGGCAAAACTCGGTTTCCGGTTGTGGGGCGCCAAGCGAGGCGCGTTCCAAATCTCGCTCCACCCGCGGCGGCGGGGCGCCGTCAATCGGTTAAAATCGCATTTTACCGACCTTCTGGCGCTTCCCCATGAATCAACCGAAATCCGGCCCCGCTAATCAGGCACAGTCGCAGGACCAAGGCCTCTCCTACCGCGACGCGGGCGTGGACATCGACGCGGGTGACGCGCTCGTCGACCGCATCAAGCCGTTTGCGAAGAAGACCCTGCGCGACGGCGTGATGGGCGGCATCGGCGGATTCGGCGCGCTTTTCGAAGTGCCGAAGAAGTACAACGAGCCCGTGCTCGTTTCGGGCACCGATGGCGTGGGCACCAAGCTGCGCCTCGCGTTTCATCTGAACAAACACGACACGGTCGGCCAGGATCTCGTCGCGATGAGCGTGAACGACATCCTCGTGCAAGGCGCCGAGCCGCTGTTCTTCCTCGACTACTTCGCCTGCGGCAAGCTGGATGTCGACACGGCGGCCACGGTCGTGAAGGGCATCGCGCAAGGCTGCGAGCTGTCGGGCTGCGCGCTGATCGGCGGCGAAACGGCCGAAATGCCGGGCATGTACCCCGACGGCGAATACGATCTCGCCGGCTTCGCAGTGGGCGCGGTCGAAAAGAGCAAGATCATCGACGGCAGCACGATCGCCCCGGGCGACGTGGTGCTGGGTCTCGCCTCGAGCGGCATCCACTCGAACGGCTTCTCGCTCGTGCGCAAGATCATCGAGCGCGCGCAGCCGGATCTCGCCGCCGACTTCGACGGCCGCTCGCTCGCCGACGCACTGATGGCGCCGACGCGCATCTACGTGAAGCCGCTGCTCAAGCTGATGGAAACCATCACGGTGAAGGGCATGGCGCACATCACGGGCGGCGGCCTCGTCGAGAACATTCCGCGCGTGCTGCGCGAAGGCCTCACGGCTGAACTGGATCACGCGGCATGGCCGCTGCCGCCGCTCTTCACGTGGCTGCAGAAGCACGGCGGCGTGGCCGATGCGGAAATGCACCGCGTGTTCAACTGCGGCATCGGCATGGCCGTGGTCGTGGCGGCGGATCAAGCCGATGCGGCGGCTTCCCTGCTGGCCGCCGCGGGCGAGCAGGTGTGGAAGATCGGCGTGGTGCGCGCAAGCAAGGAAGGCGAAGCGCAGACCGTGGTGGTCTAAGCCTCACGCGTTTCCGCGCAAAAAAATGCCCGCCATCGATTGGCGGGCATTTTTGCTTTTGGCCGCAGCGATTGGCGTTACAGCACCGTGCGCACGTGCCACAGTTCGGGGAACAGCACGACGTCGAGCATCTTGCGCAGATACGGCGCGCCATTCGTGCCGCCGGTGCCCTGCTTGAAGCCGATGATGCGCTCGACCGTCGTCACGTGGCGGAAACGCCATTGACGGAACGCGTCTTCGAGATCGACGAGTTCCTCGGCCATCTCGTACAAATCCCAGTACTCCGAAGGATTGCGGTACACCTCCAGCCACGCCGCCTCGACCGTGGCGTCGTGTTCGGTCGGCTGCGTCCAGTCTCGGTTCAGGCGCTCGGGCGCGATCGCAAAGCCGCGCCGCGCGAGCAGGCGTATGACTTCGTCGTAGAACGAGGGCGCTTCGAGCGTCGCTTTCACCTGCTCGAAAATCTCGCCCCGATGCTCGTGCGGCTTGAGCATCTGCGCGTTCTTGTTGCCGAGCAGGAACTCGATCTGCCGGTATTGATACGACTGGAAGCCCGACGAGGCGCCAAGATATGGCCGCATGGCCGTGTACTCGGAGGGCGTGAGCGTCGAGAGAACGCTCCACGCCTGCACGAGCTGCTCCATGATGCGCGAGACGCGCGCGAGCTGCTTGAACGCGGGCGGCAGTGCGTCGCGATGCACGTTGGCGAGCGCTGCGCGCAGCTCGTAGAGCGCGAGCTTCATCCATAGCTCGCTCGTTTGATGCTGCACGATGAACAGCATCTCGTTGTGATCGGGCGAGAGCGGATGCTGCGCGCCCAGCACGGCGTCGAGCGCGAGGTAGTCGCCATAGCTCATCGACTTCGAGAAGTCGAGCTGCGCGTCGTGCCAGCCTTCGCCTTGTGCCTCAGGCGCTTGCGCAGCCGGCGCGGGCGCGGCGGCGCCGTGTCCGAACGGGCAGCCGCCACGTGCGGCGCCGTGGGTCTCACTCGCGGTTTCACCCGCGTCGGGCATACCCGGGACTTGCATGTGATCGTTCATCTGCCGCTCCTCAGGTCACCGCGCCGCGCTCGGCGAATTCCGGCTTGCGCCAGGACTCGGTGGCAAGCACGTCGCGCAGCGTCTCCACGGCGTCCCACACGTCGACGTAACGCAGATACAGCGGCGTGAAGCCGAAGCGCAGCACGCGCGGCTCGCGATAGTCGCCGATCACGCCGCGCGCGATCAACGCCTGCATCACCTCATAGCCGTGCGGATGCTCGAAGCTCACGTGCGAGCCGCGCTCTGCATGCCCGCGCGGCGTGACGAGCGTGAGGTCGTATTCCTTGCAGCGCGTCTCGACCAGTTCGATGAAGAGGTCGGTGAGCGCGAGCGACTTGCGGCGGATCGCCTGCATGTCGGTTTGGAGGAATACGTCGAGACCGCATTCGACGAGCGCCATCGACACGATCGGCTGCGTGCCGCAGAGAAAACGGCCGATGCCGTTGTCCGGACGATAGACAGGGTTCATCTCGAACGGCGACTTGTGGCCCCACCAGCCCGAGAGCGGCTGCGAGAACGCATCCTGGTGGTGCTTGGGCACCCACACGAAGCCGGGCGAGCCGGGGCCGCCGTTCAGATATTTATACGTGCAGCCCACGGCGTAGTCGGCGTTCGCGCCGGTCAGGTCGACCGGCACGGCGCCCGCCGAATGTGCGAGATCCCACAGCGCCAGCGCGCCCTGCGCGTGAATATGTTCGGTGAGCGCGCGCATGTCGTGCATCTCGCCAGTGCGGTAGTTCACGTGCGTGATCATCGCGACGGCCACGTCTTCGCGGATTGCCGCGCGCAGTTCGGCGGGATCGTCGACGAGGCGCAGCTCATAGCCGCGGTCGAGTTGCTCGATGAGCCCTTGCGCGATGTACAGGTCGCTCGGAAAGTTCGAGCGCTCCGAGACGATCACGCGGCGCTTCGGGTCGCGCGCGTTCTGCACGCGCAGCGCGGCGGAGAGCGCCTTGAAGAGATTGATCGAGATGGTGTCGGTGACGACGACTTCGTCGTCGGCCGCGCCGATCAGCTTCGCGAGCTTGTTGCCCAGACGCTTGGGCATGGCGAACCAGCCTGCCGTGTTCCAGCTGCGGATGAGGCCTTCGCCCCATTCGCCGCCGATCACGGCCTGCGCGCGCGCGGCCGAGGCCGAGGGCGGCACGCCGAGCGAGTTGCCGTCGAGATAGATGGTGCCGGCCGCGAGCGTGAATTGCTCGCGCAGGGCGGCGAGCGGATCGGCGCGATCGGCTGCCAGGGCTTCGTTGCGGTCGTTCATGTCTAACGTTTCGTCGTTTGGCGGATTGAGTGGGATTCAGTTGGCGGCGGCGGAAGGCAACTCGCGCAGCACGGCGCGCACCGGGCTGGCGTCGAGCGTCGAGAACTTCAGCGGCAGGGCGATGAGTTCGTAGTCGCCGGGCGCGACGGTGTCGAGCACGATGCCTTCGAGGATCGCCATGCCATGTGCGCGGATGCGGTGATGCGCATCCATCGTTTTCGATTCCTGCGGGTCGAGCGAGGGCGTGTCGATGCCGATCAGACGCACGCCGTGCGCGGCGAGCAGATCGATCGTTGCCGGCGCGACGGCGCAAAACTTGCTGTCCCAGTGGTCCTGCGGCGCGTGCGCGTAGGTGCGCAGCAGCACGCGCGGCGGGATGTCAGGCAATGCGCCTTCCACGTGTTCGGGCAGCACGAGCGGCGCGGCGCCCACGCAATGAATCACGCGGCACGCGCCGATATACGTGTCGAGCGGCACCTCGCCGATCGGCGCGCCTTCGGCGTCGTAGTGCAGCGGGGCGTCGGTGTGCGCGCCGGTGTGCGGCGAGAGCGTTACGCGTGCGACGTTGACCGGCGAGCCCGCCTCCATGCGCCACACGCGCTCGACGCCAACGGGCGTATCGCCGGGCCAGACGGGCGTCTCGGGGTGAATCGACGGGGAAATGTCTTTGATCTGTGTCATGTCAACGGCGCCTTGCATCTACGTTGTCTACCTGATGCTTCGAATGATAGGCAACTCCCCGTGAAATGTGCTTGCGAAAAAAACGCCGCAAACTTCGGTTGTTGGCACATAATTTGTCTTAAGACGGGAATGGAGACCAAATATGAACGCAATCTCGCTGGATGCTACCGATTGTCGTATTCTCGCCGTGCTGCAAAACGAGGGGCGGATCAGCAATCTCGATCTGGCGGAGCGCATTTCGCTTTCGCCATCGGCGTGCCTGCGCCGTTTGCGGCTGCTCGAGGAGCAGGGCGTGGTGGAGCGCTACCGCGCGAGTCTGAACCGGGAGCTTCTCGGCTTCGAGATGGAGGCGTTCGTGCAGGTGTCGATGCGCAACGACCAGGAGAGCTGGCACGAGCGCTTCGTCACGGCGCTGCGCGACTGGCCGGAGGTGGTGGGGGCGTACGTGGTGACGGGCGAGACGCACTACCTGCTGCGCGTGCTCGCGCACAACCTCAAGCACTACTCGGACTTCGTGCTCAACAAGCTGTACAAGGCGCCGGGCGTCATGGACATCCGCTCGAACATCGTGCTCACGACGCTCAAGGTGGAAGTGGGTGTGCCCGTGGACCTGATCGCGCAGCGCGAGCCGAAGAGCGCGCCGGCATAAACGGGAGCGGCGGAGCGCGCGCCCCGCTGTATCAGAGCGACTGGAGCTGGTGGAACGCGCCGCCGTGGAACACGAGCGGCGAAGCGTCCGTGCCGTCCTCGCGCACGCCGCAGCGTTCCACTTCCCCGACGAAAATCACGTGATCGCCTTCGTCGTAGCGGCTGCGGTTGTGGCACTCGAACCACGCGATCGCGCCGTCGAGCACGGGCATGCCGGTGTCGCCGGCCGCGTGCGAGACGCCCTCGAAACGGTCGCCCTTCACGGTCGCAAAGCGCTTGCAAAGGTCGAGCTGCGACGCGGCGAGCACATTGATCACATAATGGCTGTTCGAGCGGAACACGGGCATGGACGCCGAGCGCGTGGCGAGGCTCCACAGCACGAGCGGCGGATTGAGCGAGACCGAGTTGAACGAACTGGCCGTGATGCCGATGAGCGTGCCGTCGGGCGCGCGCGTCGTGATCACGGTCACGCCGGTGGCGAACTGGCCAAGCGCGCGGCGGAATGCGCCGTCGTCGAAATTGGGCGGGCTGGGGCGGCGGATCATCGGTGCAGGCCTTCACGGGCCGCGCGCGCGGCGGCGAGAGCAGAAATCGGGATCAACGTCATGTGGAAAATCGGCGAATTGTCACAATTTTAGCGGAAGCGGCGGATGGCGGGTCGCGCGGGGCACCGCGCAGTGGTGTCCGGCGTGCGGTCCGCGATGGCGTCCGCAGTCACGATCAAAGGAGCGAACAGCATGAGTCAGACAGTCGAAACGGCCACCCTGGGCGGCGGATGCTTCTGGTGCCTGGAGGCGGTGTATCTGCGCGTGGAGGGTGTGAGTGCGGTGGAGTCGGGCTACGCGGGCGGCCACGTGGCGAACCCGAGCTACGAGCAGGTTTGCGACGGCGACACCGGCCACGCCGAGGTCGTGAAGGTGGAGTTCGACCCCGCGAAAATCACGTATCGCGAGATTCTCGACATCTTTTTCGCGATTCACGATCCCACGCAGCTGAACCGCCAGGGTAACGACGTGGGCACGCAGTACCGCTCTGCGATCTTCACGCACTCCGAGGCGCAGCGCGAGACGGCCGACCAGGCGATTCGCGAACTGGCCGCCGAAGGCGTGTACGACGGCAAGATCGTCACCCAGGTGCTGCCGCTCGACGGCAACTACTTCCCCGCCGAGGCGTATCACCAGAACTACTTCGCGCAGCACCCGAACCAGGGCTATTGCTCGTTCGTGGTGGCGCCGAAGGTCGCGAAGTTCCGCCAGAAGTTCGCCCACCGGCTCAAGGCTGAATAAGTTCCAAAAGGCGCGCGGGCGGTTTCGATGCCCGGTTTCGATACCGTTGCGCGCCTCAGTCTTCCTTTTCTTCTTCTTCCTGCTCGCCGGGCGGCGTTTCGTCCGGCGTCGCGTCGCGCGCGGCGTCCAGCGCCATTTCCCCGCGCAAGCGTTCCATCTCGTCCGCAATCGCCCGCGCGAGCTTCGCGCAGGTGAGCGGCGCCGATCCCTCTGCCTTGTTGTTCGTCGTGATCAGCACGGGCTGGCCCGCCATCGCGTAGCGTGCGGCCAGTTCCGCGAGCGTGACGCGCGTATGCGGGTCTTCGTCCACCAGCTTGTCGAACGGCTCGTAGCGCGCCTTCGCCTGCTCGTACTTGAAGCCGCTGTGCAGGCTCCAGCGCACGATCAGCGGGCCCGCCGGGGCTTCGCCGTCCATCAGCGCGAGTGCGGCGGCCTGGCGCAGCGGGTCCGGCATGCGCGCATGCAGGCCGACGCAGTAGCGCACGCCCGCGATGCGCAGCGTACGTACGAAGCGCGGCGTGAGCAGGATCGCGTCTCGGATCTCGACGGCGTAGCAGGGGCCGTCGCCGGCTGCGGCGGGCTCGGTTGATTGGGGCAGCGGCGGCAGCGCGACGAGGAAGGCGGTGAGCCGCTCGACGAACGCCGTCGGGTCGGACAGCAGCTGGTCGGGCAGCGGCGGGAACTGGAACACAAGCGCGCCGGCCTTGCCGCCGAGGCCCGCGAGGCACGGCTCGACGAATTCGCGTGCGGCCAGCTCCGCGTTCAGAAAGCACGGGTTCGCGGAAACGGGCTCGCCCCGCTCGCCGCGCACACTGGCGTCGGTGACGAGCGCCGGCGCCTTCACGATGAAGCGGAAGTGCTCCGGCACCTGCTGCGCGTAGCGCAGATAATCGGTGACGGTGAGCGGCGCATAGAACGATCGGTCGATGCTCACCGAGCGCAGCAGCGGATGCGCGCCGTAGGCCGAGAGGCCGTCGCGGGCGAGCTTCGACTGGCTGTAGTCCTCGCCATAGACGATGCCGCGCCAGCCCGGAAACGACCACGACGAGGTGCCAAGACGCACGCTCGCGGGCAGCGCGGCGGCGACGTCGAGCGTGTCTTGCGTCGCTACGGCGGGCAGCACGCCGCGGCCACGGCGTTTCGGGGCGCCGGCGGGGTTGGGCGTGGGCTTTTTCGGCTTTGTTTCGCGCGGCTCGCCATCTTCGTGTGCTTCGATTTCCGCGTCGTCGTCGCCCATGGCGCGGGTAGGGCGCTGGGTGGCGGATTTCGTGACGGGCTTCGTCGCAGGCGTGGGGGCTGGCGCCGCAAAGCCGAACAAGTCAGGCTGCGGCTCCGCGCGGGCTTCGGCTTTCGGCGCGTTGCGGCGCGCAGCCGGGCGTGCGCCCGGGTGGGCGTCGTCGGGGCCGGAGTCGTTGGCCGGCCCAAGCGTCCTATCGCCAAACAGGTCGTGGCCGTCGTCGCGTTCGTTCATGCAGTGGCGTCGCGCAGTGGGGTCGTGATGGCGGTCGTGGGGCGAAGCCGCCTGGGCCGGGCACAACTGCGGGAACAGTTGATACGCTGGCGGCGCGGCGAACCGCGCCGCCGCCTGCGTCAGAGCGGCTTCTCGTACATATACCGGCGCGACCACGGCAGCGTTGTCGCGCTGCGGCCGGCCTTGCGGCAGACGATCTGGAAGATCGACACGTCGTCGTGCTCGAACGCGTATGCGCAACCCGCCAGATAAACGCGCCAGATGCGGAACTTCTCGTCGTCGACGAGCTGCTTCGCTTCCTCGGCGCGCGCCTCGAAATTCTCCGCCCACAAATCGAGCGTGTGCGCATAGTGACGGCGCAGGCTTTCCACGTCAACCGCTTCGAGGCCGCCGTGCTGCGCCGCCTGGAGCGCGAGGCCGATGTGCGGCAGCTCGCCGTCGGGGAACACGTAGCGGTCGATGAATTCGCCGCCGCCCAGTGCCGTTTCGCCCGATTCGGCGTCCGACGAGGTGATGCCGTGATTCATGGCGACGCCGTCGTCGGCGAGCAGGTCGTGGACCTTGCGGAAATAGCCCGACAGATTCTTGCGCCCGACGTGCTCGAACATCCCCACGCTCGTGATGCGATCGAACTGGCCCTGGATGTCGCGATAGTCCTGCAGGCGGATCTCGATGCGGTCTTCGAGGCCCGCCGCCTTCACGCGTGCGGTGGCGAGATCGAACTGGTTTTGCGAGAGCGTCACGCCCACGCAGCGCGCGCCGAACTTCTGCGCCGCGCGCAGCACGAGCGCCCCCCATCCGCAGCCGATGTCGAGCAATGTGTGACCCGCCTTCACCTGGATCTTCGTGAGGATGTGGTCGATTTTCTTGAGCTGGGCGGTGGCGAGGTCTTCGTCGCCGTTTTCGAAGTACGCGCACGAATAGACCAAGTTCTCGTCGAGCCAGAGCTTGTAGAACTCGTTCGAGACGTCGTAGTGGTACTGGATGGCCCGCTTGTCCGTGGACTTCGAATGCGTGAAATAGCGGCGCACGCGCGCGAGCTTGCCGGCGCTCGTGACGGTGTTGCGCGCGAGCAAATAGCTGATGTTGATGATGTCGGCGAGCTTGCCTTCTATGTCGATCTTGCCCTTCACATAGGCCTCGCCGAGATTGTCGAGGCTCGGCGTGAGCAGGAGCGGCAGCGCCGACGCGCTATTGACCTTGAGCGTGACCTGAGGCGCGGCGAAGTGGCCGAAGTCGTATTGCTGCCCGCTCCAGAGCACGAGGCGGGCGGGCAAGTCGGCCTTGCTGCGCACTTCTTCCACCCACTGTGCGAGTTTTTTCTCCCAGAACATGCGTTTCTCTCCGTGTCAGATGAACGATTGAAGCCCAATGACAAAAGCGAATTGCGATGCAGGTTTTTGGCGACAGCGTTATGGCAACAGCGAGCTACTGAACGACGTGCAACGAAAGCGGTGAGACGAAAACCCGGTGGGCGCGGCGCAAGTGCGGTAAGTGCGGAACATGCGTTACGCCGCGCGCATGCGCTCAGGGCGCGAGCCGCTCGATTTGCCAGGCCGCGCCCGCGCGCTCACGCGTGTAGCGGATGCGGTCGTGCAGGCGCGACGGGCGGCCCTGCCAGAACTCGATGGCCTCCGGCACCAGCCGGTAGCCGCCCCAGTGCGGCGGGCGCGGCGGCGCTTCGCCATACTGCGCGGCGATTTCGCGCTCGCGGGCTTCGAGCGTCTCGCGGTTCGCGATCACTGTGCTTTGCTCCGAGGCCCACGCGCCAATGCGCGAGCCGAGCGGGCGCGAGTTGAAGTAGGCGTCGCTTTCCTCGGCGCTCGTGAGTTCGACCTTACCCTCGATGCGGACCTGGCGCTCCAGCTCGATCCAGTGAAAGAGCAGTGCCGCATGCGGATTCGCACCCAGCTCGCGGCCCTTGCGGCTTTCGTAGTTCGTGAAGAACACGAAGCCGCGCTCGTCCACGCCCTTGATGAGCAGGATGCGCGCGGCGGGGCGGCCCTGTGCGTCGACCGTGGCGACCGTCATGGCGTTGGGCTCGGGCAGCTTGGCGTCGAGCGCCTGGGCGAACCAGGTCTGGAACTGGCGGATCGGATCGGGATCGACGTCGGCGGCGTCGAGGGAGCCGAGCGAGTAGGTCTTGCGGAGATCGGCGAGGGAGGTCATCTTTTAGGCAGACGCTTCAATACGGACAAGTATATCGAACAGGCGAGGAAACAGGGGCGCCCGGCTAGGGGCGCCCGGCCAGGGGCGCCCGGCGAGGGGCGCCCGGCCTCGTTCGGCGAGATCAGGCAAAATACGGGTCCTGCGAGGACCGCGACAGCAGCGTGCGACCGGTCCGCTTACGATTGCCTACCGTCATGTCCAGTACTCCGATTTCCCCTGCCGCCGGCTCCGTCGATCTTACCCCGAGCCCTGCTGACGATGTTGCCGACCGCGCCCGCCGATTCGGCGGAATCGCGCGGCTTTATGGCGCACCGGCGCTCGATGCGTTCGAGCGCGCCCACGTTGCCGTAATCGGCATTGGCGGCGTGGGCTCATGGGCCGCCGAGGCGCTCGCGCGCAGCGCGATCGGCAAGCTCACGCTGATCGACCTCGACAACGTGGCCGAAAGCAACACCAATCGCCAGATCCACGCGCTCGACGGCAACTACGGCAAGCCCAAGGTCGAGGCCATGGCCGAGCGCATCAAGCTCATCGACCCGGCCTGCGACGTGCGTCTCGTCGAGGATTTCGTGGAGCCGTCGAACTTTGACGCGTTGCTGGGCGGCGGCTTCGACTACGTGATCGACGCCATCGACAGCGTGCGCACCAAGACCGCGCTGATCGCCTGGTGCGTGGAGCACCGCGTGCCGCTCATCACGGTGGGCGGCGCGGGCGGGCAGCTCGACCCAACGCGCATTCGCATCGACGACCTCGCGCTGACGATCCAGGATCCGCTGCTCTCCAAGGTGCGCGGCCAGTTGCGCAAGCAGCATGGCTTTCCGCGCGGGCCTAAGGCGAAATTCAAGGTGAGCGCTGTGTATTCGGACGAGCCGCTGATCTATCCCGAGGCGGCCGTGTGCGATATCGACGCCGAAGCCGAGCACGTCACCACGTCGCCGGGTCATCACGGTCCGGTTGGGCTGAACTGCGCGGGTTTCGGTTCGAGCGTGTGTGTGACTGCGAGCTTTGGTTTCGCGGCGGCTTCGTATGTGCTGCGCGCATTGGCGCATCAAGCCAGCGGGCGTTGAAGCCGGGCGGCAAGAACGCAAGAAAGCGTGCCTGATAAGGCACGCTTTCGTATAGCACAGGAAAGCGAACGAACCGCGCGCGTCGGTCGCGTTATTCGACCGCTTCCGCTTCGTGCAGACGCGGCAGCAGGCGATCGAACTCGCGGCGTACGAGACCGTAGCACTCGCATGCGCGCGCTTCGAGGCGCTTGCGGTCGAGTACGCGGATCTTGCCGCGGCTGTGATGGATCAGACCTTCGTCATGCAGCTTGCCGGCTGCTTCCGTGACGCCTTCGCGGCGCACGCCGAGCATGTCGGCGATCAGTTGCTGCGTCACGCTCAGATCGTTCGAGTCGACTCGGTCCACTTCGATCAGCAGCCACCGGCACAGCTGCTTGCTCAGCGAGTGGTGCCGGTTGCAGGCGGCCGTCTGTGCGACCTGCGTGAGCAGTGCATGCATGTAAAGCAGCGTAATGCGACGCAGGAGGTCCGAGCGCGCAAACTGCTGCTTGAGAGCCTGTGCGCTGATGCGATAGGCGAAGCCCGAGCTTTGCACCTGCACGCGGTTGGGCATTGTTTCGCCACCGGTCAGCACCGGTACGCCAGTCATGCCTTCCCGGCCCACGGCTGCAATTTCGACGGAACTGCCGTCTTCCATTGTCGTGAGCATCGAGATGACAGCGGTCGTCGGAAAATAAACGTGATGAATACGCTGGCCGCAATCGCAGAGCAGCTGTTCGGTGCGTAGTTGAACAAGTTCGAGATGCGGCGCCAATGCCTGCCACTCGTTTGACGGAAGTGCGCCAAGCAGATGATTGCCGTGCAGATCGGATTGAAGGGTCAACATGATCGGTCCTCGCGTAAAGCGGCGTATGCCGCCTCCTGTTTTTTCTGTTTCCGGCTGCCGAACTTTTTGTTATCGCCGTTACCCGTACGGCTATTCGTTCGTTGCGCCAGCCCCATAAGCCCCATAAGCCCCATTAGCGTTTTGCGATCTCGATTGTCGGCATCGACGCCTGTGTGGTGAACTCTACTTAGCAGGGGTTATGCCAGCAGCCGCGAAAGTGAGGACGCTTGCGGCTCTGCGCGGCGCGAGTTATTTCCGGGGCGACGCAAAGCCGCATTATTGTTTCAGTTTTGTACAGCGCCAGCGCGGCGCCGTTTGCGAAGTCGCTAGAGTTTGATGTCGCCAACCCCTTGATTTATATGACTACTTTCGCTCCGCGCGCGGATGCCCGGAAATGAGTCCTTGCTGAAACATCGTTGGGCCATCGTCTTGAACGCGTTGTGCGCCTGCCTCTGAAGCGACGCGGTTTTGATTCAGTTCTGTTGGGGGGCCACCGACACTGTCGCAAAAACGTTCGGATGTGAAACATCACATTGCATGGCCGTCTTCGCGCTTCGTGCGTTGCCGCACATAACGATGACTGCACCTCCGTCCCAAAGAAAAATTTCCTGACCGCCCGTGCGATCAATGTGGTTGCGCGTACAGATTCGCGCGATGCGTATTGTTCAAATGTCACCTGTACGCGAACCGATAACGGGACTCGGTGCATGACTTCGGGGGAGTGACCTGAATGAACAACGATGTGGCATCTGCCGGCCTGATAGCCGCGATGAGCGAGGGTGAGGCCGAACTCATCGTTCAGCCCGTTGTGCTGGCGGGCGGTTCCGGCACGCGGCTATGGCCCCTTTCGCGCGAACACTGTCCCAAGCAACTGATCGATCTGCTCGATGGCGAATCGCTGCTCGAGGCGACTGTACGGCGCCTCGATGGCGTGTTCCTGCACGCCGGCGCCGCATTGCCTGAAGCGCACACCGCGGTTCGCAAGGCTGCGCCATTCGTCGTGAGCAGCGAGGACTTGCGCCATCTGACCGCTGACCGTCTCGGTCGCAGTGGCATGGTCGCTCGCTTCGTACTCGAACCGCTCGCGCGCAACACGGCGCCCGCGCTGACGGCGGTCGCGCTTGCCGCCAGCGGCGACGGCGATCCCGTGCTCGTTGCGATGCCCGCCGACCATCTGATCGCCGATGGCGCGGCGTTTGCCGCCGCGCTCGAGGAAGCCGTGGCGCACGCGGCGCGCGGCGCCATCGTCACACTTGGCGTGCCGCCGCAGCGTGCCGAAACGGGCTACGGCTACATCGGCGCGGGTTTGCCGCTTGGCAGCAGCGGAGCGCGCAGCATCGAGCATTTTGTGGAGAAGCCCGATGCCGAGCGCGCTGCAAGCTATGTCGCCTCGGGCAACTATCTTTGGAACAGTGGGATTTTCGTTGTGCGCGCATCGGTCTGGCTCGCGGCGATCGCGCGCAGCCGGCCGCTCATCGCGTCGCAGTGCGCGGCGGCCTTCGCAAGTGCCTGCGTCGACGCTGACGGCACCGTCCACTTGAACCGCGACGCGCTCGCCGCCTGTCCGTCCGATTCGATCGACTACGCGGTGATGGAGTCGGTCGGCGTGAACGCGCGGCTCGCGGGCGTGGTTGTGCCGCTTCGTTCGGGCTGGTCGGACGTCGGGGCGTGGGATGCCCTGTGGCAGGTCTCGCAGAAGGACGAGAATGGCAACGTCGCGCGCGGGCGCGTGTTGTTCGAGGATGCGGCGGATACCTTCGTGCATTCGGACGGCCGGCTCGTTGCCTGCGTGGGCGTGCGGGACATGGTGGTGGTCGAGACAGCGGACGCCGTGCTCGTTGTCGCGAAGGACCGCGTTCAGGACGTCAAGGCGGTGGTTGCAAAGCTCAAGGCGCAGCACAGTGAGGTGGCCCGGCAGCACCGGCGCGTGGAGCGCCCGTGGGGCTGGTACGACTCGGTCGATCAGGGCGAGCGCTTTCAGGTCAAGCGCATTGTTGTCAAGCCGGGTGGCCGGCTTTCGCTGCAGATGCATCACCACCGCGCGGAGCACTGGACCGTGGTGCGCGGCACGGCGCGTGTCACGCGCGGCGACGAGGTGCTCCTGCTTTCCGAAAACGAATCGACCTATATCCCGCTTGGCATGACGCACCGGCTCGAGAATCCAGGCAAGACGGCGCTCGAGATCATCGAGGTGCAGTCGGGCTGTTATCTCGGCGAGGACGACATCGTGCGCTTCGACGACCAGTACGGTCGTGTTCAGCAGGCATAGCTGACTGAACGTAAGGCGACGCTGTAACGCGAGGACGCGCGCGGCGTCCTCAGCGTGCCCAATATCAGTTCAGCGTCGCGCTCAGCTTGCGTCGCCACTCGCTCACGAGCTGCGGCTGATGCGCCGCGAGATCGAACACGGAAAGCATGGTCTTGCGGCCCACGTCGTCGCGAAAGGCGCGGTCGCGCTTCACGATCTCCAGCAGATGCTCGAGCGCGCCCGCGTACTTGTGCCGCGCGATCAGCGCGCTCGCCAGATCGAAGCGCGCTTCGAGGTCGCCGGGATTGGCGGCGACCTGGGCTTCGAGCGCGTCGGTGGGCGGCAGGTCGGCGGCGGCGTCGAGCGCGTCGAGGCGCGTCTTCAGCGCGTTAAAGCGCGCGTCGATGCCCTGTGTGGTCTTGGGCGAGAGCAGCTCGACTGCCTTTTGCGCGTCGTCGGCGCGGTTGTCGGCGAGCAGCATCTCGATCAGGTCCATGCGCACTTCGTCGTTGCCCGGATCGAACGCCAGTGCGGCCTGCAGCGCTTCATAGGCTTCGTCGCGGCGGCCCTCGGCCAGCGCTTCCTGTGCGGCCTGGCGCGCGGCGTCGGCACCGTCGGGGATCAGGCCGTCGAGGAACTGGCGTAGCTGGCCTTCGGGCAGCACGCCCACGAACTGATCGACCGCCTGGCGGTCCGCGAACGCCACGACGTGCGGAATGCTGCGCACGCCGAAGTGCGCGGCGAGCTCCTGGTTCTCGTCGACGTTCACCTTCACGAGCTTCCATTTGCCCGCGTAGTCGGCCTCGAGCTTTTCGAGCATCGGGCCGAGGCTCTTGCAAGGGCCGCACCAGGGCGCCCAGAAGTCGACCAGCACCGGCGCGAGCGCCGACGCTTCGATCACGTCTTTTTCGAAAGTGGCGAGAGTGGTGTCCATTGCGTCCTCGTTGAGATAACCGTTATGCCGCTAGTTGGGGACGAAACGCCCGGGTTTCAATCATCCTCCGAAGCGGCGAGCCGTTAGCGCGGCTTCTTTTCCGGCAGCGGAATCCATTCCGTTTCGCCGGGAACATGCCCCATTTCCTGGCGCGTCCAGGCTTCTTTCGCGGCTTCGATCTTCTCGCGCGAGCTTGCCACGAAGTTCCATTCGATGAAGCGCTCGCCTTCGAGCTTTTCCCCGCCGAGCAGCATCACGCGTGCCCCATTTGCGCTCGAGAGCGTGACGGTTTCGCCCGGCACCAGCACGGCCATGGTGTGCTGTTCGAGCGGGGTGCCGTCGATCGCGAGATCGCCTTCCACGAGATACACGCCGCGCTCTTCGTGCTCCGCGTCGAGCGCGAATGCGCTGCCCGGCGCGAAATCTGCGGCGACGTACAGCGTGCCGGAAAAGGTCTCGACCGGCGAGGTGGCGCCGAACGCCGTGCCGGCGATCACGCGCATCGTGACGCCGTTGCGCTCGATTTCGGGCAGCGTGGCGGCGGCGTGATGGAAGAACGACGGCTGGGCGTCTTCGTGATCGAGCGGCAGCGCCACCCAGGTCTGGATGCCGTGCATGGTGAGGCCGGTGGCGCGGTCCTCGTCGGGCGTGCGCTCGGAGTGGACGATGCCGCGCCCGGCCGTCATCCAGTTCACGTCGCCGGGCACGATCTTCTGGCTGGAACCGATGCTGTCGCGATGCATGAGCGCGCCGTCGAAAAGATAGGTGACCGTCGCGAGCCCGATATGCGGGTGCGGACGCACATCCACGCCCGAGCCCGGCGCGAGCGTGGCGGGCCCCATGTGGTCGAAAAAGATGAACGGGCCGACGAGGCGTGCGGCGAGCGCGGGCAGCACGCGCCGCACATAGAGATTGCCGATGTCGCGTTGATGAGGCTTGAGAACCGCTTTGATCGATGAGGACATGTTGCTTCCTGGATGAGTCGTACGGCACGCTGTGGGCCAACTAGTGGGCGAAATCGGCGCGCGGGTAGGCCGCGCGCGAGGCTGGCGCTCATTCTAACGCCGGCTTTCCCGGCGTGCGGCCAACCCAGGGGCCCGGCGCTGGCGGCTCGGCGCGCCGCGGCGCGAGGCGGTAAGATCGCCGCTTCGAAGAAGAGGCATGACGCAAAAGAGGAGAGAGGGGATGTCGCCGAAGGACTTGTTGCTCGCGCTGGTGGTGGTGCTAGCGTGGGGCGTGAATTTCGTCGTGATCAAGGTGGGGCTGCACGGCGTGCCGCCACTCCTGCTCGGCGCGCTGCGCTTCATGCTGGCGGCGTTCCCCGCGGTGCTGATCGTGAAGCGCCCGCGGATGCCGCTGCGCTGGCTGCTGGCCTACGGCGCGACCATCTCGCTCGGCCAGTTCGCGTTCCTCTTCACGGCAATGTACGTGGGCATGCCCGCGGGCCTCGCTTCGGTCGTGCTGCAGGCGCAGGCGTTCTTCACGCTCGGTTTTGCGGCGGTATTTCTGCGTGAGCGCTTTCACGCGCAGAACGTCATCGGCCTGTTGATCGCCGCGGGCGGTCTCGCGCTGATCGGCGTGCAGTCGATGGGGGGCACAGCGGGCAAAAGTGCGCAAGGCATAACCATCGCCGGTTTCGTGCTCACGCTATGTGCGGCCTGCATGTGGGCGCTCGGCAATATCGTCACGAAAAAGGTGGGCAAGGTGGACCTCGTCGGCCTCGTGGTGTGGGCGAGCCTCGTGCCGCCGCTGCCGTTTCTCGTGCTCTCGTACTGGATGGAAGGCCCGCAGCGCATCGTCGCCGCGCTCTCGGGCATCGGCATGACGTCGGTGGGCGCGATCGTCTATCTCGCGTTCGTGGCGACGCTCATCGGCTATAGCCTCTGGAGCCGCCTGCTCTCGAAGTATCCCGCAAGCCAGGTGGCGCCGTTCTCGCTGCTCGTGCCGATCGTCGGGCTGGCCTCGGCGTCGCTGCTGCTCGGCGAGCAGTTGAGCGCGGCCGAGATCGGCGGCGCCGTGCTCGTGATGGGCGGCCTCGCCGTCAACGTGTTCGGGGGCTGGGTCAAGCAGCGCCTCGGGGCCGTGCGCTCGTAAAGTCTGCGCGCCAGATGAAAAACGCCGCGCGAGCCCGAAGGCTTGCGCGGCGTTTCTGAAGCCGCCGGACGCCTCACACGGCACTCAGGTCATGCGGTTCTTCGCAAGCGGCGGATTGGCCGCGAAATAGCGCTTGATGCCCTTGAGAACCGCGTTCGCCATCTTGTCGCGATAGGCGTCGTCGTTGAGCTTGGTCTCTTCTTCGGGATTGCTGATGAAGGCCGTCTCCACGAGGATCGACGGAATGTCAGGCGCCTTGAGCACCGCGAAGCCCGCCTGCTCGACCGAGCCCTTGTGCAGCTTGTTGATCTCGCCGACCTCGTTGAGCACGAAGCCGCCGTAACGCAGCGAGTCGCGGATCTGCGCCGTCGTCGACATGTCGAAGAGCGCGCGGTTCACGGCGGCGTCGGCCGTCTGCACGCTGATGCCGCCGATCTGATCCGACGCGTTTTCCTTGTTCGCCATCCAGCGCGCCGCGGCGCTCGTCGCGCCGTGCTCCGACAGCGCGAACACCGACGAGCCGCGCGCCTCGGGCGTCGTGAACGCGTCGGCGTGGATCGAGACGAACAGGTCCGCGCCCACGCGGCGCGCCTTCTGCACGCGTACGTTCAGCGGCACGAAGAAGTCGGCGTCGCGCGTCATCATCGCGCGCATGTTGGGCTGGGCGTCGATTTTCGCGCGCAGCTTCTTCGCGATGTCGAGCGCGACGTGCTTCTCGTAGGTGCCCGCGCTGCCGATCGCGCCCGGGTCCTCGCCGCCGTGGCCCGGATCGATCGCGACCGTCAACAGGCGCGTGGTGCCGCCCCTGGTGGACTTCGGCGCGGTGAAGCCGTAGTTGTCGTCGGCGCTGGCGTTGTCGTCGTCGTTGTTGCGCTGGGCGACGACAGGCGGCTTCGGCGCGGCAGGCCTCGGCGGACGCGGCGCAACCACGGGGGGCGCGGAACGCGGCGTGCCGGGCGAGGCGCCCGCGTCGTTCTGCGCGTAGCGCTCGAAAAATGCGTCGCTGTTGTCGTGCGCGGGCGGCGCGCCGATTCCGGCATTGGGACCGGCGAGCGTGGGCGGCGTGGAGGGCGGCACGCTGTCCTTCATCGCTTCGTGCGCGTCGAGCTGCTGCTGCTTGTGCTCGGTTTGCGCCAGCAGGTCCATGAGCGGGTCGGGCGCGACCGCCGGGTAGAGGTCGAACACGAGCCGGTACTTGTACGAGCCGATAGGGGCCAGCGTGAACACCTGTGGCTTCACGCCGCCCTTGAGGTCGAACACCATGCGCACCACGTGCGGCTGGTACTGGCCCACGCGCACGGCCTGGATCTGCGGATCGTTCGGCGTGATCTTGGAGACGAGGTTCTTGAGCGCGTCGTCGAGATCGAGTCCGGTGAGATCGACGACGAGCCGATCCGGGCCCTGCAGCAGTTGCTGCGTGTTCTGCAGCGGCTGGTCCGATTCGATGGTGACGCGGGTGTAGTCGCGCGCGGGCCACACCCGCACGCCGACGACCGAAGTGGCCCACGCGAGGCGCGGCACGGCAAGACCGAGCACGAGCGTGGAGGCGCCCGCCTTCAGAATCTGCCGGCGACGCCAGTTGTGCGTGGCGGTGGCGGCCGATTCGATCGAGCGGAACGGTTTGATTAACATCTTTCTAGACATGCCTTTCCTGATGCGCTGTATGCGTAGGCGGTGAGCACGCGGCCTTCGCCGCTTGCATCCGGCTCCAGCGAGAACACGAGATCGGGTACGCCAAGCAGGCCGCCCGCGCGTTGCGGCCATTCGACGAGGCACACCGCATCTTGCGCGAAATATTCGCGAAAGCCCGAGTCGGCCCATTCGGCCGGATCGCTGAAACGGTACAGATCGAAGTGATAGAGCTGGAGTTCCCCACAGGGCGTGGCGACGGTGTACGGTTCGACGAGCGTGTAGGTGGGGCTGCGCACGCGGCCCGCGTGGCCGAGCGCGCGCAACGTGGCGCGCACGAGCGAGGTCTTGCCCGCGCCGAGGTCGCCATGCAACTGCACGTGCAGCCCGTGAAAGGGCGGTGCGTCGTGATTCTGCGCGCTCTTTTGTGCAACATTTGCGCGCAGCGAATCGAGCGCGTGCGCAAAGCGTGCGCCGAAGGCGTCGGTGGCGTCGGCGTTTGCAAGGTCGAAACGGCGTTCGAGGAGAACGGCGGCGGATGGATCAAGCAAAAGCGGCGCGTGGTCGTGACCGGGCGTGTCGGGCATTCTCGTAAAATGGCGTAATGAACCCCACGCACTCCCCTTCCAACTCCGCGCAGGATGCGCGCGCGTCTTCGGAGGCGCTCGACCCAACGTCCGCTCAGGCGTGTGCTCAAGCGCATGCTCGAGCTAACGCACCGCGAGAGTCGTCTGTGCCGGCCGTCGAGCAGGCCACGCTGCTCGATGAGGCGGCGCTTGCCGCGCTCGCGGCGCGCATCCGGACGTGGGGGCGCGAGCTGGGGTTCGGTGCGATCGGTATCAGTGACGCCGACCTTTCCCATGCCGAGGCGGGCCTCGCCGCGTGGCTCGAAGCAGGCTGCCACGGCGAGATGGATTATATGGCCAAACATGGGATGAAACGCGCGCGGCCCGCCGAGCTTGTGGCCGGCACGCGACGCGTGATCACCGCGCGCATGGCCTATTTGCCCATCGATACGCTCGCGCCGAATGCAGAGGGAAAGACGCACGAAAGTGCTTCGCAAGGCGGCCCGGATCGCAGCGAGAGCGCTGGCACGAACGTTGCCCACCAGAGCGTTCACGCCGACTGGCGTCTGCGCGAGCACGCGCGCCTCGCCGACCCGCATGCCGCCGTCGTGTCGATTTACGCGCGCGGCCGCGACTATCACAAGGTGTTGCGCGCGCGACTCCAGCAGCTTGCCGAGCGCATCGAGGGCGAGATCGGCCAGTTCGGTTTTCGCGTGTTCACCGACTCCGCGCCGGTGCTCGAAGTCGAGCTTGCGCAGAAGGCGGGCGTGGGCTGGCGCGGCAAGCACACGCTGCTGCTGCAGCGCGACGCGGGCTCGCTCTTCTTTCTCGGCGAGATCTACGTGGACGTGCCGCTGCCCACCGACGCCGACGACCCAGCCAGCGCCGCACCGGAAACGCCGGGCGCACATTGCGGCAGTTGCACGCGCTGCATCGACGCGTGCCCAACGGGGGCGATCACCGGGCCGTATCGCGTGGATGCGCGCCGCTGCATCTCCTATCTCACGATCGAGCTCAAGGGCATCATTCCCCTGGAACTGCGCGAGCTGATCGGCAATCGTGTGTATGGCTGCGACGACTGCCAGCTCGTGTGCCCATGGAACAAATTCGCGAAGGCCGCGCCCGTCGCGGATTTCGACGTGCGTCATGGGCTCGATCGCGCGAGCCTCGTCGACCTGTTCGGCTGGAGTGCGGCGCAGTTCGACGAGCGCATGCAGGGCAGCGCGATACGGCGCATCGGCTACGAGAGCTGGTCGCGCAATATCGCGGTGGCAATGGGCAATGCACTGCGCGCAACGCGTGAGGCCTCGAGCAACGATGGCGGCGCCGCGCGCGCTGCGATCGTGAAGGCGCTGCGCGAGCGCGAGCATGACGCGTCGGCCGTCGTGCGCGAGCACGTGCTTTGGGCGCTGGAGGCGGCTTGACGCAAATGGACACCGCGGAGGCTGGCATGGACATGAAACTGAACGACGGCGCGCTGGAAATCGCGCGCACAACGCGGCACCATGGCGTGCAACATTCGCGCGCGAAGGAGACGACGATGTTCAACGCAGTGATCGACGCGCCGTTCGGCAAGGTCGGCATCCGTACCGTCGGGCAAGCGCTGCGCGAGATCGTCTATCTGCCGCGGCACACGGCGAGCGTCGAGCCCGATTGCGAACTCGCCGCGCGCGCGGCCGCGCAGATCGGCCAGTATTTCGAGAGCGCCGACGCCGGCTTCGACCTGCCGCTCGCACCGCTCGGCACCGAATTCCAGCGGCGCGTGTGGGACGGCATCTGCGCAATCGAGGCGGGAGAAGTCCTCACCTACGGCGAACTCGCGAAGCGCATTGGCGGCGTGAGCCCGCGCGCCGTGGGCCAGGCGTGTGGCGACAATCCCTTTCCGCTCGTGATTCCGTGTCATCGCGTGGTGTCGGCGAGCGGCCTCGGCGGCTTCGCGCATCACGGCGGCGAAGGCTTCTTTCGCGACGTGAAGCGCTGGCTGCTCGCCCACGAATGCACGTCGAACCGATTTGAGCTGCGATAACACGATGACGATGACGACGAATCCGCCGCTTGCCGCAAGCGACGCCGCCGACGAAACGGAGCAGGCGCTCGACCCCGCCGCGGCCGAAGTGCTCGCGTCGAGCCTCACCTCCATCGACACGTTCTGCGACGCCATGTGGCTCGAGCATGGCCTCTCGCGCAACACGCTCGACGCCTACCGGCGCGATCTGCGCCTCTTCGCGCAATGGCTCGCGCGCGAGCGCTCCAATGCGCTCGATACGACCCACGAAGACGACTTGCTCGCCTACAGTGCGCGCCGCAAGGACGATAAATCCACGTCGGCGAACCGGCGCCTTTCGGTGTTTCGGCGCTACTACGGCTGGGCGCTGCGCGAGCAGCGCGTGCATTCGGACCCGACCGTGCGCATCCGCTCGGCGAAGCAGGCGCCGCGCTTTCCGTCTACCTTGAGCGAGGCGCAGGTCGAGGCGCTGCTGGGCGCGCCCGATGTCGAGACGCCACTCGGCCTGCGCGATCGCACGATGCTGGAACTGATGTACGCGAGCGGCCTGCGCGTGACCGAACTCGTCACGCTCAAGACGGTCGAGGTGGGCTTGAACGAAGGCGTCGTGCGTGTCCTCGGCAAGGGCTCGAAAGAGCGGCTCATTCCGTTCGGCGAGGAGGCGCACGCGTGGATCGAGCGCTACCTGCGCGAGGCGCGGCCGGCGCTGCTCGGCGCACGCACGACCGACGCGCTCTTCGTGACCGCGCGCGCCGAAGGCATGACGCGCCAGCAGTTCTGGCACATCATCAAGCGCCACGCGGCGGCGGCCGGTGTCCATGCGCCACTTTCGCCGCACACGATGCGCCACGCGTTCGCGACTCACCTGCTCAATCACGGCGCCGATTTGCGGGTCGTGCAGCTTCTGCTCGGCCACAGCGACATCTCGACCACGCAGATCTATACGCACGTCGCGCGCGAGCGGCTGCGGCTGTTGCACGCGAAGCATCATCCGCGCGGCTGACCCTGGCAAACGCGTTTGGCGCAGTTGTTGCAAAGCGTGCGATTACAATGCGCCGATGAGCAAAACGAAACACGTGTCTGAAACGCCCGCCACGCAGATGCTGCGCCGCGCGGGCGTCGCATTCGGCGAGCATCCCTACGAGTATGTCGAACACGGCGGCACGGAAGAGTCCGCGCGCCAACTCGGCGTGGACGAGCATCGCGTCGTCAAGACGCTCGTGATGGAGGACGAGAATGCGAAGCCGCTCATCGTCCTCATGCATGGCGACCGCAAGGTGTCGACGAAGAATCTCGCACGGCAAATCGGTGCGAAGCGCATCGAGCCGTGTAAGCCCGAAGTCGCGAACCGTCATTCGGGGTACCTGGTGGGCGGCACGTCGCCCTTCGGCACGAAGAAAGCCATGCCCGTGTATGTCGAATCGACCATACTCGAACTCGACGAGATCTGGCTCAATGGGGGCCGTCGCGGCTACCTCGTGAGCCTCGCCCCGGCGGTGCTCACGACGCTCCTGAACGCGAAGCCGGTGCAGTGCGCGAGCGTCGAATAACGGTTGAATAACTCGCGACGCTCGCTGAGCGGATCCGCCCCTCAGTTCCCGTTGCTTCCCTGATTACCCTGGTTTGTGCGTGGTTGTGCCGGCGCTGCGGGCAGGGCGCGCCCGCGCTTCGGTAGAATGAGCGCCGTCGCGCGTTGCCGGGCGGCGATGACCATCGCTACCGCCCGGCGCGCATCGTTCCACTTCCTCCGGGTTTTGTGCATGTACAACCTGTTCGTCGCCGTTCTCGCCTATCTGATCGGCTCGGTTTCGTTCGCCGTGATCGTGAGCGCCTTCATGGGCCTCGACGATCCGCGCTCCTACGGCTCCGGCAATCCCGGCGCGACCAACGTCCTGCGTAGCGGCAACAAGAAGGCCGCGATCCTCACGCTGATCGGCGACGCGTTCAAGGGCTGGCTGGCCGTCTGGCTCGTCGCGCACTTCGGCCCACGTTACGGTCTGGGCGACGCTGCCGTCGCGCTCGCCGCGATCGCCGTGTTCCTCGGCCACCTGTATCCGGTGTTCTTCCGCTTCAAGGGCGGCAAGGGCGTCGCCACCGCTGCCGGCGTCCTGCTCGCCGTGAATCCGATTCTCGGTGTCGCCACGCTCGCCACCTGGCTCATCGTCGCGTTTTTCACGCGCTACTCGTCGCTCGCGGCGCTGGCGGCCGCCGTGTTCGCGCCGCTCTACTACGTGTTCATGTTCGGCCCGCGCATCGTCGCGCTTGCCATCCTCGCCATGAGCGTGCTGCTGTTCTGGCGGCATCGCGCGAACATTTCCAAGCTCATCGCGGGCAAGGAAAGCCGCATCGGCGAGAAGAAGGCGGCGGGCGCCAGCAAGTAGGCCGGCGCGACGGGAGAGGACGGCGCTGCGGCGCCGTTTTTTCACCTTGACATGCAACCGTAAGGTTGCATAATCAATGCATGAACGACGACGCCGTATTCCGCGCGCTGGCGGACGCGAGCCGCCGTCAACTGCTCGACCGCCTCCATGCGAAAAACGGCCAGACGCTGACCGATTTATGCGAGGGGCTGGCCATCTCGCGCCAGGCGGTCACGAAGCATCTCGCCGTGCTGGAAGAGGCGAATCTCGTCGCGACGCAGCGGCATGGGCGCGAGAAGCGGCATTTCATCAATCCGGTGCCCATCGGCGAGATTGCCGCGCGCTGGATCGGCAAATTCGAGCACGAGCGCGTGGGCGCGCTCGTCGACCTCAAGCGATCACTTGAAGGAGACAGTCATGAGTAGCGACAAGCACACGCAAGGCAGTGCCGCCGGCGACTCGACGTTCGTCTACGTCACGTTCATCCGCACCACGCCGCAGGCGTTGTGGACGGCGCTCACGAGCCGCGAGTTCACCGAGCGCTACTGGTTCGGCATGCATCACGAATGCGACTGGCAAACGGGGTCGCCCTGGTCGCTGCGCTTCGCCGACGGCCGGATTGCCGACTCGGGCGCGGTGGTCGAATCCGATCCCCCGCGCCGGCTCGTGCTGCGCTGGCGCAACATGTTCCTGGCCGAACTCCATGCCGAGGGCGATTCGCACTGCACGATCGACATCGAGCCCGTTGAGCACGCGGTCAAGCTCACGATAACGCACAGCATGGCGCGGGCGGGATCGATCTTCATCGAAAAGGTGTCGGGCGGCTGGCCGCGCATCCTCTCGAACCTCAAGACCCTGCTGGAAACCGGCGAAGTGCTCATGCCGCTCGTGGTGACGGCGGACTGAGCGCGAGAAAAAGCGGGGCGTGTGAAATGAAACGGGGCGGCCCGAGCCGCCCCGCCATGCGATGGACTTGCCGCTTTAATCGCGGAAGTTGTTGAAGTCGAGCGGCGTGTCGGTCACGTCTTTGCGCAGCATGGCGATCACGCTTTGCAGGTCGTCGCGCTTGGTGCCCGTTACGCGCACCGCGTCGCCCTGGATGTTGGCCTGGACCTTGATCTTGCTGTCCTTCACGAGCTTGACGATCTTCTTCGCGAGGTCGCCCGACACACCCTTCTTCACGGTGATGACCTGCTTGACCTTGTCGCCGCCGATCTTCTCGATCTTGCCGTAGTCGAGGAAGCGCACGTCCACATTGCGCTTGGCCATTTTCGACACCAGCACGTCCTTCACCTGGCCGAGCTTGAAGTCGTCGTCGGCGAACGCGGTCAGCTCGCGCTCCTTTTGCTCGACGCGCGAATCCGAGCCCTTGAAGTCGAAGCGCGTGGAGATCTCCTTGTTGGATTGCTCCACGGCGTTCTTTACTTCGATCATGTTGGCTTCGCTGACGACGTCAAACGATGGCATTGCTTTCTCCAAAAAGTACGAGGTGCGCAAACGGCGATGCAAAAGCTACGCAAGCTAAATGCCCGCGGGTCGCAGCCGTATTCCGCGGCCCGCCGACGCATTTTCAGGCCGCGGTTCGCGCACTCGCTATAATCACGGACCGACGCCATTCTACCGGCGCTGTTGCGTTTGCCCAAGGCGGCTTGCCGCCGCCCGGTGGCGAGTCCGTGGTGCGCAGGTGCCCGCCGGCGGCCTTTCCGGCCATTTTTCGTCTGCTGTCCATGTTCCGTTCTTCCTCGATGCCCGTCATCCAAACGCCCGTCACGACGTGGTTTGCCGCCGGCTTTGCGCTGCGCGCGCACAACACGTTCGGCTTCGACGTGCGCGCGCGCTACGCGTGCCGGGTCGAAAGCGAGACCGACCTCGCCGCTGCTGTGCGCGATCCGCGCGCCCAGGGCTTGCGCACGCTCGTGCTGGGCGGCGGCAGCAACGTCGTGCTCACGCGCGACTTCGACGGTCTCGTGCTGCTCATGGGGCTGGCGGGCAAGCGCGTCGCCTACGAAGACGGCCACGCCTGGTACGTGGAGGCGGCCGCGGGCGAGAACTGGCACGATTTTGTGTCCTGGACGCTCGAAGCGGGCATGCCGGGCCTTGAGAATCTGGCGCTGATTCCGGGCACGGTAGGCGCGGCGCCCATTCAGAATATCGGCGCCTACGGGCTCGAGATGGCCGAGCGCTGCGTGGCGGTGCGGGCCATCGAGATGGCGACGGGCAAAGCCGTCGAGTTCGACGCGGCCGCCTGCCGCTTCGGCTATCGCGACAGCTTCTTCAAGCGCGAAGGGCGCGATCGCTTCGTCATTACCTCGGTCACGTTCCGCCTGCCGAAGGCCTGGCAGCCCAACGCGGGCTATGCCGACCTCGTGCGCGAGCTGGCGCAGCACAACGCCGGCGAGACGCCGCATGCGCGCGCCGTGTTCGACGCCGTGGTCGCGGTGCGGCGCGCGAAGCTGCCTGACCCGCTCGAACTCGGCAACGCGGGCAGTTTCTTCAAGAATCCCGTGATCGAAGCACAGCAGTTCGATACGCTCGTCGTGCGCGAGCCGCAGATCGTTTCGTACCAGCAGGCCGACGGGCGCGTGAAGCTCGCGGCGGGCTGGATGATCGACCGGTGCGGCTGGAAGGGCCGTGCGCTGCGCGCGGCGGCCGTGCATGAGCGTCAGGCGCTCGTGCTCGTCAATCGCGGCGGCGCGACCGGCGCTGACATTCTCGAACTCGCAGCGGCGATCCAGCGCGACGTGCTCGCGCGCTTCGGCGTGGAGCTGGAGCAGGAACCCGTCAGCCTCTAAGGCCTCTCAGGCGCCGCCCGGCGCCGCGCTTGCATCACACCCTCAAATCACCTTGTCCTGGGCCGCGAACACCGGCCCCTGCACGAAGCGCACGTCGTATTGCTGCAACTGCTCGAACTGCGCCGCATCGGTCACGCGGTTGAAAATGAGCGGAATGCGCAGCCGCGCCGCATAGCTCACGAGCGGCTTCACCATCGAATCGCGCAGCGCGGACGCCGCATCCATCTTCACGAAGTCGGGCCGAGGCACGTCCGACACCGAAAGAATCTGCCCGGCATTGGGCAGATTGCCCGCCACCTTGAACCCGTACCGCTGATAGCTCTTCGTGAGATAGCCGAGAAAGGTGCGGTGCGCGACCGCCGCCGCCGGCAGCTCGATCACGATGCGCCCGGGGTTGAGCCCGAACGACACCAGCACGTTCGAGAAATGCCTTCCATGGTCGTACTTCACGCTCTTCAGGAGCCGCTCGTGCACACGCAGGAAGAGTAGCCCGTGCTGCTGGCCACCCAGAAAATTGATGGCGTGCAGCGCGCGCACCATGCGGTCGACCGCGACGAGGTCGGGATCGTCGAGCGTGTCGCTGAATGCGTCGCAGGGCGCGAGCAAGCCGTCCTGTTCGCGCAGCGTGACTGCCTGAAAGCCGAGTTCATCGCCAAAGCGTGAGGCCATCGCGAGATCGGCGGTGAGCGACTGCGCCCCGCTGTGCACGCTGATGTCGTAAATCGGCTCGTAGGCGCTCAATAGCTCCATGCCGCGCCGCCGCGCCACGGCCTCTTTGGCGTGAGTGCCAGTGCCCATCGCCAGGTGCTCGCCGAGAAACGGATGGTCGGCGGCGCGGGCAACGAGCTCGGGAATGGTGGGAGCAATCATGGTGATGTAGCGGGAAGCGGGTGAAAGCGGGTGAAAAGCGAGAGCCCCGCACGGGGTCGCATGACCCGATGGTAGCAGCCCGCAGCCGCGCCGGATGGACTGTTTGGTCATAACGTTATCGACCATTCGCGCCCGTTCTGGAGGCGACCGGCCGTTCGTCAGGGTTTACGCCTAATTTCACTAATCGTAATTGGTTTTACTATTCGTAAATCTCGTGACCTTACGTCACGGCCCGAGAACGTGGAGAGACAGCTATGAACGCACCTTTGCGGCACCCAACCGAAGTCCAGCATGGCTACATGAGCGGTTTTGCCAACGAATTCGCGACCGAGGCGCTGGCGGGCGCGCTGCCCGCAGGCCAGAACTCGCCGCAGCGATGCGCCTATGGCCTGTACGCCGAGCAGCTCTCGGGCACCGCGTTCACCGCGCCGCGCTCGCACAACCGCCGCACGTGGTTCTACCGGATCCGTCCGGGCGCGGTGCATCAGCCGTTTGTCCCGGTCACGTCGCGCCTCGATGTGAATGGTGCGCCGCGCCTCGTCGCCGATTTCGGCGATGTGCCGCCCACGCCGCCCAACCAGCTGCGCTGGGATGCGCTGCCCATGCCCACGGAGCCCACCGATTTCATCGACGGCTGGGTGACGATGTCGGGCAACGGCTCGGCGGCCTCGATGAGCGGCTGCGCGATCCACCTGTACGCAGCGAACCGGCCGATGGTCGACCGCTTTTTCTACAACACCGACGGCGAGCTGCTGATCGTCCCGCAGCAAGGGCGTCTTGCCATCCGCACGGAGATGGGCCGGCTCGACGTCGAGCCCTTCGAGATCGTCGTGATCCCGCGCGGTGTGCGCTTTACGGTGGATTTGCCCGATGGCGAAGCACGCGGCTATATCTGTGAGAACTTCGGCGCGCTCTTGCGTCTGCCCGATCTCGGCGTGATCGGCTCGAATGGTCTCGCGAATCCGCGCGACTTCCTCACGCCCGTCGCCGCGTATGAAGACCGCGAAGGCGAGTTCGAACTCGTTACCAAGCTTAACGGCCAGCTCTGGCGCGCCGACATCGGCCACTCGCCGCTCGACGTGGTGGCGTGGCACGGCAACTACGCGCCCTACAAGTACGACCTGCGCCGCTTCAACACGATTGGCTCGATCAGCTATGACCACCCCGATCCCTCGATCTTTCTCGTGCTGCACGCGCCCACGGACACGCCGGGCGTCGACTCGATCGACTTCGTGATCTTCCCGCCGCGCTGGCTCGCGGCGGAGAACACGTTCCGTCCGCCCTGGTACCACCGCAACGTGGCGAGCGAGTTCATGGGCCTCGTGCACGGCGTGTACGACGCCAAGGCCGAAGGCTTCGTGCCGGGCGGGGCGAGCCTGCACAACTGCATGTCGGGTCACGGCCCGGATGCCGAGACCTTCGAAAAAGCCTCGCATGCCGACACGACGAAACCGCACAAGGTCGGCGACACGATGGCCTTCATGTTCGAGACCCGCACGCTGATCCGCCCGACGCGCTACGCGCTCGAAACGAGCCAGCTGCAGGCGCATTACTACGAGTGCTGGCAAGGCCTCACGAAACACTTCAATCCGGAGCAGCAATGAACAGCACCATGACGGACGAACTCAAGGCAACGCTCGACGCGAGGCGCAAGAGCTGGGTCGAGAGCGCGAACGACGCCCAGTGCGATTTCCCGATCCAGAACCTGCCGTTCGGTGTGTTCAGCAATACCCACAACGCAAAGGCGCGTGTGGGCGTGGCGATCGGCGACCTCGTGGCCGACCTTGCGGTGCTGCACGAAGCCGGGCTGCTGAGTCTGCCCGCGGGCGCGCAGCAAGACGTCTTTGCGCGTGCCGCGCTGAACGACTTCATCGCGCTTGGCCGCGAGACGTGGCGCAGCGTGCGGGTGCAGCTTTCGTCGCTGCTCGCGCGCGAAACGGCCGCGCTGCGCGACGACGCGGCGTTGCGCCAGCGCGCCTTCGTGAAGCTCTCCGACGCGAAGCTGCATCTGCCCGTGCAGATTCCGGGCTACACCGACTTCTACTCGTCGAAGGAACACGCGACGAACGTCGGCTCGATGTTTCGCGATCCGAAGAATGCGCTGTTGCCGAACTGGTCCGAGATGCCGATCGGCTATAACGGCCGCGCTTCGTCGGTGGTGGTGAGCGGCACGCCGGTGCGCCGCCCGAACGGCCAGTTGAAGCTGCCCGATCAGGATCGCCCGGTGTTCGGCGCGTGCCGCAAGCTCGATATCGAGCTGGAAACGGGCTTCATTGTCGGGCGCGGCAATGCGCTCGGCGAGCCGATCGCGTGCGAAGACGCCGAGGACCACATCTTCGGCATGGTGCTGCTCAACGACTGGAGCGCGCGCGACATCCAGCAATGGGAGTACGTGCCGCTCGGGCCGTTCAACGCGAAGACCTTCGCTTCCACGATCTCGCCGTGGGTTGTGACGCTCGACGCGCTGGCGCCGTTCCGCGTCGCGCAGCCGGTGCAGGAACCGCAGCCGCTCGAATACCTGCGTCACGAGGGCGACCACGCATTCGACATTTCGCTCGAAGTGCTGATGCGCCCCGATGGCGCGGCCGAGGCGACGACCATCGCGCGCACGAATTTCCGCCACATGTACTGGTCGATGGCGCAGCAACTCGCGCATCACACCGTGGCGGGGTGCAACACGCGCGTGGGCGACCTGATGGGTTCGGGCACGATCTCGGGCCCGACGCCGGACTCGTTCGGCAGCCTGCTCGAGCTCACGTGGAACGCGAAGAATCCGCTCGAACTGAAGAGCGGCGGCACGCGCGGCTTCATCGAAGACGGCGACGAACTCACGCTCGCGGGCTGGTGCCAGGGCGATGGCTATCGCGTGGGCTTTGGTGCCTGCGTCGGCAAGATTTTGCCTGCGGTGAAGTGATTTTGTTTGGGCTGCGTGCGGAGTTGGCCTTTCCTTGTTTTCGTGTCGGTATGCCTGGGTTGCCCCTGTGCGGGGCGGCACCTCCTTTCTTTGCAGCGGTGTACAGACTGGAGACATGATTGACACATGTATGAGGACATCGTTGACACCTGATACTCACGGCAATGCTGCTTTCAGGTCAAGTGTCGCGACACGGTGATGGGCAAACCAGAGCTCGAATACACCGTCTTCGTCGTCCTTTGGACGGGCCGCCACGCGCAGCCCCTTGAGCGCAATCGAGAGCTTCAGTTTCTGCCCCCGCAAGCGCACCAGACCACTCGAATTGACCAGCAACACCTCATC